>JAUYGN010000017.1 GCA_030690545.1 Solirubrobacteraceae bacterium
GGCGTGACGCGACCGCGCTCGCCGCGCGTCCGACGCGGTCCGCCCCGCGCAGCTCGGCGACCGACACGCTGCCCGTCGTGCGCCGCGCCGTGCAGCAGCTCTCAAGTCGCCAGCAGGTCCGCCGCGAGCAGGCCCGCGACGAGGCGACGACGCGCTCGCGCACCGCGCTGCTGGCGATCGGCTTCGGCGCCGGCCTCGCGCTCGTCGGCGTGCTCGCCTTCCTGACGCTGCTGATCCGCGCGATGCGCAAGCCGCTCGACGACCTCGTCGGCGCGACGCGACGGATGTCCTCCGGTGACCTCGACGCCCGTGTCGAGGCGGGCGGTCCGAAGGAGCTCGAGGCGGTCGGCCTGGCGTTCAACGCGATGGGCGCGGATCTTGCGACCGCGAGCGCGCGGGTCGAGGTCCAGCGCCAGCGCCTCGCGACGACGATCCAGAGCCTCGGCGACGGCCTCGTGATCTGCGACGACGGCGATCGCATCACGTCGCTGAACCCGCGCGCGAGCGAGCTCGTCCCGACGCTGCGCGTCGGCACCTCCGCGCACGGCCCGCAGAGCCCGCTGCCGCAGCTCGTCGACGCGCTCGCCGGCGAGGTGACGGTGCGCCGCGAGGGCGATTTCACGCTCGCCGTCACGGCGGCGCGGCTGGCCGGCCCCGACGGCGGGATCGTGTGGACGCTGCGCGACATCACAGAGCGCGCGCGCCTGGAGCAGGCCAAGAGCGACTTCGTCGCGACCGCCTCGCACGAGCTGCGCAGCCCGCTGACCTCGATCAAGGGCTTCATCGAGCTGCTGCAGACGACGAACGCCGACAACCTCACCGAGCGCCAGCAGGACTTCATCCGGATCGCGCTGCAGTCGACCGACCGCCTCGTCGAGCTCGTCGACGATCTGCTCGACATCGCGCGGATCGAGTCCGGCCAGTTCGAGATCCAGCCGCGCAGCAGCGACCTGCGCGAGACGGTCGAGGAGGTCGCGGCGATGATCGGACCTCGGCTGCAGGCCAAGAGCCAGCGCCTGGACCTGCAGATCTACGACCCGCGCCCGCCCGCGCTCGCCGATCCGGCACGAATCCGCCAGGTCGTGACGAACCTCGTCACGAACGCGCACCTCTACACGCCCGAGGGCGGGGCGATCACGCTGCGCCTGGAGGGCGACTCGCGGGCGACGACGATCACCGTCGCCGACACCGGTCCGGGCGTCTCGCCGGAGCAGGCGCGGCGCCTGTTCGACCGCTTCTACCGCGGCTCGTCCGACGAGCGCCGCAGCCCCGGCACGGGGCTCGGCCTGGCGATCGTCAAGTCGCTCGTCGACATGCACGGCGGCTCGATCGGCGTGCAGAGCACTGTCGGGGTCGGCACGACGTTCACGGTCCGGCTGCCGGCCGCGCCCACGACGGGAGCGTTCGCAGCCCATCGGCAGGACGGCGCGCCCGCCGCCGCGCTCGTCGCGCGACGCGTGCTGATCGTCGACGACGAGCCGGCGCTCGCAACGCTGATCGCGCAGCAGCTGGCGCCGCTCGGCGTGCAGACGGTGCAGGTCAACTCAGGCCCGGACGCCCTCGCGCGACTGCGCGCCGAGCGCTTCGACGCGGTGACGCTCGACGTCTTCATGCCGGGGATGACCGGCTTGGACGTCCTGCGCGAGGTGCGCGCCGACCCGCAGCTGCGCGAGATCCCGGTCGTCTTCGTGTCGGTCGCCGCGCGATCTCCCGAGCTGGCCGGGCAGTGGACCGTCGCCAAGCCGATCGATCGCAGCCGCCTGTCGGAGGTGCTGGGCGCTGCGATCCAGACCCAGCGGTCGCGCGTGCTCGTCGTCGCGCCCGAGGCGCTGCGCGCCGAGCTCGAGCCCGCGCTGGACGCGCTCTGCGTGGAGCATCGCTGGGAGACCACGACCGAGCGCGCGACGCGGGCCGGTACCGACGAGCGCTTCGAGGTCGTGCTCGTGCACGAGAGCATGGGCGCGTCTGCGCAGATCGTCGACGGCAGCGTCCTGCGGGGTCGTCGCTTCGGGCGTTCGGTCATCCTCTTCTCGACGGGCGAGGACGGTCAGGCGACCGCGGGCAACGGCGTCGGCATGCCGGTGCTGGGGCTGCCCCAGGCCGTCAGCGCGCTGCGATCGGCGCTCGGCGAGCGTCCCGCGGCTGGAGGAGGATGATCTCGATGGGCACGGACAAGCAGCTTCAGCAGCAGATCGCGGCACTCGACGCCGAGCTTGCCCAGCGCGTCCGCGAGGCGGCCGAGAAGGAGCTTCAGCTCGAGCGCTACGCCGCCGATCTGCGCGAGACGTTCAAGCAGGAGCGCGCCCGCGCACAGGAGCTGCGGCGCTCCTACATGCTCACCGTGCGCGCGCTGGCGAGCGCCGTCGAGGCGCGCGATGCCTACACCGGCCGCCACGCCGAGCGGGTCGCCGCCTACGGCCTGCGGCTCGCCGAGGCCTACGGCCTGCGCCTCGGCGACGAGCCGGAGATCGAGTTCGGCTTCCTGCTGCACGACGCGGGCAAGGTCGCCGTGCCCGACGCGATCCTCTTCAAGCCCGGGCCGCTGACGAGCGCCGAGCGGCTGATCATGCAGCAGCACCCGGTCACCGGCTGGGAGATCGTGCGCGACATCGAGTTCCTCGGCGCGGCGCGCGACGTCATCCGCCATCACCACGAGCGCTGGGACGGCGGCGGCTACCCCGACGCGCTCGCCGGCGAGGAGATCCCGATCTCGGCACGGATCTTCGCGGTCGCCGACACGCTCGACGCCTTGACGACGGACCGTCCGTACCGGCAGGCGTCGACCCTCGCGCGAGCACGCGTGATCATTCGACAGGGCGCCGGCACGCACTTCGATCCGGCCGTGATCGAGGCATTCGAGAGGCTGCCAGACGAGGCGATCGAGCGCATTCGGCAGGAGATCGGCTGATGCCCGGCGTCGAGCAGCACGTGGTGCTGATCGTCGATGACGATCCGTTCATCCGCAAGCTCATCCTGACGACGCTCGAGGGGGTCTCCTCGTTCGACCTGCATGAAGCGGGCGATGGGCAGGAGGCCGTCGAGACCGCTCGCCGCGAGGGGCCGCGGCTCGTGTTCCTCGACATCGACATGCCACTCCTGGACGGCATCGAGGCCTGCCGTCAGATGCGCCTGGAGCCGGCGATGGCGGGCGCGAAGATCGTCATGCTGACGGCGTCCGCCGACGACTCGGCGCGCGCACGGGCGGCGCAGGCGGGAGCCGATCGCTTCCTCACCAAGCCGTTCAGCCCGCTCGACCTGCTGCGGCTCGTCGACGAGCTCGGCTCCCCCTGAGCTCACGCCGCGCGGGCGCCTTGCGCGGCTCAGGCGCCGAGCGGCCGGCGCTGCTCGGGATCGGGTCCCTGCAGCTGCGCGTCGATGCGCAGCGTGCGCGTGCGCAGCAGCTCGGGGATGATCTCCTCGACGATCGTCGACGCGCGGCTGATCGCCTGCCAGGCGTTCGTCGCCTCGAGCTCAAGCCAGCTGAGCCGCAGCTCGCTGTGGTCGATCTCCATCCGCAGATCGGCCGCCGGCAGCTCGTCGACCGGGCGCTGCGCGGCGGCGTCGCTCAGCAGCCAGTCGTCGATCACGCCCTTGGCGCGCATCGCCCAGCGCATCTCGGCCGGCACGGCGAAGCTCACTTCGAACAGGGCCGGTGGCAGGGCGGACATCAGCTTGGCGTGAGCTGTCCTCTGACGAGCAGGAGGGCGCGCATCGCCGCGAGGCTACCGATCCGGCGCGCTGGCAGCGAACGTTTCGCGCTACGTTTGCGCCGACGACGATGACGCTCGACGAAGCCCTGCTCACGCTCAACGATCGCCTCGGCCAGGAGATCACCGCATGGGTCGAGGTCGCGCACGAGTCGCCGCTGCTGATCGCGACGGGCCAGCTGGAGAACTGGAGCCACGACAAGAGCTCGTCGCTGGCCGAGCCGGCCCACCACTTCGACCTGCGCGGGCACTACTCGATCGGCGATGCGCGCTTCGATCTCAGCGACGCCCCGGTCGAGATGGTCAGCGAGCGCACGAACGGCCTGACGTTTCGGATCGAGGGCGGAGTCCGGCTCGTCGTGACCTGGCCGCCCGCCGTCGAGGGCGACCTGGTCTAGTCGCGGCGTCTCAGCCCGGATCCACCGATGATCGTGGATGGGGTTCGCCGCGAGGATCGGTGGATCCGGGCTCAGGCGTCGCCGCGAACGGCGACGACGAACGCCGCGATGCGCTCGCCGAGCTGACGGCAGTCCTCGTCCTCGAAGCCGGCCAGCCGCTCGGAGAGCGGCCCGAGCGAAGCGGTCGCCGCCAAGAGGTGGGCGGCGAGCCCGCTCTTGAAGCTCTTCTCGACGTGGACGAGCTCGCGCGGGCCGAGCGTGTCGGGCAGGTAGGGCAGCTTCTCCTCGGTGACGATCGGGACGTCGTACGTGACGCCCTCGGGCAGCTGCGCCTCGGCGTCGGCGGCGAGCTCGGCGAGCTCGGTGCGCAGCGCGCGGATCGTCTCGGTCTGGGCGTTGGCGAGCGCCCGCGCGTCCTTGACGTCACCGTCCTCCCCCCGGCGATCGTGCCCAAGCGCCTCGGCCGCCTCGTCCAGCCAGGCGACGTGGTGGGCCATGTGCGCGTCGAACGCGAACAGCGCGCTGAGGCCGCCGCTCGCGTCGGCAAGCGTGAGCAGCGCGTGCTCGGGCGGGACGTGGAAGCGCAGGACGGACATCGCCTGACACGACGGTACTGCGAGCCGGTCGTCCGGGCACTTCCGTTCGCCGCATGGGCGCCGACCGAACCAGGCCCTGCCTCCGTCGCTTGCTGAACAACTCACCATTGGTCACGAGCACCGATCCCATCCGTCAGATGTTCATGGAACGTCCGCCTGGCTGCGTGCCCGCTCGTCGCACGTTCGACCGGGCGAATCCACCACGAGCGACGGAAGCCCGCGGCCATCGGCGACGACCGCCTGACCGCGACCGCGCCCATGGGAGCCGTGCGACGGAGGTACCGCGCGTCGGGCTTGGGCTTCGTGCGGGTCCAGCGACGATGGGCGATACTGGGCTCGAACCAGTGACCTCCGCCTTGTCGAGGCGGCGCTCTCCCAGCTGAGCTAATCGCCCTGGGAGCGGCGAGGATAGCAATGCCGCGGCGCCCTCAGGCAGCCGCCGGGTAGTCTCGCGACCGCCATGCGAATCACCCTCGCCCAAGTCGCCAGCGAGCTCGGCGACGTCGACGCCAACCTCGCCCGCGCGACCGAGATCGTCGCCGACTCCGCGGGCGACGACAGCGGGCTCGTCGTCTTCCCGGAGCTGTTTCTGACCGGCTACGCGCTCAGCCAGGTCGACGAGGACGTCTCGATGGCCGCCGACGACCCCCGCCTGACGGCGCTGGCCTCCGTCGCGCCGCAGACCGACGTGCTGATCGGCCTCTACGAGGACGGCCACGGCGTGCACAACTACAACGCCGCCTCCTACCTCGACGCGAACGGCGTCGTCCACACGCACCGCAAGCTCTACCTGCCGACCTACGACGTCTTCGAGGAGCGCAAGCACTTCTCGCCCGGCCAGTCGATGCGCGCGTTCAACACGCGACACGGGCGGATGGCGACGCTGATCTGCAACGACGCCTGGCAGCCGCATCTCGCGTTCCTCGCCGTGCAGGACGGTGCGCTCGTGCTGCTGATGCCGACGAACTCCTCGCAGAGCCGCTTCCCCGAGCGCTACGACTCGAAGACCTACTGGCGCGACATCACCGTCTTCTACGCGCGGATGTTCCAGTGCTTCGTCGTCTTCTGCAATCGCGTCGGCGACGAGGGCGAGCATCTGCGCTTCTGGGGCGGCTCGCACATCGTCGACCCATGGGGCGAGATCGTCTGCGAGCTGCCCGAGGACGAGCAGGCGATCCACACGACGGAGATCAACCTCGCCAACGTGCGTAAGCGCCGCCGCGAGGTGCCGCTCGTGCGCGAGGCTCGCCTTGGCCTGCTCGCCCGCGAAGCGAACCGGCTGGCCGACGAGGGTGGCGACGCCTGAAGCCGCGGACTCAAACCGCGGTCTGCGTACCGGTGCGAGCACCGGCCCGCGCACGCGGCGCTCATGCCGCGAGCGGTACCCTGGACCCGGCCCCCGGCGCCGTGGCGGAGTGGCTACGCAGCGGCCTGCAAAGCCGTTTACTCCGGTTCGATTCCGGACGGCGCCTCTACGGGGATCTCGGGGTAGTTGGCGGGGGGGTAGAACGTCTGTTCGGTGGGGTCTAGCGGACGTGCGTTCGGGTCGTAGCGGAAGAAGGCGAGGGCGGCGGTGAGCTCGTCGAGCGTCACGCCGCCGGTGTAGGTGCTCTGCGTGGTGTCGATCGACGCGTGGCCGAGGACGGCCTGCGCGGCTCGGATGCCGGCCTGGCGGGTGACGTGGTCGCCGAACGCGTGGCGCAGGAGATGTGGGTGGATGTGAGCGCCGATGCGAGCGCGCTTGGCGACGCGTCCGACGATGTAGTAGATGGCTTGCGGGCTCGCCGGCGCCTCGGTCAGGTCGCGCATGAGGGTCTGTTGCAGGCCGCCGCGTGAGCGCTGGGCGCAGTTGACGTAGGGGCCGCGGTGCACGCCGTTGCGGTCACACCAGCCGGGTCCGACGGCGTGCAGGATCTCCTCGACGACGGGCTCGAGCTCGGGGAGGACGGGGACGTAGCGCTCGCGGCCGCCCTTGGCGATGTCGGGCGAGATCCAGACGGCGCCGGCCTGCTTGGTGAAGTGGCGGCGCTGCAGCCCCCGTAGCTCCTGGTTGCGCGCGCCGACGAGCAGGCCGAGATAGATGACGCGTCGTTCGCGCACGGTCTCGGCGGCGCGCATCACCGCGACGACCTCGTCGCGTTTGAGGCGGTAGACGCTTGGCTTGCGCTTCTTCGGCCGGCGTGTCTGCTCGGCCGGGTTGTCCTTGCGCAGCCCCTCCTCGACCGCCCAGCGATAGAAGCTGACGAGGATCGCTCGCGCGTTGGCCTGCGTGTTCGGGTGCTCCCATCGACGCAGGGTGCGCTTGACGTCCTCGCGACTGGTGTACCGCGGGTCGCGGTTGCCGACGTCCTCGGCATGCCACTCCAGTCGCCCGCGGTAGCTGACCTCCGTGCGGTCGCTGTTGATCTGGCCGGCGTCGCGTTTGTCGCGCAGGAACTCGTCGATCGCCTGGTCGAACCTCATGTGCGCACCCGAGTCGACGGCCCGTAGAACAGGCGCTGCGGCCGAGCCGCGAGCGCCGGGAGGTCGTCGGGTGCGAGCGCGCGACGCCGGCCTGCGGCGGCGCCCTGCTGGCAGGCCGGACAGAAGCACGGGCTGCACTTGCACGTGTAGCCCGGCGCGCCGCATGGCACGCTGCAGTCGCGGCCGGGACAGAACCGGCCGCGATCGATGAGCGGGAGCTGGTCCTTCACGCTCGTCAGGACTGCTCGGCCACGGCGACCTGCCGCTCGTCCTCGCCGAGCTCGACCATGCGCTCGAGCAGCTCGAGGAACTCGGCGTTGGCCTGCTTGACCGCGCCCGCCCAACGTTCGCCGAACGCCCGCTCGAACCGCGGCCGCACGGCCGCGTACACGCGGTCATAGACGTCGCCCCACGACGACGCCCCGCCAACGCCAACGGCGGTGGCGGCGGCGGCGGCGGCGGTGGCGGCGGCGGTGGTGGCGGCGGCGGCTGCAGCGTCGCATCGGCGGCGACGGATCGAAGGGACCAGACGGCTACCGGCCTCTCGCTACTTGCGGTGGCCTTGGCGATTGCTCGAACGGGTGGGAGACGACGTGGCGGCGGGCGCTAGCTCGAGCATGGGAACGTGGTGTCGAGCCGCAACCCTGCTGGTCGTCTGCGCCGCGGCGATCCTCGGCTGCCCGGAGTCGAGCACGCCCACGGCAGACGGGGGGGACGCAGGCGCCGACTCCACGCTCCCGGATGCAACAACCGACGTTGAATGTGGCCTGTTCGACTGCAGCCCCGGGGAGGCCTGCGTCGCGCGCGGCGGTCCATCGGGCTGTGTGGTGCCCGCCGATTGCGCGGAGGTGCAGTCTGCCTTCGACGCGCTGACATCCTCGGAGACGGCCACGTCGTGCAGCGACGG
>JAUYGN010000051.1 GCA_030690545.1 Solirubrobacteraceae bacterium
CCGGGTCCTGCGACGCGACGGGCCTGCGGGGAGCCGTGCGGCCGGGGCCGGCTGCGCGGGCGGGGCGGCGTGCCGTGGTCGTGCTCGGGTGCCGCGGCTGCGGCGGAGCGGCTCATCCGTGGTCCTCCCGGACCTTCGATGCGACGCGCAGCCGCGCCGAGCGCGCCCGCGGGTTGGCCGCGACCTCGCCCGGGCTGGGCGCGATCGCGCGGCGGCTGACGAGCTCGGCCTCCGGCTCGCGGCCGCAGCCGCAGATCGGAAGGTCCGGCGGGCAGATGCAGCCCTGGGCGCGCGCGGCGAGGAAGCGCTTCACGCGTCGGTCCTCGAGCGAGTGGAAGGAGATCGCGCCGAGCTTGCCGCCGACGTGCAGGATCTCCCAGGCGAGCGGCAGCGCGTCGTCGAGCTGGCCGAGCTCGTCGTTGACGGCGATCCGCAGCGCCTGGAAGACGCGCTTGGCGGGATGCCCGCCGGCGAAGCGCGCCGGCGCCGGCACGGCGCGCGTGATGACGTCGACGAGCCCGATCGTCGAGTCGATCGGTCCCTTCTGGCGCGCGCGGACGATCGCACGAGCGATCGGTCGCGCGTAGCGCTCCTCGCCGAGGTCGCGGAAGATCGACTCGAGATGGCGGGCCTCGGACTCGTTGACGAGCTCGTGCGCCGAGCGCTCGAGGTCGGGGTCCATCCGCATGTCCAGCGGCGCGTCGTAGGAGTAGGAGAAGCCGCGCTGCCAGGTGTCGATCTGCATCGACGACATGCCGAGGTCCATCAGCACGACGTCCGCCCGCAGGCCCTCGTCGCGCAGCTGCGCGAGGCCGTCGACGAACGACGCGCGGATGAAGCGCACGGTGCAGGTCAGCTCCTGCGCGAGCTCGGCGAAGCGCTCGGCGGCGACCGGGTCGCGGTCGATCGCGATCAGCGTGCCGGTCGCGCCGATCCGCTCGGCGAGCAGGCGCGCGTGACCGCCCGCGCCGAAGGTGCAGTCGACCACGGTCTGACCGGGCTGCGGTGCCAGCAGCTCGATCGCCTCGCCGGCGAGCACCGGCACGTGGGGAATGGTCATGTCAAGCAGAGTTGCCAAGGGATGAGGTGATCTCGTCGACTTCGGAAGCGAGCATGTCGTTGTAGTCAGACCAGGTCGCGCGGTCCCAGATCTCCAGCGCCTCGCCGGACCCGGTCACGACGACGTCCTTGTCGAGGCCGCCGTGCTCGAGCAGGAACGCGGGCAGCATGATCCGTCCGGCACCGTCGAGCTCGGTGTCCAGCGAGTTGGCCGAGAAGAAGCGCGTCAGCTTCTGGGCCTCCTTGGAGAGCGGATGGAAGTCGGCGAGCGCGGCGGCCGTGTACGCGTCGTACGCCGCCGGCGTCCAGACGGCGATGCAGCGCTCGAGGCCCTTGGCGAGGACGACGCCGCCGGCGAGCTCGGAGCGAAAGCGAGCGGGAACGGTGAGGCGATTCTTCGCGTCGAGCGTGTGGTCGAAGGTTCCGCGGAAGGCCATATGCCGGGGTGCGTCGGAAGGAATCGGAGCCGGGGTGGAGGGGTGGGAGGAGCCCCTCCACCCCGGCTCGCTGCAGCGAAGGTATCCCACGCTCTCCCACTTCGCAACCCGAATTGCACGCTTTCTCCCACCTCATCGTTCTTTGGTCTGCCGCAATCCGGTAATTCTGCGTCTGAGCAGGACTTTTCTGCGTCAAGGAGACGATCGGCCATCGGACCTAGATGGCGGTCGCGGCGTTGCAGAAGCCACCGATGGGCGCGTTCTTGCAACCAGGGAAGGATTCCGCCGCCGCGTGTGCTTTCCGGTGGGGGGTCGTGGGAGGCGTCGCCGGAGCGAGCCTCACCCGGTCATGCCGAGGCCGCGAGCGAGCACCGCGGCGACGAGCAGCATGACCGCCGGGACGAGCACCAGCGCGATCACGAGCTGGATCTTCGGCGCCGCCCTGGCGGCCGCGTCGCGCAGGCGCCGCGCCTGCTCGGCACGGGCCTCGGCGGCGAGCGCCGCGAGCGCC
>JAUYGN010000052.1 GCA_030690545.1 Solirubrobacteraceae bacterium
CCGCCAGCGCGGCGATCGCGCCGACGGCACAGGCGCCGCCGACCGCCAGCGCCGCACGTGGATGCGGGCGCCAGCGGACGTACAGCAGCGCCGCCGCCATGCCCGCCGCGAAGTCCGCCAGGTGCAGCGGGAAGGACGACAGGAGCACGCTCTGGCTCGGCTCGCCGGCGACGTCGCCGAGCGCCAGGCGGCCCGCCACGCCGACGCCCACGGCAAGCGCGACGGCCTGCCACGGCCAGCGCCAGAACCAGCCCGCGACGAACGGCAGCAGGACGTAGAAGAGCGCCTCCAGCGACAGCGTCCAGACGACCGGGTTGACGGCGAAGCCGAGCGCACCCTCGTAGCCGGGCAGCAGGCGCGCCTCCTGCTGGACGAAGACCGCGTGGGCGAGCAGCGCGTCGAGCGTCACACGGCCGTCCATCCCGCGGGTCGCGAGCAGCGGGTAGGCGAGCAGGCACAGGGCCAGCACGACGTAGTAGGCGGGCACGACGCGCGCCAGGCGTCGGCGGGCGTACGGGGCGAGCGGCCCGAACACGCCCTCGCGCCGCGCGACGGGCAGGAACAGCACGAAGCCGCTGAGCACGAAGAACAGCGTGACCGCGAGAAATCCCGACGACAGCACGTCGCGCACCGGCCCGCCGCCGAGCGCCGGCTCGCCCGACAGCAGCCAGCAGTGGTAGAGCAGGATCCCGACCGCGGCGACGCCCCGGAAGCTGTCGAGGACCGGCACCTGCGGCTGCGTCGGCGGCACGCCGCCGACGATACGTCGCTACGTGCCCGCGAGCTTGGCGGCCTGGCGCTCCGGGCTGATCTTCACGACGTCCCAGACGAGGCCGACCCGCTCCATCGCCCCGATCACGAGCGCGCTCGGGTCGAGCATCCGCTCATACCAGCGCAGCCCGTGCGCCGCCGACGTCGGGAACGCGTGGTGGTTGTTGTGCCACGCCTCGCCGAACGAGAGCGGGGCGAGCCAGGCGAGGTTGCGCGACTCGTCGCCGCTGTCGAAGCGCCTGCGGCCGAAGAAGTGGCACAGCGAGTTGATCGAGTACGTGACGTGGTGCAGCAGCAAGATCCGCACCGCGCCGCCCCACAGCAGTCCGGTCAAGGCCGCCGTCAGCGTGCCGCCGAGCGCGTAGCCGAGACCGAACGGCGCGACGAGCCCGAGCACGATCCACAGCAGCGTCGTGCGATCGACGAAGCGGATCAGCGGGTCGGCGACGAGATCGGGCGCGTAGCGCTGCTTGTTGGCGCGCTGCGTGTGCAGGAACAGCCAGCCGACGTGCGCGTGCACGAGGCCGCGCAGCGCGCCGCGCAGGCCCCTGCCGTGGTCGACGTGCGGGCTGTGCGGGTCGCCGTGCTGGTCGGAGAACGCGTGGTGCTTGCGGTGATCGGCGACCCAAGCGGTGATCGGGCCCTCGATCGCGGCCGTCCCAAGTACCGCGAGGACCGCGCGCACCGGCCTGCTCGTGCGAAACGCGCGGTGCGTGAAGTAGCGATGGAAGCCGACCGTGATGCCGAGGCCGGTCACGACGTAGAGGACGCCGAAGACGACGAAGTCATGCCAGTGCAGCAGGCTCTGCCAGGCCTGCCAGACGACGACCCCGAGCAGCAGGAAGGGGACGATCGTCACGACGCCCGTGACGATCCGGTCGGCACGCTCGTTCGCGCATGGCTCGATGTCCTGCGTGGTGACGGCCGAACTCATCGTGTCCTTTCGTGTGAGCGGGCTGCCCGTCCCGGTGGCCCCCGCGTTCCCCGTGCCGACACGCTACTCCCCTCGTCCTTCTCGGCGAGGCGACGGCAGCGGACGTCAGCGGTTGAGCTCTCGGCGCAGCCTCCGCTCGAGTCGCTGATAGCGAGGAAACTGGCGGTCGAACTGCGCGAACACCACGATCGCGCGCTCGCGCGTCGTGTCGGGTGTCAGCAGCTCCCGGGTCGTGAGGAAGGTGCTGAGGCTGCGCCGCACCGCTTGGTGCAGCTTGCGCAGCTCGCGCGGAGGCTGCATCCGGCCGGTCGCGCGAAGCTGACGGCGCGCCGCGCGCGTCACGGCGCGGTATGCGGCAAACCACGCCGGGCCGGTCCCCGAGGTGTCGATGCTCACGATCCGCTTGATCGTCGCGTCGTCGACGCGGATGTATGCCTGCCGGTAGGCGAGGAACGTCGCGCGCTCGGCGATCGCGTTGCCGCCCCGGCCGCAGCGCTCGAGCTGCGCCGCCTGCGCGGCCCGATGGAGCACGTCGCCACGGCGGCGCACCGTGCTCGCCGCCCGCTGGCGCCGGCCGAGCTCGAAGGCGGTGGCCAGCGCGCCGACCGCGGTCACGAACGGGTCGATCGCCCCGTCGAACGCGTCGATCTCCGCGGACGACGAGTCGCCGAGACGGGCGTGCAGCTCGTGCAACCTGACCGCGGCGGCGTGCAGCGACGTCCTGGATGCGGACACGGAGCGCTCGAGTGCCTGGCGGTACTTCGGTCGGGCGTAGTCGTCGGCGATCTCGCGGTTGGCCTGCTCGCAGACCGCGTTGGCCGCTCGCGCGTAGTCCGCCCGATCGGCGCGGCGCTCCTCGACGCTCGGGCCGCCACCGCAGCCGGTGACGAGCGATGCCGCCACGGCACCGGCGATGAGACGCCGCCGCGTCATCCAGCGCGACGTCGCATCGGATCGCCGCGCAGGGCCCACCGGTCCGTCCGGTCAGCCGATGCCGCCGCTCGTGCGACCCTTCAGCTCGGCGATCTCGAGCGCCATCGCATCGATCACCGCGTTGAGGTCGCCGACCGCGGTGACGTCGCCGTCGCGCATCAGCTCGGCCGCCATGCGGGCCTCCGACAGGCTCTCCTCGAGGCGGCCGATCGCCTCTTCGATCTGGGTGACGTCCACGGTGAGGCGAGCCTAGTACACCCGTCCGCAAGTTCTGCGCGTTTCCGGGCGCCCGATCCGTGCCTGCCGGCAGCCGGCACCCGCCTCCGTGCCACCAGCACGAAGGCGGGGTCACCGGCCACCGGCAGATCCCGGCCGGGCATCCCGGAACTCCACGCACAACTTCCGGCCGCGTGTGCCAGTCGGTTGTCGGCTGCGAGCGTCGCTTCGCGCTGGCCGGCTCGCTATGCGGCGCGCACCGCTGCGTGCAGCGTGGAGCGCGCGCGGACGATCAGCGACTTCGTCGCGGGCACCGTCGTATGCAGGCGGCGCGCCGTCTCGGCGTGCGAGCAGCCGTCCAACGTGCGCAGGACGAGCGCCAGTCGCCGGCGCTCGGGCAGGCGACCGATCTCGGTCACGATCTGACGCAGCTCGTCGCGCTGCTGCACGCACTGCGCGGCATCGATCGTGGGCACCGCGTTGAGCACGAGCTCGTCGTCGTAGCTCCCGGCACGTGGTGGCGACCGCAGCTCGTCGAGACCCCGATTGCGCACGATCATGTACAGCCATGGGCGCAGCGCGATCGGCCGGTCGGTCGCGCGCAGAGCGCGGTAGGCGCGCAGGAAGGCATCCTGCACGACGTCGTCGGCATCGCGGCCGGTGTTGTCGAGCATCCGCCGCGCGAAGGCGAGCAGGGCGCGGCGGTAGCGGCGGTGGATCTCGTCGAAGGCGTCGTCGTCGCCGCTGCGAAAGCGCGCGACGAGCTCGGCGTCCGTCAGCGTCGGGAGGGGGAGGGGGAGGGGGTGGGCGGTCATTCGGGTGGCTCCTTGCCGAGGGCGGTAGGAGCACGATCCCTCCGCGCGTCCGGGTGGCCCGCGACCCCGGGGTCACACCGGCCACCCTCAGGTGTGGCGTCGGGCCACCCAGGGTGGGTCGACCGGGCGCCGCCGATGCGATCTGGCAAGCTCAGCGATGTCATGTCCGGCGCCGACGACTCGCCACTCGCCGCCCACGCCGCGACGCCGGCGGAGCTGCGCGAGCGCATCGAGGCCGAGCGCGCGGGCGCGCCGTTTCTCGTCCTGCGCGGCGGCGACGGCGACCAGCGCCTGTTCGTGCTCGAGCCCGCAGTGACCCGCGTCACGATCGGCCGCAGCGCGGGCAACGACGTCTCGCTGGAGTGGGACACCGAGGTCTCGCGCCTGCACGCCGAGCTCGAATGCCTCGGCGACGAGTGGACGGTCGCCGACGACGGCCTCTCGCGCAACGGCTCGTTTCTCAACGGCCAGCGCATCTCCGGTCGTCACCGCCTGCGCGACGGCGACGTGCTGCGCGTCGGGCGCACGCAGATCGCCTATCGCGTCCCCGAGTCGCCGGACTCCAGCCCGACCGCCGCTGCCGGCAGCCGCCCCGCGATGCCGTCGCTGAGCGAGACGCAGCGCTCCGTGCTCGCCGCGCTGTGCCGGCCCTACAAGGACGCCGAGCTCGCGACGCCCGCGACCAACCAGCAGATCGCCGACGAGCTGTATCTCTCCGTCGACGCCGTCAAGGCGCACCTGCGCACGCTGTTCGGCTACTTCGGCGTCGCCCACCTGGCGCAGAACCAGAAGCGCTCGTACCTGGCGATGCGCGCGCTGCAGGACGGCGTCGTGTCGCGCCGCGACCTGTAGTGGCTCAGCCTCGGCCGGGGCGGCTGAAGCGCACGCGCTGCAGCCCGTTGTCGTCGAGGATCGACAGCCAGACGGCGCGTCCGCGCGTGACGTCCAGCGCGTAGGGGCGGGCGCCGGTCTCGACGCGCTCGAGCACCCTGCGCGTGCGCACGTCGATCCGGATCAGCCGTCCGGCCTCCCTCGCCGTCACCCACAGCGAGCCGCCGCCGATCGTGACGCGCTCGGGGATCGCGTTCAGCGCGATCGACCGCGTCTGCAGGCTGCGCGGGTTGATCCGCGTGATCTCGTCGTCCAGCGACGAGGCGACCCAGACCGCGCCCTCGCCGACCGTGATCCCGCGCGGTCCGTCGCCGACCGCCACGCGGTCCTGGCGGCCGTCGCTGAGGCGGATCCGCGTGACCGTCGCGTCGAAGCGGTTGGAGACCCAGACGGCGCCCGCGCCGACGGCGAGATCCTGCACGCCGCCGGCGACGGCGATCGTCTGCTGGGCTCGCGTGCTCGGATCGATCTTGACGACCGCCTCGGGCGCGCGGTCCTCCGGGTCGGCGTTGCGCACGCCGACCCAGACCGCCCGCGCGCCGGTCACGACCGCGACGTTGCGGCCGGGCCGGCCGATCTCGACCGCGCCGCCCGTCACGCGCTCGCGCGTCCCGGCGTCGATTCGCAGCAGCGTCTGCGTCGTCTCCTTCGTCACCCAGACCGAGCCGAAGCCGGCCGCGATCGAGCTGGCGCCGCGGCCGACGTTGAGTCGCGCGCCCGTCCTCCCCGTCGCCGCGTCGACGAGCGCGACGTCGCCGGTCCGGTTGCTCACCGCCCAGACCTGGCCGGCGGCGATCGCCAGCGCGTTGGGCCTCGTCAGCAGACCCTCGCGCGTGATGTCGACGGACGCCGGCCGTCGTTCGGCGGTCTGACCGGCTGGGAGGCTCGCCTGCCCGTCGCCGCTGCCGTCGCCGTCGCCGCCGACGCCGCCCAGCAGCGCCGCTGCGCCGAGGCCCGCGACGACCAGCGCCAGGGCGCCCGCGGCCAGGG
>JAUYGN010000053.1 GCA_030690545.1 Solirubrobacteraceae bacterium
CGCGCTCGACGCGCTGCGCGCGGCCGCCGCCGACGACGGCGCGAACATCATGCCGGCGACGATCGACGCCGCCCGCGCCGGCGCGACGACGGGCGAGTGGGCGCAGGCGCTGCGCGACGCGTTCGGCGCCTACCGCGGGCCGACCGGCGTCGGCGAGGCGTCGGCGGGCCCGCAGGCGACCGGTGCCGCCTTGGAGGGACTGCGCGACGAGGTCGCCCGCGTCAGCGAGGCGCTCGGGCGCCGGATCAAGATCCTCGTCGGCAAGCCCGGCCTGGACGGCCACTCCAACGGCGCCGAGCAGATCGCCGTGCGCGCGCGCGACGTCGGACTGGAGGTCGTCTACGAGGGCATCCGCCTGACGCCGGCGCAGATCGTCACCTCGGCGCTGCAGGAGGGCGTCCACGTGATCGGCCTGTCGATCCTGTCGGGCTCGCATCGCGAGCTGATCCCGGGAATCGTCGGCGCGCTGCGCGAGGCCGGCGTCGACGCGCCCGTGATCGTCGGCGGGATCATCCCCGAGTCCGACGTCGCGCCCCTCAAGGATGCCGGCGTGGCGGCCGTCTACACGCCCAAGGACTTCGACCTGACGCAGATCATGCGCGACATCGTGGCGCTCGTCGCCGCGCGCAACGGGATCGCCGCCGCAAGCGCCTGACACCGGCACGCAGATCGTCACGATCGAGCGCAGCCACGCGGTGGCCGCGGCGAGCCCGCCGGTGGCGCCGGTGGTGCGCTCGGCGGCCGTCGGCTGACCATGGACGCCTGACATCCGGCGGCCCGCGCCGGCGCGAGGCGTCACGTCTCCATCCATGCACTGGAGACGCGACGCCTCGCGAGGCGATCGGCCGCGACGTGTCGGTCATCCATGTGACGTCAGCCGCGGATCGTCGAGTCCGTCAGCGCCGCGCCGGGTCGAGCGGGGTCACGCGGCCCTCGATCGCCGCGCGCGGCACCGGGCCCCAGTAGCGGCTGTCGCTCGAGTACGGGCGATTGTCGCCGAGCACGAGGTACGCGCCCGGCGGGACGCGCATCGGCCGCGGCATCCGGCAGTCGTCGGACGCTTCACAGGCGATGATGAACGGCTCGTCCTCCATGACGCCGTCGACGCGGGCGCGTCCCTCGCGGTTGATCGACACCGTCTGGCCGGGCCCCGCGACGATCCGCTTGATGAGCGAGATATCGGTGAGGCGCTCCGACGCGCGCGGGCAGGGCTGGCCGCGCCTGGTGCTGACCGCACAGGTCTGGCTGCCGACGTTGGCCGGTGCCCGCAGCGAGACGATGTCGCCGATCCGGGGCTCGGTCGCGTCGTAGGCATGGACGTCGAGGGGGATGATCTCCCCGCTGAGGATCGTGGGCTCCATCGACTTCTGGATCGCGCGCATCGATTCGCCGGAGGCCGCGCATCCGGCGAGGCCGACGCCCAGCACGACCGACGCCAGCGACATGATCGCGCGTCGACGGATGCCGGCGCTACGCATGCGACAGCGCCAACGGAGCGGGGGCGGTCTGCAGCCCGGGCGGACCCTCCGACTCCAGCGCGTCGAGCGTGCGAGCACGCTCCTCCTGACGCGCGGTGAGCGCGCGCACGACGAGGATCGCCAGGACGCTGGCGACGATGAACACGACGTCGACGATGGCTCCCACCGTGCTCGCCCGGAGCTGCTCGCCGAGCGTCCCCGCCTCGCTGTACATGAACCGCGCGGTGTTGCCGACCAGCCCCGAGAACAGCCAGACGCCCCACCACCAGTGGATCAGGCTGCTGACCGAGCCGGACTGCCAGCCATCGGCGCCGCGCCCGAGCGCGGGATCGGCGGCGCGCCAGATGTCGTTGGCGATCCGCTTCGGGCGAACGAGGTTGAGGATCGGGACGAACCAGGCGCCGATCGCCCAGCCGGGCTTGTAGCGAAGCCCGCGGGCGCCGAGCCGCGCGCCGTTGCGATACGCACGCGCGAACCAGAACACGAACGCGATGATCGCCATCCAGTAGGCCGCGAGCTGGGCGAGGTTCGCGAGCAGCGAGCGAGTCTCGGCGGCCTGCAGCTCGGCGATGCTCACGTCGACGCCCCGTTCGAGCTGCGCGAGCACGCCGTACGTGCCGATCTCGAAGAGGAACGCGATCGCGTCGGCGACGATGCCTACGGCCAGCAGCGCGATGACGACGTACGCGGCGATCCGCGGCGAGCGATAGCCCGATGATTGCGACCCTGGCACGGCTTCTCCTTCGATCTGGCTGCAGTGACGGCGCGACGAAGTCGCCCCGGCCTCCGGTTCACGAGCGAGCGCGTGACCTGGCCTCACAGCACCCATCGGCACGGTCGCGGTTAACTTGAACCCACGAGCGCATTCCTGTGACAGGCCGCACACGGTCGTCACGAGGAACGAGCGTCGTGCAATAGCGTCCGCCACGTGATGCGCACGACCGGCGACGACCTCGGGCAGCGCCTGCGCGACGGCGACCTGTCCGCCGCCCCCGCGGTGCTGAACCTCGTCGAGAACCGCGCGGCGGCGGCGCGCACCGAGATCGACGCGCTGCTGCACGCCGTCTCCCCCGCCGCGCTCGGCGGTGAGGCGCGGGCGCATCTCGTCGGCGTCACGGGCCCGCCCGGAGCCGGCAAGTCGACGCTGCTGTCCGAGCTCGTCAAGGCCTGGCGCGCCGCCGGGCGCAGCGTCGCGGTGCTCGCCGTCGACCCGTCCTCCAAGCGCTCGGGGGGTGCGCTGCTCGGCGACCGCGCGCGGATCGCGGCCGACCCGG
>JAUYGN010000054.1 GCA_030690545.1 Solirubrobacteraceae bacterium
AAACGGAGCACTCGTCGCCGCCGGACTCAACGCAGTCCCCTCAAGCTCACCATACGGATCGTAGACATACGTATCCGCGCTCGCCAACACACCCGTCGCGCTCTCCAAGCCCTCGACCGACCCGCCGGCATCCACAGCGTAGGACCGATACGCCCCCACGCCAGCACCAGTCGTCTGGCCCTGACGACTCAACAACGAGTCGTAATCAAACGACCGCACCGCGGTTGTCGCCTGCTCGCGTGAGAGCTTCTCCGTCAACCCGACGTAGCCGTGAGCAAACGTCTGGCCGCCCCGCGTCGTCGTGTCGCGACGATCCAACGCATCGTACGTATACGTCTCCGCGCCACCAGGACCAGTCGTAGCGCGGCGACGCTCGAAGTCATCGTAGTCATACGTCGTGTCGGCCCCGACCGGCACGTCGATCCGCGTGATGTTGCCCAACGCGTTGTACTCATACCGCGTCGTCTGCCCGCCCTGGACCGAGGAGATCAACCGATCACCGATGAACATCGCCCCAGGCTCAGGCTCCTCGACGTACACGAACTCCGTCTCGCGCTGACCGACCGGCAGGCTGCCATCGGTCCTCAAACGCACCGCACCCGACGCGTTGAGCTCGTACTCCACGACCGACCCCGCACCAGGACGCCCCGCCGCCCGCGTCCACTGCACCAGCTGATCACGCGCATTGAAGACATGCTCACCGCGCTCGTCACGGCGGCGGTTGGCGTTGCCGTCATACGCGTACGCCTGATCCTTGACCGTGCCGCCTCCCTGGCTGCGACGCACCATCTGCGACATCCTGCCCGCCGTATCGAAGAACGTCTCGTCGGTCGCGCCCAACGCCTTGTCGCGCTCACGCACCTGCCCCGACGGCCAGTACGACGTGCTCGTCACGCGATCGGTCCCGCCAGGCACGACGACGCGCATCGACTCCTCGCGCCCGAGCTCGTCAAACGTAAACCGCGTCGTCCGACCACCCTCAAAACCACCGCCCTCGGAAGGGATCCGGCCATCGACGCGTCGCGTCGTGACGTTGCCATCGGGATCGTAGGCATAGGCGGTATCGCGGTCTTCGGCCCACTCCTCCTTGATACCCACGGCCCTATCGGCATTGTCGTACGTCACCTCCGTCTCGCGGCTTCGCGCGACGTCGTTGAGCGTCGTCAGCGACCCGTTGGGGCTGTACTCATAGGTGTAGAACCGCGGCGTCGTGTCCTGATCGTTGCGGCGCGCCGAGCGCGATCGCAGCAGCCCGTTGTCATAGAACTGGCGGTGGATGCGACGGCCCCGCTCGCCCGCCGGCACCGTGTCGAGGTTCTTGTTGCTGGTCCAGTCGGTCTGCAGGCCACGCCGGTCGTACTCGTAGTCGTGCACGTGATCGGGCACGAACACCTCGGGATCAGATGCCACCGTCGGGTTCACGATCCGCTCGTCGGAGACCGACTGCACCCAGCCGTTGTCGAAGTGCCCGTACTTCGTGCGCTGCGCCTTCGCGTGGTCCTGGCTCCACTCGTACGGAGCGTCGATCGTGCTGACGCGGCCACGCGCGTCGAGCTCGAAGTTCATCCGAAAGCGCTTGCGCTCCTCCGAGCTGTTCGCGCCGTCCCCGTCGCCCCACGGCATGTGGATGCTCTCCAGCAGATCATCAGAAGAGAACTCGCGGACCGTCGCGTGCCGGGTCGCGTCGGTGTTGTCGGTCAACGCCAGGAAGTCCTTCGCGGGCTCCGTGTCCGGCGCATGATCGTCGTCAGCCGTCGGCCTGCCGTTGCTGCCGACCCCGCGCGGGTTGACCTGCCGACGCGGGTTGCCGTTGCCGTCGAACTCGATCACCGTCGTGCGCGCGTCCGTGCCCGTCCCGACCGTCGTCGCCCACGGCAGGTCACGCCCGTCGAACGTCCGCGTCGTGACATGAGCCCTGACGACGCTCGCACTCTCCGCGCTCGACGCCGCACCGGGAGCCGTGACCCGAACCTGGTTGGCATTGCGGTCATATCCGAACGTCGTCATATCCCCAAGCCCGGTCCTATGGGAGGACATGTCGCCGGCGCGGTTGTAGGTCCACGTCGTCGTGTGCCTGGCGCGCTGCGCCGCCGACACGCCCGACACGTTCCCGCGCGGCTGGGTCTGCGCGACCTTGTTGGCGGCGGCGTCGTAGGCGAACGTCGTCTCGTCGCCGACCGGATTCGTCGACGACGTCAGCCGGTCAAGGCGATCGAACCCGGACTCGTACGCCGTCCCACGCGGCGTCACGACATCGGTCACGTTGCCGTTGCGGTCCAGCGTGTAGTTCGTGATCTCCTGCGCGGTGCTCGACCCGGGAGCGACCTGGCGAATCCGACGGTCGAACTGGTCGTAGTTGTAGCGCGTGACCTTCGACTCCCCGTCTCGCTCGGACAGCACGTTGCCGTTGAAGTCATACGTGACGGCAGCGGTGATCGTCTCGGGCAGAACCGGCAGCTCGCCGTCCTGATCGAACGGCCGTGCCGTCGTCTGCACCCGTCCGAGCGCGTCACGCACGATCGTCGACGCCTTGTCCGCGACGTCCGTCACGCGGGTCAGGCGCATCTCGGCGTCATAGCCGAACGTCGTCTTTCCGCTCTTGGGCATCCAGTCGGGCATCGCCTCGGCCTCGACGCCGCCGAAGTCGGTCTGCGCGACCGCGCTCTGCTCCCGCGGCTCGTCGCCCGCGCTGTTGGCCTGCATGATCTCTTCCAACGTGCGCTCGCGAACCGTCATCGCGTCCTCGTCATAGGTCCACCACGACGGCCTCGTCGTGCTCTTCAACGCCCCCGAGTCATAGAACGTGTTCGTGAAGCGATGGCGCCGGGCATCGCGGACCGCGATCGGGTTGCCGACCGCGTCGCGCTCCCACGTGACCTTCGACGGCGGCCCGTACTGCCCGGGCGCGCGCGGCATCGTGCGCGACCTCAGCGCCCCGTCGGCGTCGTAGTCGAGCTCCGTCTTGAAGTCGTCGGGATCGTCGCTGGTCTGCGTTCCGCGCGGAGTCGTCACACCTATGAGCTTGCCGTCCGCACGCCGCTCGTACTCCGTCCGCCGCCGCGCGGCGTTCTCCTCGCCGGTATGCCCGACCGGCGGGCTCTCGACCGACGTCAGCAGATCGCGGCCGTCGTAGCCGTAGCGCCACACGAAGTCATCGGGACTGTTGCCCGCCTCAAAGCCACGCGGGTCGACGCGCTCGATCATCCGGTCGTTGCGGTCATAGCGCCACTCGCTACGGAGCCTCTCGCCGCCCGGATCCTCGATCTGCGCGCGTCGGTTGTCGGACTTGTCGTACTCGTAGGTCACGCGCCGGCGGCTCGGAGCCAGGGCGTTGTCCTCCGGCACGGCCGACTGAAAGCGCGCGTTCTGACGCGGATCGACGATGCCGATCGTGTTTCCGCGGCGGTCATACGCCCACGACGTCGCGAGCGTCGCGGGATCGGCGGGACTCGTCGAGTGGCGGATCTCGGCGACCCTCTCGTCTACAGGGCTGTAGCGGTACTCGGTCTCGAAGTCGCCGACGGTCGTCGTCGACTCGCCCCTCGGCGTGACCATCCGGATCACGTTGTCGACGTCGTCGTGCGCATACCGCGTCGTCTCCGCCGACACGGTGCCGCTGGCGCCATGCGGCACGCCGGGCGTCGAGACCGTCTGCAGCTGATCGGTCGGCGTGAACGTCGCGGTCGTCTCGTTGCGCTCGGCGTCGATGCGCGCGATGACGTTGTCGTTGAGGTCATAGACGGTGTCGTGAACGAGCTGCGTCGGATCGGGCGGCCCTGGCTCGTCATCCACGCTCGGCGAGTCCTTCGGCGAGCTCGTCTTGGTCGGACGATCCAGCGCGTCATAGGCGATCGTCGTCGTGAACGCCGCACCCGGGTCGGCGACGGTCGCCTGCTCCCCGGCGCGCGGATCGGTGACCGACACGACGTTGCCGACGCCGTCGTAGCGGTAGATCCAGCGGCCGCCGCTGGCGTCCGGGTCCGCGGCCACCCCGCGCGGCGAGACCACCTGCTGCGGCAGGCCGTTGGGGTCGTACTGCTCGTACCTCGTGACGTTGCCGACCTCGTCGGTCTCCGTCTGGATCTGCCCGAACGCGTCAAAGGTCGTATGAGCGGTCTCGTCCTCGCCGTCGGTGCGCGAGGTCGTGTTGCCGCGCTCGTCGAGCCCGAACGTGGTCGTGTCGCCCTCGGGGCTCGTGATCGACGTCAGGTCCGAGACGAAGATGCCGTTGGCGTCAGCCGCCGTCGTCTGGGTCCCGGCGCCGTCGCGATAGGTGAGCGTGAGGACCTTCGGGTTCGCCTCGGTGCTCTCGGGATCGGTTCGGGTCAGCAACATCCCGTTGGGATTGTGCGTCATCCTCGTGACGGCCTCCTCGGGCGTGCCGGCGGCCAGCGTGAGCTGCTCGACGTTGTGATTGCCGTCCCAGGTCAGCGTCGTCGACGTCTCGCGCGCGTCGACCTTCTCGGTCGGGCGGCCGCTGGCGTCGAGCGCGTAGCGAGTCGGTCGCTCGAGAGCGTCGACGACCTTCGTGCGTGTCGCGTCGGGGAAGAACCCGAACTCGTAGCTGGTCTTCTTCTCGCGCCGGTCGGTGATCGACCGCACCGGCGGGCCGCCGCCCGCGAGCAGCTGCGTCGGAGGGTTCGGCGCCGCGTACTCGATGTCCGTGACATGGCCGAGCGGATCGACGATGCGGCGCAGCTGCTGGTCGCTGGAGCCGGCGTCGGTCGTGTAGTCGAACTTCGTGATGCGCGTCTCGGGCGTCGCCTGAAGACCTTCGGTGAGCGCCTCGGCGATCTCCTTGAGATAGCCGTCGTCGTCGTAGATGAAGCGGGTCGCGCGGCGCGTGCCGGGCGTCAGGAAGCGATGATCGACGATCCTGTCGATCATGCCCGCGCGCTTGGTGCCGGGGCGATAGCTGATCTCGATCGCTCGACCAGCCGGATCGATCACCCGGCGCACGCGCTGAGCGCACACGATGCCGTCCATCAGCACCAGCAACGGGCATGCGCCGACGACGGTGCCGGTCAGCGGCAGGTAGGTCTCGTACTCGAACGTGATCGTGTTGCCGTTGCGGTCGACGATCGACCGCTCATAGCCGTTGGCGTCGTAGTAGAACGTCGTGCCGTCCGGGCGCGTGATCGCCCACGTCTTGGACGTGTTGGCGCCCGGCAGCACGATCAACGGCGGCGCTGTGAAGCGCCGCAGCCGCAGGTTGACGCCGGGCGGGTGGGAGTACTGCGTGGTCCCGCCGATTCGGTTGAACGTGTGGCGCGTGCCGTCGGCGTCCGAGAGCCCGATCTGGTTGGGCACCGTCGGGATGCCGGCGAGCGAGACGCCGGCCAGCGGCTCGTTGAGCCGGCTCAGCCCGCTGACCGCCAGCGAGAACCCACGGCCCATCTCCTGATAGCGCAGGTTGAGCGGCAGGTTCTCCAGCAGGCCGGTCGTGTCGTGCGAGTTGTAGGTCACGTTGACGACCGACGACAGGCCCCGCCCGCGGTTGACGACCGGCATCTTGTGCCACACGAGGTTGCCCGTCGCGAGGTTCGCGTGCGCGGCCGACCCGGCACCGGTCGGCGTCGAGTCGTACTGCCAGAACCGCTCCAGCCCGAGTGCCTGACGCGGTGCGCTCACCGAGCCCGCCACGTTGGTGACCGTGTACTCCCTGACCGTCACGTGACGTTCCTCCGGCGTGCCGACGCGGTCGCTGATCTCGACACGCAGCGTGCGTTGCCCGCTGGCATACGAGCTTGCGTGCATGACGAACGTGTCGCTCAACGTCGTCGCACATCCGTCCTCGTCGCAGACGCCCTGCTTGGACTGGCGCTCCTGCCCATCGACGAGGAACCGGATCTCGCGGACGCCGGAGAAGAGATCGCTCGCGTCGACCTGAAGGTCCATGCTGCCGCCGATCAGCGTTCCCCCGTTGGCTTGATGGATGGAGCCTGAATAGGCCGCAGCCGGCGGCGTGCGGTCGATCTTCAGCTCCCATTGCGACACCTCGGACGCGTTGTCGGCCCTGTCGCGCGCGTACACCGACGCCGTCGACAAGCCTTCGGGCAAGCCCGACGTCGTGTAGCTCAACGAGGCGGTCGTGTCCTTCGGGCACGGCGACGTGCCACTGCCTGCACAGTCGACGGTCTGAACCTGCGGCATGCCCATCCCCTGCAGCGTCAGCACGACGCTCGCGACACCCGAATGCTCGTCGTGCGCCGTCACGTCGACGCTGCGCGGCACGTCGTCGCGCCACCTCTGCGGTGGCGACGGCGCGTGCTCGACGTCGGTGATCGTCGGCGGCTGCTTGTCGACGTGCAGCTCGAAGCTCGTCGTCGTGCTGTTCGCCGGAGCGGCCTGATCGGTCGCGGTGACCGTGACGGTATGCACTCCGGTGCTCAGCTGAGCTGGCTGCAGTGTGAAGGACTCCGTCAGATCGCAGTGCTCGCTGGTCGTCGTGACGCACGGCTGCTGCCGGGTGCGCGTGATCGCGGGCTGGTCGTCGACCTGCAGCGTCAGGCTCGCCACGCCGGAGCGCTGCTGGCCTCCGACGCTGTCGACCGCTGTCGCCTGCAGCAGCAGATCGCTCGCGCCGACATACGTGTCGCGCGCATCCCAGGCCGCACCGGACAACGTCAGCGCGGGGCCGGCGGTATCGACGTCGACCGTCCACTGCCGGGGCGGCGACGAGGTCTGGCCCAGCGCGTCGGTCGCCGTCAGCGAGACCGGCCGCGCCGGCCCGTCGCCCATCGTGGCGGTGGCGTACGAGACGTCGCGGCCCTCGGGACTGTCACAGAGGTTCGCGATCGTGTCATCGCAACCGGGCACGACGGTGTCCGTCGAGGTCGTCGACCCATCCGCGTTCGGCGTCGTGAGCGTGAAGCGCTTGACGCCCGAGGCGTCGTCGGTTGCCGTCGCCGTCGCCGTCAGCGCGCGGTCGCCGAGCCAGCCGATCAGCGCGGGCTCGTGATCGACGGCCGTGATCTGTGGCGGATCGTGATCGACGACGAACGTCAGCGCCGTCGCGGCCGTGTCGGAGATCGCGTTGCCGGCGGAGTCCTCGGCGACGACCTTGATCGTCCGCACGCCGGCATCGAACGTCGTCGGGTTGATCTGAACGCTGAGCGTCGCAGCGGCGCTCGCGGGACAGTCGGCGCCGCTGCAGGTGATCGGGAACGACTCGATGATCGTGTCGTCCTCGCGCTTGAACGTGATCGACCTGACGCCGGACCGGTTGGCCCCGTCGGTGACGTTCGCCGTCAGCTCGTAGGTGCCGTTCGTGACGGCGCGATCGGCCTTGTCGGCGAGCGTGCCGGTCAGCGAACTGACCGTCGGGGGGGTGCGGTCGACCTTGACCGTGACGGCGTTGCCCGCGTCGATCGGCGAGATCTTGCCGAGCGCGTCGACGGCGAGCCCGCTGACGGTGTTGACGCCCTCGGGCATCGACGCGGTGTCATACGTGAACGGCTGCGAGAACGCCTTCACGCAAGGGCTGTTGCGATCGCCGCGACAGCGGTCGTCCGGATTGCCCGGCACGACCTGAACGACCGGCTGGCCGCCTGTGCCGGTGTAGAGGACGCTGATCTGCTGCAGCCCGACGCCGGCATCGGCCGCAGCGACGACGCTCGAGACCGAGCCGCTGCGACGCCACAGCGACTGATCGAACGACGACGCGTGCGTGCTGGTCGGTGGCGTGCGGTCGGAGACGAGCAGAACCGCGCCCTGGATCGTCGAGATCGCCGCCGCGGCCGCCGCCGTGCTGATGCCCGCACTGAAGTACGTCCCGTCGTAGGTGTTGTTGCCGGGCGGCGGCTCGGCGCAGTTGCTCTCGATGCACTACGTCCGAAAGAACGAGACGTTGGAGCCCTGCCCGACGCTTGCGTTGGGCAACGTGAACTGGCCCGCGTGGCCGGGACCACCGTTCTCCGACGCCGGCAGATTCGGCGGCGGGCCGTTGAAGCCGACGAACGTCTGCGTGCGCCCGCTGATCAAGCCGCCGTACAACGCCGTGCTGCCACCGAAGAACAGCCACGAATGACGCACGTCGGCGCGAAAGATGTACGCATCGGTGTCCGGGGCCGGCAGATTGTCGGCGCTCGTGCGAAGGCCAGCCGGCGGATGCCACGCCCAGCCAGCGGCGCTGAGCAGACCGTAGTCGACTCCGATCCGCGCGCCGACGCACAACGTGTTCGGCAACGGATTCGGCGTCCCGCTGATCCGCAGGCAAGGACCGCCGTGAACGGACTCCGTCGCCGGCGAGAAATCGAAGTCACCGAGCGGCCGCGTCGCCTCACGACGCCAGCCGAGCGTGTCGGCGAACGTCCCGTTCGCGTCGTTCGGATCGTTGTTGGTGAACATCCGCTCGTATATCGGATCGACGAGGATCGGATACGTCGCGTCCGCCGGAACGTCGACGCTCAGCACCAACCGCGTCCCCTCGACCCGACTCGTCACGCCAACCGGCCGGTCGGCACCGTCCTTGGCGACCGCCGGCCAGATACGCGCGAGCGTCTCATCCCCACGAACGACCTCCGCGCCCGACGGCATGCCGCGACCACCGGGGACCTCCCGCAGCGCCGCTCCCTCCGGCAGGTCGAACTGCCAACTCAGCTCGCGCGGGCTGCCGGCCGAGCGCAACTGCACGAAGCTCTCGACACCGCGCGGCAACGCCGTGACGAACACGTCAGCGTCGGGCAGCGCGTTGGCATAGAACACCTGCTGGCCCTTCTGCACACCCGACGCGTCGCCCGCCGCGCCAATCAGACGCATCCCGACACCGTCCGCGAGTTCGACCCCGTCACCCAGCAGCGCAGGGAAGCTGACATCCGCAAGCGGCGCGACCGGCTCGAAGCGACCCGCCCGCCGTGTCAACGCCAGGTCCACGGGCCGCTTGCCAGCGGGCGTATCGACACGCAACGGCAGGTCGGACACCGCCAGCACGTCCGACGCCTGCCCCGGCACATCCAACCGCGCGACATAGTCACCGAGATAGGACTTGACCCGCTGACCGCCGCGCGGCGTCAGCAACCGCGTCGGCGTCGCCGCGAACAACCCCGGCTCGGCCTCGACCGCCGCCTCAAGCGCCTCACGGTCGCTCAAGCCGCGAAGCTCACGCCCGGCCGCTCCCGACGCACGAATGGTCGACGTGCTCTTCTGCGCCTCCCGCAACTGCTTCTGGGCCGCTGGCGAAATACCCGCTCGACCGGACTGCGAAGCCGCGATCGCAGGTACCGCCACGACAGCACCAACACACACCAACATGAGCAGCGCACGACGACGACGTGTCATCGTGAGGCCCTACGCAACGAACGCGCGCAACACAAACCGGACATGAATCCTCCCTGATCCCCGATTATTAGTGCTGCTCTGAACGATCACTGCAACGACGAGGCACACGACATCCGACCTGTACCCCAACAGTGAGTGACCTTAGAGCCCTGATCCAGCATGTCAAGCAATCGGTTACATGATGAGCACAACCATGCCGCGCTCAGCATCCGCCGTACGTGCTGCGATGCCGTAACGAGCGACAACGCCGCCGGCTGCTCCGGCGGTGCGCGGCGCCCAAACGAAGGGGGCGACCACGTAGCCTCCAACGCGTGACCTCCCCGCTGCTCGCCGTCGACGCCCCGTCGCTGCTGTACCGCGCGTTCTTCGCGCTGCCGAAGAGCATCACCGACGACGACGGGCAGCCCGTCAACGCGCTGCTGGGGACGGCGAACCTCGTGCTGTTCGTCGTCGAGCGCTACGGCCCGCGCGCCGTCGTGCTGTGCTGGGGCGCCGAGGCCGCGGACTACCGTACGGCGGCCTTCCCCGCCTACCACGCCGACCGCCCGCCGATGCCGCCCGAGCTCGAGCGTCAGTGGCGCGACGCGCCGGCCTTCTTCGGGGCGTTCGGCTGGCGCAGCGAGTCGGTCGCAGAGCTCGAGGCCGACGACCTGCTCGGGTCGCTCGCGCGGATCGAGGCGCAGGCCGGCGGCGAGGCGCTGCTCTTCACGGGCGACCGCGACATGTTCCAATGCGTCGGCGACCGGGTCACCGTGCTCTTCCCGCGCGGTGGCAAGGACGGTCCCGAGGTCGTCGACACAGCAGGCGTGCACGAGCGCTACGGGATCGCGCCCGCGCAGGTGCCCGACTTCATCGCGCTGCGCGGCGATCCGTCCGACGGGCTGCCTGGCGCGAAGGGGATCGGCGCGAAGACCGCACGCGACCTGCTGCGCGCCCACGGCACGCTCGAGGACGTCATCGCGGCCGCGGGACGGCCCGGCACGATGACCGCGCGGCAGGCCGGCGCGCTGACCGGCGACCCCGCCGCGCTGCTCGCCTTCAAGGACATCGCGACGCTGCGTCACGTCGAGCTCGCGCGCCCGGCCGATGCGCCGCTGGACCGCGCGGGCGCCGCCGCGTCCGCCCGTGCGCACGGAATGAACCGCCTCGCGCAGCGGCTGGCCGGGTAGTCCACGCGGTGGACGTGCGTGCGCCGGGAGCGGGTCGCTGCGCGGCCCGATTCGGGCATCATGTCGGGGCAGTGCACCTCCTCTCCGCCTTCGCGGTGGCCGTCGTGCTCGCGCTCGCGCTGCCACAGGCCGCGCCCGCCAGCGACCCACCCGGACCGGTCACGCTGTCGCAGGGCTGGCAACATGCCAAGGACCCCGGCGACATCGGCGCCGCCGACAACTGGCAGAGCGGCGTGCGCGGCCACGGCTGGGAGCCGGTGACGATTCCCCACGTCGCCGATGCGCGCACTGACGCGGCGCTCTTCCCCGGCTCGGTCGCCTGGTACCGGGTCACGTTCAAAGGACCGCAGACGGCAGACGGCATGGGCTGGGCAATCCGCTTCGAAGCGGTGCGACGGGCCGCGCGCGTGTGGCTCAACGGCCGCGAGCTCGGCGTGCACCGCGATCCGTACACCCCGTTCGAGATGCGCGCGCACGGCCTGCGACCGGGCGAGGCGAACACGCTCGTGGTGCGCGCCGACTACCGCCGCACCCCTGGCTGGCGCGAGGGCTGGTGGAACTGGGGCGGGATCACGCGCCTCGTCTCGCTCGTCCCGCGCGGGCCGGTCGTCATGCAGGACGCCGGCCTGCTGCCGCGCCGCGTCTGCGTGGAGTCCGAGTGCGCCTGGAACGTGCTCGTCGACGGCTGGCTGGAGAACGCCAGCGACATCGTTCAGCAGCCGACGGTCGCGGTCCGGCTGCGGTCGCCCGACGGCGAGGTGTCCGAAGGCACGACCACGCCGCGGGCGCTGCGACCGGGCGAGCGCGTGCGCGTGCGCTTCACGGTGCCCGTGCGCGGCGATCCCAAGGTCTGGTCGCCCGAGCAGCCGGACCGCTACACCGGCGTCGTCACGACGCGCACCGGCGGACGGGCCGTACAGGTCGACGAGCGTCGCATCGGCCTGCGGACGGTCGAGGTCGTCGACGGGATGCTGCGCCTCAACGACCGCGTGACGGACCTGCGCGGCGCGTCGATCCACGAGGACATCCCGGGGCGCGGGCCGGCGATGACCGATGCCGACGTCGAGAACACGGTCGACGAGCTCAAGGCACTCGGCGTGAACATCACGCGTGCCCATTACGTGCTCGACAGGCGGCTGCTGGAGCGCTTCGACGAGGAGGGCATCCTCGTCTGGAACCAGGCGCCGGTCTACCACCGCGACGTGCATCTCAGGACGCCCGGCCAGCGCTCCTACGAGCTCGACGTCCTGCGCAACACGATCCTCGCGGCGCGCAACCACCCGTCGGTGATCACGCATTCGGTCGCCAACGAGCTGGCGGCAGTGCCCGACGAGCAGCGCACCTCGCGGATCTGGATGCGCAACGCAGCCGAGCTCGCGCGCGACCTGGACCCGACGCTGCCGGTCTCGATCGACATCCTCACCTACCCCGGCATCGCGCACCAGACGACCTACGACGCCTTCGACATGCTCGGGCTCAACTCGTACTACGGCTGGTACGAGGGCAAGCCCAACCGCTCGGTGGCCGACATCGACGACCTCGCGCCGTACCTGCGCGCGATGCGCGAGAAGTACCCGGCCAAGGCGCTCGTGATCACCGAGTTCGGCGCCGAGGCGGATGTCGAGGGCCCGGCCGACGTCAAGCAGACCTACGCGTTCCAGACGCAGTACCTCAAGCGCAACCTGGACATCATCGACCGGCTCGGCTTCATGGGCGGCGCGATCTACTGGACGGCGCGCGAGTTCGCCGTCAAGCCCAACTGGGACGGCGGCGCCGCGCCGCTCGTGCGCGACTCGATCCACAACAAGGGGCTGATCTCCTACGACGGCAAGATCAAGCCCGCGTTCAGCGCCGCCCAGCAGGCGTTCAAGGCGACGCCGCTGTACCGCGACGACCCCGCGGCGGTCGCGCGCGCGGAGCTGTCGGGCGGCGGCTCGTTGATCCTGCGCGCGCTGCTGTTCATCGGCGTGTTCGGCTCGGTTGCCGCGCTGCTGGCGCTCTACGCGATGTGCCTGCGTGACATCTGGCGCTCGTGGCAGCCGCGCGGCGAGGGACAGGTCGTGGAGCTGCCGTCGCGGCGCGTGGCGTAGAAGCCGCGATCAGTCCGCGTCGGGCGCGTAGCGGTGGTGCAGGTCGAGGGCGTTGCCGGCCGGGTCGAGGAAGATCGCCTGGTGGCAGGAGCCGCTGTCGATCAGCTCGGTGACGAAGCGCACGCCCTGCGCCTCGAGCTGTGCCCGGGCCGCCGCGACATCGTCGACCTGCAGCGCGATCGGCAGGCTGTGCGGGCGAAACTCCTGCCCGAACGCCGTCGGCTCCATGACGGCGATCGTCAGCGCGCCGGCCTGGAACTCGGCTCCCGGCGAGTCGCCCCAGCGCTTGCCCGCCGGCAGGCCGAGCACGGTGCCGTAGAAGTGCACGGATTCCTCGAAGTCCTTGGCCGGGACGGCCACGAAGTCGACGCCGGTGACGAGCGGCGCCGGTGCGGTGGTCATGCAATGCCTCCTGGGTCTGCGTTGGACACGATCCTGCCACTCAGACGACGCGCCGTCGCGGATCTCATCGGCAGGCGGCCCGCAAGCTTCGGTCCTTGGAGGCGCGTGGCAGCCATTGGGCGGATAGCGCCCGATCGGCGCCACACATCTCGGCGCTCGACCTCGGCGAGCTCGGGCGAGGCCCGAGCCCGGCTGAGCGCTTCGCTACGGCGTGAACTTCACCGTCAGCACGTCGCCGTCGCGCATCGCGTAGTCGCGCCCCTCGAGGCGCAGCGTGCCGCGGTCGCGGGCGCCGGCGTAGCCGCCGGCGTCGGTCAGCGCGTCCCAGCCGACGACCTCCGCGCGCACGAAGCCGCGCTGGATGTCGGAGTGGATCTGGCCGGCGGCGTGCCAGGCCGTCAGCCCGCGGCGCAGATGCCAGGACTGCGCCGGCTTGTCCTCGCCGGCGGTGAAGAACGCGATCAGGTCCAGCAGCGCGAAGGCGCCGCCGACGACCCGCTGCAGGCTCGACTCGGCGATCCCGAGGTCGGCGCGCATCGCGGCCGCGTCCTCGTCCTCGAGCTCGGCGAGCTCGGCCTCGATGCGGCTCGAGACCGCGACGGCGACGGCGCCTTGGGCGGCCGCGTGCTCGGCGATCGCGGCCGGGACCTCGTCGGCGCCCTCGTCGACGTTGGCGACGAACAGGACCGGCTTGGCGGTCAGCGGGCCGAGGTCGCGCAGCGCGTGGGGCGCGTCGTCGGGCGGCGGCACGCTGCGCGCCGGACGGCCCGCGTGCAGCGCTTCGACGAGCTCGCGCAGCCAGGCCTCCTCGGCGATCGCCGTGCGGTCGCCGGAGCGCGCGGTGCGCACGACGCGGTCGTGGCGGCGCTCGGCCTGCTCGAGGTCGGCGAAGATCAGCTCGGTCTCGATCGTCTCGATGTCGGCGAGCGGGTCGACGCGGCCCTCGGGGTGCAGGATCGAGTCGTCGTTGTGGGCGCGGACGACGTGGATGATCGCGTCGGTCTCGCGGATGTTCGCCAGGAAGCGGTTGCCCAGCCCCTCGCCGCTGTGCGCTCCGGCGACGAGCCCGGCGATGTCGTGGAAGTCGATCGTGTCGGGCACGACGTTCGACGCACGCACCGTCGCGGCGACCGCGTCGAGGCGCTCGTCGTCGACCGCCACGACCGCGATGTTCGGCTCGATCGTCGTGAACGGGTAGTTGGCGGCATCGACGCCTGCCCGTGTCAGCGCGTTGAACAGCGACGACTTGCCCGCGTTGGGCATCCCGACGATGCCGACCTTCATGACGCGCGGCCCGCGCTGCCGACGAGCGTTCCGAGCAGCGCGCCCGCCGCGATGTCCGACGGGTAGTGCACGCCCAGGTAGACGCGCGACAGCGCCATCGCCGCGGCGCCGGCGTAGAGCGGCTGCGCCGGCAGCAGCGCCGAGTACGCGCGTGCGGCGGCGAACGACGACGACGCGTGCGCGGAGGGGAAGCTCAGCGAGGTCGGCGTCGAGATCAGCGCCGGCAGCTGCTCGAGCTGCGGGCGCTTGCGCCGCACGACGGTCTTCAGCAGCGTGTTGAGCGCGTAGGCGTAGAGCACCGAGCGCGCCGCGCGCAGCCACCGCTCGCGGCGCGGCGCGTCGAGCGCGGCGCCGGCGACCCCGAGCGCCAGCCAGATCGCGGCGTGCTCGCCGAGTCGCGAGAAGCGCTTGACCGGCAGCTCCAACGTGGCGTCATGGCCGTGCTCGCGCAACTGGCGATAGAGGCGCACGTCGACCTTCGCCACCGCGCGGGCGAGCGGTCCGGCGCGCAGCCGGGCGCGCAGCGAGCGCCGGGCGGCGGGATCGGCGGCGGGCGGCGCGGCGGCGAAGAGCACCGGATGAACATAGGCGCAGCGCATCAGCCGCCGGCGGGCAGCAGCAGCTGCTCGATCGCGTCGGCCCTCAGCGGCTGCGAGCAGCGCACGAGCACGCCCATCAGCCAGGGGTCCTCGTCGGACGTCTCATAGCGCTCGCTCATGTGCGTGACGAAGCCGCGGATCGACTGCTCCTTGCGCACGCCGATGACGCCGCCGCGCGGGCCGGTCATGCCGACGTCGGAGATGTACGCCGTCCCTTCCGGCAGGACGCGCGCGTCGGCGGTCGGCACGTGGGTGTGGGTGCCGACGACGGCCGTCACACGACCGTCGAGGTACCAGCCGAGCGCGACCTTCTCGCTCGTCGCCTCGGCGTGGAAGTCGACGAGGATGTGATCGACGCGCCCTTCCAGCTCGCCCAGCGCGACGTCGATGTCCGTGAAGGCCGGGCGTCCCGCGCGCAGGAAGAGGTTGCCGCTGAGGTTCACGACGCCGAGCCGCACGCCGCCGCTGCTGCGCACGACGCAGACGCCGTGGCCCGGCTGGCTGCGCAGGTAGTTGTAGGGCCGCAGGATCGCCTCGTGGGCGTCGAGGTAGGCGAACACCTCCTTGCGGTGGTAGGCGTGGTTGCCCAGCGTGATCGCGTCGACCCCGGCGGCGAACAGCTCGTCGGCGATCTTCGGCGTGATGCCGAGCCCGCCCGCGGCGTTCTCGCCGTTGACGACGACGAACGTCGGAGCGTGGCGCTCGCGCAGCACCGGCAGCAGATCCAGCAGCGTGTGCCGGCCCAGCGAGCCGACGACGTCACCGACGAACAAGATGCTCGCGTGGGCCTCAGACATGCACGTACTGTGACGCAGCGCCGCGCGGACGACGAGCCCGGCCGCCCTCTCCGGTGACGGCGAGCGGCGGCATGCGGGCTCAGTCGCGATGCAGGTCGTCGATCCAGCGCACCCGCTCGGGGTCGGCCTCGACCTCCGGCAGGTCGAGGTTGACGACGACCGGCTCCTGCCCCGATCGCACGAGCACGCACGACAGCGTGTCGTCGGGGCTCGCGTTGATCTCCTGGTGCGGGACGTAGGGCGGCACGAAGACGAAGTCGCCCGGCCCGGCCTCGGCGACGAACTCCAGGCGCTCGCCCCAGCGCATCCGCGCGCGCCCGGCGACGACGTAGATGACGCTCTCCACAGGGCCGTGGTGGTGGGCGCCGGTCTCGGCCGCGGGCTCGATGTCGACCGTCCCCGCCCACAGCTTCTCGGCGCCCGCGCGCGCCGTCGTGATCGCCGCCGCACGGCTCATGCCCGGCGTCTGCGGCGTCTTCGGATCGAGCTCGTCGCCGCGCACGATGCGCACGCCGTCGTACCGCCAGTCCGGTGCCATGCACGCAGTATGAGCACGCATCCCTCGCGATGCACCAGACCCCGCCAGGCAGGCACGGAGCGCAGGTACCCTTGGCGGATGCCCTTCCCCGCGACCCGCCTGCGGCGGCTGCGCGCGACGCCCGTCCTGCGCGATCTCGTCCGCGAGACGCGCCTGAGCCCGGCCGATCTCGTCCTGCCGCTGTTCGTCGAGTCCGGGCCGCGCGCCGGGCGCACCCCGATCGCCAGCCTGCCCGGGATCGACCGCCTGTCGATCTCGGCGGCCGTGCAGGAGGCCGGCGAGGCCGTAGCGCTCGGCCTGCCAGCGGTGCTGCTGTTCGGCATCCCCGAGCACAAGGACGCCGACGGCAGCGGCGCCTACGACGACGAGGGGATCGTCCAGCTCGCGACGCGCGCGATCAAGGAAGCGCACCCGCAGCTCGTCGTGATGACCGACGTCTGCCTCTGCGAGTACACCGACCACGGCCACTGCGGGCTGCTACGCGCCGACGGCTCGGTCGACAACGACTCGAGCGTCGAGCTGATCGCGCGCACCGCCGTCTCGCACGCCCGCGCGGGCGCCGACGTCGTCGCGCCGAGCGACATGATGGACGGCCGGATCGGCGCCGTCCGCGCCGCGCTCGACGAGGAGGGCTTCAGCGACACGCCGATCGTCGCCTACAGCGCGAAGTTCGCCTCCGCCTTCTACGGGCCGTTCCGCGACGCCGCCGGCTCGACGCCGGCGTTCGGCGACCGGCGCGCCTACCAGATGGATCCGGCCAACGGCGACGAGGCGGTGCGCGAGGCCCTGCTCGACGTCGCAGAGGGCGCCGACGTCGTCATGGTCAAGCCCGCGCTCGCGTACCTCGACGTCATCCGCCGCGTGAAGGACGCGACGAAGCTCCCGGTCGCCGCCTACAACGTCAGCGGCGAGTACGCCATGATCAAGGCTGCCGCTGCGGCGGGAGCGCTCGACGAGCGCGCCGCGGTGCTGGAGACCCTGACGTCGATCCGGCGCGCCGGCGCCGACATCGTCATCACCTACCACGCGAAGGACGCTTGCCAATGGCTGTGACCCCACGTAACGTCGACCGCAGGACGCCGCTTGCGGCGTCCGGAGGGCGAAACGACAAGGTACGCTCACGCAAGGATGGTGCGGCCGTCGTCCTCGACGACATCGACCGCAAGGTCCTGAACTTCATGCAGGGCAAGTTTCCGCTGCAGCCGCGGCCCTACGCCGCCGTCGCGCAGCTCGCCGAGCTGACCGAGGCCGAGGTCATGGCGCGCGTCCAGCGCCTGCTCGACGACCGCATCATCCGCCAGGTCACGCCGATCTACGACACCCGCGCGCTCGGCTACGGCTCGATGCTCGTCGCGGCGAAGGTCGACCCCGAGCACCCCTGGCGCGCCGCGAAGATCATCAACTCGCATCCCGGCGTCAGCCACAACTACCTGCGCAACCACGACTTCAACATGTGGTTCACGCTCGCCGTCGAGGGCGACTCCAAGCTCGGGCTGCAGGGCACGCTCGACGTCCTGCAGGAGCTGACGGGCGCCGAGTCGATCCGCCAGCTGCCGACGCTCAAGCTGTTCAAGATCCGCATGGACCTCGAGATGGAGGGCGACACGAAGTCGCTGTCGACCGAGGGCGTCGCCGAGCAGCCGGTCGACCTCGAAGGGGTCGACTACGACGAGCTCGACATCGCCGTGATCCGCGCCACGCAGGGCGACCTGCCCGTGATCGCCGAGCCCTACGCGCCGGCCGCCGCGCAGCTGCGCATGACCGAGGCCGCGCTGCTCGAGCACATGGCCGGCATGAAGGAGCGCGGCATCCTGCGCCGCGTCGCGGCGATCCTCTTTCATCGCCGCGCCGGCTTCAGCGCCAACGGCATGGGCGTCTGGAAGGTCCCGGACGAGCAGATCGAGGAGTTCGGCCCGCGGATGGCCTCCTTCCGGGGCATCTCGCACTGCTACCAGCGCCCGACCTACGAGGACTGGCCGTACTCGATCTTCACGATGGCCCACGGCCGCTCCAAGGAGGAGTGCGACGCGATCCTCGACGCGATCGCCGGCGAGTTCGACATCAGCGAGCGCGCGACGCTCTACTCGTCGACCGAGTTCAAGAAGATCCGCCTGCTGTACTTCACCGACGACTTCAAGGACTGGGAAGCCCAGCACGCCGGCGCGTGACGGTCTCGCTGCGAGACAAGCGCTCGAGTGAGCTGTATGCCCGCGCGCTGACGTACCTGCCGGGGGGCGTGAACTCGCCCGTGCGGGCGATGCGGGCGATCGGCCGCGACCCGCTGTTCGTCGACCGCGGCGCCGGCGGCGAGCTGTTCGACGTCGACGGCAACGGCTACGTCGACTGGGTCTGCTCGTGGGGCCCGCTGATCTGCGGCCACGCGCACCCTCAGGTCGTCGCCGCGGTCACCGACGCGGCCGCGCGCGGCACGAGCTTCGGCGCACCGACCGCGGGCGAGGTCGATCTCGCCGAAGAGGTCAGCCGCCGCGTGCCGGGCGTGCAGATGCTGCGCATGACCTCGTCGGGCACCGAGGCGTCGATGAGCGCGATCCGCCTGGCGCGCGCGGCGACCGGGCGCACGAAGCTGCTGAAGTTCGCCGGCGCGTACCACGGCCACGTCGACGGGCTGCTCGCCGAGGGCGGCAGCGGCCTGGCGACGCAGGGCATCCCGGCCTCCCCCGGCGTTCCCGCCGAGGTCGCGGCGAGCACGATCGTCGTGCCCTGGAACGACGCCGACGCGCTCGCCGCGGCGACCGAGCAGCACGAGTTCGCCGCGCTGCTCGCCGAGCCCTATCCGGCGAACATGGGGCTCGTGCCGCCCGCCGAGGGCTTCCTCGAGCTGCTGCGCAAGCGCGCCGACGAGACTGGCGCGTTGCTGATCTTCGACGAGGTGATCTCCGGCTTTCGCGTCGCGCGCGGCGGCGGGCAGGAGCTGTCCGGCGTCACGCCCGACCTGACCGTGATGGGCAAGGTCATCGGCGGCGGCCTGCCGGCGGCGGCCTACGGCGGCCCGCGGACCCTGATGGAGCGCATCGCGCCGGCCGGCGACGTCTACCAGGCCGGCACGCTGTCGGGCAACCCGCTCGCCGTCGCGGCCGGGCGTGCGACGCTCGCGCTGCTGCAGGGCGAGCGGCCCTACCTCGAGCTCGGGCTGACGACGCGCGCGCTGGCCGACGGCCTCGCCCGAGCGGCACGCTCGGCGGGCTATGAGGATGTCCAGATCGTCAGCACGACCGGCCTGCTGACCGTCTTCTTCAGCGCCACGCCCGTCCACGACTACGCCGCGGCGCAGGCCTGCGATCTTGCCGCCCACGCGTCCTGGTGTCGCGGGCTGCTGGCGCGCGGCGTCTACGCGCCGGCGTCGCAGTTCGAGGCGTGGTTTCCGTCGCTCGCGCACACGCCGGAGCAGATCGAGCGTACCGTCGCGGCCGCCGCGGCGGCGTTCGCGGAGCTTGCCCGATGAGCGACGCCGTGACGCGCCTGCGCGAGGCGGTGCGCGACAGCGACAGCCCGCTGGCCGACGTCGTCGGCAGCGCGCCGCACGACGATGCGAGCGACGACGGGCCGGATCCGGTCGCGCTCGCGGCCGGTGGACCGCGCGTCGCGTCGCGCCGCGACGACGTCGAGCTGGCGGTCGCCGCCGTGCTCGAGGGCTGCCTGCTGCACTACGGCGAGCCGCGAGCGCTGCAGATCGACGATCCCGACCTCGCGCTGCTCGCCGGCGACCGCCTCTACGCGCTCGGGCTCGCGCGGCTGGCGGCGATCGGCGATCTCGACGCGATCGCCGAGCTCGCCGACGTGATCGCGCTCAGCGCGCAGGCCCACGCGGCGGGCGACGGCGAGCTCGCGCTCGCCGCCTGGCATGCCGGCGCCGCGGCGATCGGCTGGGGCGCAGACGAGCAGACGGCGATCGCCAAGGCGCGGGCTCGCGCCGGCGATCCGGGCGCAACCGAGGCGCTGCACGCCGCGGCGACACGGGTTCGAGATTGAGACAACTTTGTGACGCGCGGCACAGCCGCCCGGATGACGCCCCGCCAGAGTCGACGGGTCAGTAGATTTCCGTGCCCGTGCCACGAGACCGCAAGCAATCCAAGCAGCCCAAGACGACGCTCGAGGAGCAGATCCCCGGCGCGTTCGAGGGCGAGACCGTGTCGCGGCGGCGCTTCATGACCGGCACCGCGCACGCTGCCGGCGGCATCGCCGTCGCCGCGTTCACGCTGCCCGCCGTCGGCATGGCGATCGGCCCAATGTTCGAGAAGGCCGAGCAGAACTGGGAGTCCGTCGGCCCGATCGGCGACTTCGCCGACGACACGTACATTCCGCGCACGCTGACGATCGTGCGCGGGATCGGCGATGCCGGCAAGACGACGGTCTACATCCGCCAGTACAACTCGCAGCTCGATTCGGAGGAGCGCGACGAGTACAACGAGTTCATCGCGATCTCGACGCGCTGCATGCACCTCGGCTGCCCGGTGCGCTTCGTCGGCGCCTCGCAGCGCTTCATCTGTCCCTGCCACGGCGGCGTCTACGACTTCGAGGGCAAGGTCTCCGGCGGTCCGCCGGTCCGCCCGCTGGATCGCTTCTACACCCGCGTGCGCAACGGTCAGCTGGAGATCGGCCCGCGCTTCAGCGTCAACTCCGAGCTCAGGCGCTTCTCGCCGCGCGATCCCGGCATGCCGCTCGACGGGATCGGTCAGTACGTCTACCCGGCGCGCCCGACCACGCGCAAGATCCCCGGGACCTAGGAGATGGCGAACCTCAGGCCACCGCTCCCGCGCGCCCTGCGCCCGAAGCCGAAAGGTCCCAGCGAGGACAACGGTCACGCCCCGACAGGGGCCAGGGAGGCCGTCGCCGAGAAGGGCATCTCCGCCGTCGACTGGGTCGACGAGCGCACCTCGCTGTCGGGCGGCGCGCGCTGGCTGATGTTCCGCAAGATCCCGCGGGGGACGAACTGGTTCTACACGCTCGGCTCGGCGACGCTGTTCGCGTTCCTTGCGCAGGCGGTGACCGGCGTCATCCTGGCGATGTACTACGACCCGTCTGCGACGCGCGCCTACGAGTCGGTGCGCTACATCACCAACGAGGTCTTCCTCGGCGAGTTCGTGCGCGGGATGCACAAGTGGGGCTCGACGGTGATGGTGATCCTCGTCTTCCTGCACATGGGCCGCACCTTCTTCTACGGCGCCTACAAGTACCCCCGTGAGCTCAACTGGGTGATCGGCGTCGTGCTGCTGCTCCTGACGCTCTTCATGTCCTTCACCGGCTACCTGCTGCCGTTCGACCAGCGCTCGTTCTGGGCGACGACCGTCGGCGTGGCGATCAACGGCACCGGCCCGCTCGTCGGCCCGTATCTCAACGACTTCCTGCGCGCCGGCCCGGAGTTCGGCACGACGACGCTGGCGCGCTTCTATGCGCTGCACATGCTCGTCCTGCCGGGGGCGATCGCCGCGATGATCGGCGCCCATCTGTATCTCGTCGCCCGCCTCGGCACGACGGCGCCGCCCTGGATCAAGACCGACATCGACCCCGAGCTGCGCAAGGAAGACGCATGAACGCCCGCGAGAAGGAGGCCTACCTCCGCGAGTACTCGATCCTGAAGTCCCAGGGCAAGCCGTTCTTCCCCTACTCGGTCGCCAAGGACGGTCTGATGGCGGTCGTCGTGATGGCCTCGATCATCGGCATGTCGCTCCTGTTCGGCGCAGAGCTCGGCCCCAAGGCCGATCCGACGACGACGACCTACACGCCGCGACCGGAGTGGTACTTCTTCTTCCTCTTCGAGGTCCTGCGCGTCATCAAGCCGCCGTCGCTGACGCCGCTGGCCTCGATCGGCGTGCCGACGATCTGCATGATCCTGCTGTTCCTGCTGCCGTTCTACGATCGCGGCCCGGAGCGCCGTCCCGAGCGCCGTCCGATCGCGATGGCGGCCGGGCTCTTCACGATCGCCGCGATGGCCTTCCTCACCTACGAAGGCGCGATCGCCGGCTCGCCCAACCAGGTCGACATGGAGGCACCGGCCGCCGTCGCCGCCGCCGGCGGCGAGACCCTGCGCCAGTGGGAGTCGGGGAAGCAGGTGGTCGCCCAGTCGGGCTGCCTTGCCTGCCACAAGATCGGCCACAACGGCGGCGTGCTGGGACCGGACCTGACCGAGATCGGCAGCGCGGCGTCACGCGCCTCGCTCGCGCGCGTCCTCGTCAACCCGACGCAGCCGATGCCCGAGTACAGCGCGCTGTCGGAGAGCAAGCGCGACGACCTCGTCGAGTTCCTCGCGCAGCTGAAGACCGGCAGCCATTAGCCGCCCGAGCCCGATCGACAGCGGAACGTTGCAAGAGCCGCAGGTGCGGGCGATGTTCGATCGCATCGCCGGCTTCTACGACGTGATGAACTCGGTCATGACGGCCGGGCTGCATCACAGCTGGCGTCGCCGCGCGGTCGATCTGGCCGGCGTCGGTCCCGGCGACCGCGTGCTCGACGTCGCGACCGGCACCGGCGACCTCGCGCTCGAGCTCGCGCGCCGCGTGGCGCCGGATGGCGCGGTCGTCGCGTCGGACTTCTCGGAGGAGATGCTCGCCCGCGCGCGCGACAAGGCCGGCGGCGCGCCCGTCCCCGTCACGTTCGAGTGGGCCAACGCGATGGAGCTGCCCTATGGCGACGGCGAGTTCGCCGCCGCGACGGTCGGCTTCGGCGCGCGCAACTTCTCCGACCTGGACCGCGGGCTGGCCGAGATGGCGCGCGTCGTGCGCGTCGGCGGCACCGTCGTCGTGCTCGAGATCACGACGCCGACGCGACCGCCGCTGTCGACCTTCTACCGCCTGTGGTTCGATCGCGTCGTGCCCGTCATCGGCAAGCTCGCCGGCGATCCCGAGGCCTACGCGTACCTGCCCAACTCCGTCAAGCGCTTCCCGGATCCGCGCGCGCTCGCGGCACGGATGGACGGCTGCGGCCTGGACGTGCGCTGCGTCCTGACGGCGGGCGGGATCATCGCCCTGCACGCCGGCACGAAGCGGGCATGACATGAGCGCCGGAGCGGCGACCGTCAAGGGCATCATCCGGTCCGCCGGCGGACCGGTGCCGCAGCTGCTCGAGCGCGTCGAGGAGCGTCTCGTCACGCTGGCGGCGGGGCATGGCCCGATCCTCGCCGTGCACGCCGGCGCGACGATCGCAGCGGGCGGCAAGCGGCTGCGCCCGCTGCTCGTCCTGCTCGCGGCGGGCCCGCGGGCCGCCGGACGGCCCGAGCTGATCGCCGCCGCGGCGGCGGTCGAGCTGATCCACAGCGCGACGCTCGTGCACGACGACGTGCTCGACGCCGCGCCGCTGCGGCGCGGCATCCCGACCGTCTGGGCCGACGGCGGCCGGGCGCTCGCGGTCGCGACCGGCGACCTGCTGTTCTCGCGCGCGTTCGCGGAGCTCAGCGCGGCCGGCTCGCTGGAAGCCGTGCGGGCGCTGTCGCGCGCGACGTCGGCACTCGCCGAGGGCGAGCTGCTGCAGCGTCAGGACGCGTGGAACGCCGCCGTCCCGATCGACCGCTATCTGCAGCGCTGCGAGCTGAAGACGGCGCGCCTGTTCGAGGCCTCGTGCACGCTCGGCGCGCTGGCCGGCGGCGCGTCACAGGAGCAGGTGGCCGCGCTCGGCGCGTTCGGCAACAGCCTCGGCGTGGCCTTCCAGCTGCTCGACGACATCCTCGACGTCGCCGGCCCGGTCGCGGTGACGGGCAAGCATCGCGGCGCCGACCTGCTCGACGGGACCGTGACGCTGCCGCTGATCCTCGCCCGCGAGCGCGACCCGCAGCTCGCGGCGGTCGACCTGCGCGCGATCACGACGCCCGCCCTGGCAGAGGGGCTGTGCGACCGGATCGCGGCGACCGGGGCGCTCGGCGACGCGCAGTCGCGGGCGCTGGAGATCGTGGCGGCGGCCAAGCAGCAGCTCGTCGCACTCGACCTGACGCGGCGTCAGCGGCGGGCGTTGAACCTCGTCGCCGACTCGGTCGCGGACCGCAGGTCTTAGTGTCGTGAGGCGGAAGTTCGTGTGCAGATGACGGGTGCCGGCAGACGCGGTCCTGCGCCGTCGGATGCAGCGAACTTCTGACTCACGACACTAGAAGTCCTCGGGCAGGACGTACTCGGCGTTCAGGGCAGCGACGAAGCGCTCGATGTCCTCCTCCATGTTCGCCCGCGTGAGCCGGCGCAGGTCGTCGACGAGCGACTCGGTGCCGCGATCGAGCGTCTCGTCGAAGCGCTGGATCGCGTCCTCCTCGAAGACGCCCGTCTCGTGCCACTCGCAGTTGGGGCAGCGCAGGCTGACCTCCCAGCGAGCACGATCGGCCTCTTCCCAGGCGAGCGGGTAGACGAGCTCAGAGGAGCACGCGGGGCACACATGGAGCTCCGTCGCCGGCGTGTCGAGATCCTCGAATGAGATGACCTCGATCGTCTTTCCGGAGGGCAGAGTCACCTTGCGGACGTATGGCTTGTGATCCGGCGAGGGGCTGTGTTCGAACTCCTGCATGACGCACTCATCGGCACCCGGCGGCGGAACTTGAACGCTCTGCCAAGCCCGTCCGGAGAACGTCCGCGCGCGCAGAGCGCGCGATACCCTCTTCGCACCCGAACCTAGGAGTCCCAATGCCGCTTGGCATCGGCCTGCCAGAAATGCTCATCGTGCTCGTGATCGCACTGGTCGTGTTCGGCCCCAAGCGCCTGCCCGACCTCGGTAGGTCGCTCGGATCCGGGATGCGCGAGTTCAAGGACTCGATCACCGGCAGCTCGAAGGACGAGGACGAGCGCTCGACGATCGAGCCCGACGGCGCGAAGGACTCCGACGACGCCGTGCGCCAGCCCCGCAGCTAAGCCTGCCCAGCCGCATGGCAACCGCGCTGCGGCCAATCGGCCACGAGGACAAGCTCAGCCTCGTCGACCACCTCACCGAGCTTCGCAAGCGGCTGCTCATCTCGGCCGCGGCGCTGGTGATCGCGTTCAGCTTCTGCTTCTGGCAGAACAAGGCGATCCTCGACCTCGTCACGGAGCCGGTCCGCAACACCCAGAACCTGCAGGACCCGAGCCCCGACAGCCAGGACCCGCTCGAGCAGGCGGCGCGCTTTCAGATCGAGCAGGGCCAGGCGTTCCGCGCCCTGGCGCCCGCGCTGGCATCGACGGCGAGGACGTTCGACGCGATCGGCAGCGCCGAGAACCTGACCGCTGCCCAGCGCGCGGCGCTCGCGCGCAGCTCGCGCGATCTCGCGATCGCGGGCGAGCGCTTCGACGACGTGGCCGCCGCGATCCCGCGCGACACGCAGCGCAACCTCGTCACGCTCGGCGTCGCGGAGCCGTTCACCGCGACGATCACGATCGCCTTCTACGCATCCCTGCTGCTGGCGATGCCGTTCCTGCTGTTCCAGGCCTACGCCTTCGTGCTGCCCGCCTTCAGTCCCGGCGAGCGCAGGGTCGCCCTGCCGCTGATGCTGATGGTGCCCGGGCTGTTCATCATGGGCGCCGCCTTCGGCTACTTCGTCGTCTTGGAACGCGCCGTCGACTTCCTGCAGAACTTCAACGACGACTCGTTCGACATCCTGCTGCGGGCGAAGGACTACTTCAAGTTCTCCGTCCTGTTCGTGGCCGGCATCGGGGTGCTCTTCCAGATCCCGGTCGGCGTGCTCGCGGTCACGCGCCTGGGCATCTTCACGCCGCAGCAGCTCGCCAAGAACCGCGGCTACATCATCCTCGGCATCGCCGTGCTGGCGGCCGTCGCGACCCCGACGCCGGACCCGTTCACGATGTCGATCGCGATGGCGCCGCTGATCGTGCTCTTCGAGCTCAGCGTCCTGCTCGCTCGCTGGATCCAGCGTGTCAAGCCGCCGGAGAAGAGCAGTCGCTGGGGGGATGACGACGAGGACGGCGATCAGGCGGCGGAAACGGACCCGGACCCCGGCGACGGCCCTGACGGCCTGGCGGACGACGAGGAGGACGGCGAGGACCACGACGCCGACGAAGAAGCCGAGGAGCACCTCAACCTCAACCTCGAGGGCAAGCCCCATCTGACGTTCGACGACGAGGGCGGTCGCAACGACGGCACGGAGCCCGAGACGATCGTCGAGGCCGAGGATCTCGCGGCGCCCAGCGCGAGCGGAGAGACGACGACGATCGCGCAGGCCGACGATGCCGCCCAGCCGGACGGCGACGGCGACGGCGACGGCGACGGCGACGGCGACGGCGAGCCGGATGATGACGAGCGCGATCGGTCTAAGCTGGAGGGACCCGACCGGAAGGATTGATCGCTCGATGTTGTTCGACCTGCGCGCCCGCGGCCGGCGCCGCACGATTCAGACGATCTACCTGGGGCTCGCCATACTCATGGGTGGCGGGCTCGTGCTGTTCGGCATCGGCAGCGACCAGGGCAGCGGCATCGTCGACGGGATCATCGGCGAGGGCTCGAGCAGCAGCGCAACGGAGTCGATCGACAACCGCATCGACGCCCAGCTCGACCGGGTGAGGGCCAACCCCCGGGACGCCGAGGCCTTCGCCCAGCTCGCGATCCTGCGCTACCAGCGCGCCGGCATCGACGGCGTCACCGACACGGGGACGTACACCGAGGACGGCAAGCGCCGCCTGGGCCTCGCCGCGAGCGCCTGGGAGCGCCATCTGGCGCTCGAGCCCGACGAGCCCAACGCACGCGCCGCCAACCTCATGTCGCAGGCCTACGCCCCTCAGGCCCTCAACGATCTGCCCAAGGCCGTGCAGGCCAAGCAGATCGTGACCGCGGCCGAGGACCCGCCCAACTCCAACCAGTTCGCCCAGCTCGCCCAGCTCGCCTACCAGGCCGGCGACACCCGCGTCGGCGATCTCGCCGCGACGCGCGCCGTCGATCTCGCGCCGGAGAGCGACCGCAAGGCGCTGCGCGAAGCCCTGCAGGGGCTGAAGGCCCAGGGAGCCGCGCAGGCCGCGCCCGAGCCCGGCCCCGAGCCGGCCGGCCAGTAGGCCGCTAGGATCTTCCGCCGGCACGCCCCTGTAGCTCAACTGGCAGAGCAGCGGACTCTTAATCCGAAGGTTCCAGGTTCGATTCCTGGCGGGGGCACTACTTGGGCTGCTCCGGAACGTGGTCCGGGAAGCCGACGGGTGACGAGAAGGCCCGGAACGCTGGTGGTTCGCGACGATCACCCGGGAGCCAGCGCCCACGAGGCGAGGGCGTAGCGGCACCCCGTGAAGACCGGGGTGACGCGGTGCGTCGTCGCCGAGCGGAACGCGACGAGCATCCCGGGACGGCTGCACACGCGCTCCCGCGGCGGGCCGGGCGCGGCGGGCGGGCCGGCGAAGAGCTGCAGCTCGCCGCCGGCGAAGTCGTGCGCACCGTCGTTGAGCGCCACGACGAGCGAGACGCGCCGCCGCGACACGTCCGGCGGGTCGTCCGTCCCGCTGTCGCGATGCGGCGCGAAGTGGTCGCCGTCGCGGTAGGTCAGCGCCGCGATGCCGCTGAGGTGGGAGATCTCGCAGCCGAAGCGCTGCTCGAGCCGGGGCATGACCTCCCAGAGCGCCTGCTGCACGCCGGCCTCGCTGGACCGGCCGAGCTGCGCGACGCGGCCCATGCGGCTGCCGGGGTGCACGCCGAAGGCGTCGTCGAGCCAGACCTCGGCCGGTGCCTGACGGGCAGCGTCGATCTCCGCGATCAGCTCGCGGCAGCGCGCCGGGGCGAGGAAGCCCTCGACGCGGATGGACAGCTCGGACGTCGCTGTCGGCCCGCCGGACCCCATTGGGGCGCCAGGCTACCCAGCCGGCGAGCGCGACGCGCCCGCCGCCGTCTCGTACGCTCTGTCGATGGCGACCGCCCAGGCGATCATCGACGGCACCGTGATCGACGTCGCTGACGCACGGATCTCGATCACGGACGAGGGGCTGCTGCGCGGCGACGGCGTCTTCGAGGTGATCCGCCTCTACGGCGGGCGTCCGTACGGCATGCAGGAGCACCTCGAGCGCATGCAGCGCAGCGCCAACAGCCTGCGCCTGCCGTTCGACATCGTCGCCGTCGCCGCCGACGCCGCGGCGCTGATCGCCGCCGGCGAGCCGGCCGACGCGATGCTGCGCCTGCTCGTCACGCGCGGCGGGCGGCGGATCGGGATCGTCGAGGCAGTGCCCGCCCTGCCCGACACGATCGCGCTGCAGACGGTCACCTACACGCCGACGCGCGTGCTCGACGGCGTCAAGTCGCTGTCCTACGGCGCGAACATGCTGGCGACGCGGATCGCGCGCGAGCACGGCGCCGACGAGGCGCTGCTCGTCACGCCGCACGGCCGCGTCCTCGAAGGGCCGACGACGTCCTTCTTCTACGTGCTCGACGGCGCGCTCCGCACGCCGCCGCTGAGCGACCGCATCCTCGACTCGATCACCCGCCGCGCGCTGCTGGCGATCACCGATGCGCAGGAGCGCGTCACGACGCAGGACGACCTCGCCCTCGCCAGCGAGGCGTTCCTCGCCTCGTCGGCGCGCGAGGTGCATCCCGTGCACGCGATCGATGGCGTCGGCCTGGCGCAGGCTCCCGGGCCGCTGTCTGCGGCCGCCGCCACGGCGATGAGGGCGCACATCGCGGCCGAGCTGGACCGCCCGCCCGCGCAGTGAGGATCGTCACGGTCATCGGCAACCGGCCGCAGTTCGTCAAGGCTGCCGCCGTCTCCGGACCGCTGCGCGCCGAGCACGAGGAGCTGCTCGTGCACACCGGCCAGCACTACGACGACGAGCTGTCGGCGATCTTCGTCCGCGAGCTCGAGATGCCGGGTCCCGACGTCGAGCTGCAGCTCGGCGGCGGCACGAACACCGCGCAGACGGCGCGCATGCTCGCCGCGCTCGGCGACCTGCTGGGAGACGAGCGTCCCGACGCGGTGCTCGTCTACGGCGACACGAACTCGACGCTCGCCGGCGCGCTCGCGGCGGCGCAGGCGCGCATTCCCGTCGCGCACGTCGAGGCCGGCATGCGCTCGTTCGATCGGGCGATGCCCGAGGAGCTCAACCGCGTCGTCTGCGACCACGTCAGCGATCTGCTGCTCGTCCCGTCGCAGGGCGCCGCCGACAACCTCGCGCGCGAGTCCGTCGCCGGCGACGTGCGGGTCGTCGGCGACGTGATGGTCGACGTCGCGCGGCTGCTGGCGCCCCGCGCGCGCGCCGACGACGGCCCGCTGCGCGCAGCCGGCGTCACCGCCGGCGACTACGTCCTGGCGACCGCCCATCGCGCGGGAACCGTCGACGACCCGCAGCGGCTGGCGCGGCTCGTCGAGCTGCTGCTGGGAATCGGCGCGCCCGTCGTGCTGCCGCTGCATCCACGCACGCGCGCGCGCCTCGAGGCCGCCGGCCTGCTCGACCGCCTGCGGGCCGGCACGACGATCCTGCCGCCGCTCGGCTACCTCGCCTTCACCGCGCTGCTGACGCGCGCCCGCGCCGTGCTGACGGACTCCGGCGGCGTGCAGAAGGAGGCCTACCTCGCCGGCGTGCCGTGCGTGACGCTGCGCGACACGACGGAGTGGGTCGAGACCGTGCAGGCGGGCTGGAACGTGCTCGTCGACCTCGACGCGCAGGCGGCCCGCGCGGCGCTCGATCGCGAGCTTCCCGCGACGCGCCCGGAGCTCTACGGCGACGGGCATGCCGCCGGACGGGTCGTCGCCGCGATGGCTACGCTCGCACGCTGATGACCGCACGTCGCCAACCGCCGGCCCCTTTCCGTAGCCGTAGCCATTGCTCGCTCGCGGGACCGTCGCGATGAGCGACGCGCCCGGGCTCGTGCTCAGCGAAACGGCGCAGGTCGGCGACGGCGTGACGTTCGGCGCGCACGTCGTCGTCCACGACGGCGTCGTGATCGGCGACGGCGTCACGATCGGCGACGGCGCGGTGCTCGGCAAGGCGCCGCAGCTCGCCAGGCGCTCGACGGCGTCGCGCGAGGCGCCGCCGCCGCTCGTCGTCGAGGCCGGCGCGGCGATCGGCGCGCAGGCGATCGTCTTCGCCGGGGCGCGGATCGGCGCGGGCGCGATCGTCGGCGACCAAGCCTTCGTGCGCGAGCGCGCGACGATCGGTCCCGACAGCGTCGTCGGGCGCGCGAGCGGCGTCGACAACGACGTGCGGATCGGCGCTCGCGTGCGGATCCAGTCCCAGGCCTACGTGACGGCCTACAGCGTGATCGAGGACGACGTCTTCTTCGGGCCCTGCGCGATGACGACGAACGACGACACGATGGCGCGCCATCCGAAGGGGATGGCGCTGCGCGGCGCGACGCTGCGGCGCGCGTGCCGCGTCGGCGGCGCCGCCGTGCTCCTGCCCGGCGTCGAGATCGGCGAGGAGGCGTTCGTCGCCGCCGGCGCCGTCGTCACCGCCGACGTGCCGCCGCGCAAGGTCGTGATGGGCGTTCCGGCGCGGCTCGTGCGCGACGTGCCCGACGCCGACCTGCTCGAGCGCTGGGCGTAGAGACGGCGATCGGGCTGCCGAGCGACGTCGGGGAGCCGCGCTCGGCCCCCCGACGTCGCATCCGGCACGCGCCTACTGGGCGGGCTCGGCGGTGGTCAGGATGTCGCGGTCGACGATCGAGGCGAAGTCGACCCGCTTGGGGATGACGTCGTCCTCGAACAGCCGGTCGGCGAGCTTCTGCTGGCTGGCGATCGCCGCGTCGTCGACGGGGATCAGGTCCTGCAGGATCTCCGGGACCGCCGGGCGCGTGACGTCGAGCGGCAGCTTGGACTCCTCGGACCACGCCTTGGCGAACTCCTCCGGGTTGTCGTTGCCCCAGGCGATCGCGATCTGCAGGCGCTTGACCGCGTCCTTGACCGCCGCCGCCTTGTCGGGGTCGTCCAGCGCCGCGGACGAGGCCAGCTCGAAGCCGTATCCGTCCTCGTCCGGCGGGCCGCCGGCGAGCACGGTCGCGCCCTTGGCCGTCGCGACGGCGATGTAGGGCTCCCAGATCGCCAGCGCGTCGACGCGGCCGCGGTCGAACGCCGTCAGCCCGTCGGCGGGCGGAAGGTAGACCGGCTTGACGTCGGTCGGCTTCAGGCCGACGCGGTGCAGCGCCGTCAGCAGCAGGCCATGGGCGTTGCTGCCCTTCGGGATCGCGACGTTCTTGCCCTTCAGCTGACTGACGTCGGTGATGCCCGAGTCCTTCTTGACGAGGATCCCGGCGCCGGTCTTGTTGCGCCGGTGGATCGATCCGATGACGCGGAAGTTCGTCTGCGCGGCGGCGCCGAAGATCGGCGGCGTCGAGCCGACCCAGCCGATGTCGACCTTGCCCGCGCCGAGCGCCTCGACGATCGGCGGCCCGAACTGGAACTCGGCGAACTCGATCTTGTACGGGACGTCGTCGAGCTGGCCGGAGGCCTTCAGCAGCGACCGGACGCCGTCGGCCTGCACCGCCCAGCGCAGCGTGACGTTGCTGGGATCGCCTTCGGTGGCGGCGGCCGTCGCCTCGCCGTCGTCGCCGTCACCGCCGCAGCCCGCGAGGACGACGGTCAGGGCCAGCGCCAGGGCCGCGAGGCCGAGTCGGCGGCGCCGGGGCGGCGGCACGGGAGTGGTCGGGGTCATCTGGTGGGCTCCTTGGGTCTGTGGTTGGCGGTACGCACGGTGTGGTCAGGCGACCGGGTCGATCACGCCGAGCCGGCGCAGGAGGTCGAGCCGCTGGGCGACGATCTGCGGCTGGTCGCGGCGGCGCGGGCGCGGGGCGGCGACGGGCTCGTCGTAGGCGATCCGCCCGCGGTCGACGAGCAGCGCGCGGTCGGCCAGCAGCAGGGCCTCCTCGACGTCATGGGTGACGAGCACCGCCGCCGGGCGGTGCGCCTGCCACAGCTCGTTGACGAGGTCCTGCGCCGCGACGCGCGTGAGGGCGTCGAGCGCGCTGAAGGGCTCGTCGAGCAGCAGGATGTCGGGCTCGCGCACGAGCGCGCGAGCGAGCGCCACGCGCTGGCGCTGGCCGCCGGACAGCTGGCGCGGCCAGGCCTGCTCGCGGCCGGCGAGCCCGACCTCGGCGAGCGCCCGGCGCGCCCGTCCCTCGGGGTCGGGGCCGCGGAGGCCGATCACGACGTTGACGAGCACCGTGCGCCAGGGCAGCAGGCGAGGGTCCTGGAAGACGACGGCGGGCCGCTCGCCGGTGCGAATCCGTCCGGTCACGCCGCGATCGAGGCCCGCGAGCGCGCGCAGCAGGGTCGTCTTGCCCGAGCCGGAGTGGCCGAGCACGGCGACGAACTCGCCGGGGCCGATCCGCAGGTCGACGGATTCGAGCACGACCGTCCCGTTGAAGCTGCGCCCGAGCCCCTCCAGCTCGACGATCGCCTCGTCGGCGGTGCCCGCGCCGCCGGCGGCCGGGGCCGCGACCGTATCCGACGAGGACGTCATGCCACCGCCGCCTCGTCGCGCCAGCGCAGCGCGCGGCGCTCGAGCACGCGCACGATCGCGTCGGTGATCAGCCCGAGGGCCGCGTAGGCGAGCAGGCCGACGACGATCGTGTCGGTCTGCAGGAAGTCGCGCGCGTTGTTGATCATGTAGCCGAGCCCCGAGCTGGCATTGATCTGCTCGGCGACGATCAGCGCCAGCCAAGAGAAGCCCAGCGACTGGCGCAGCCCGACGAGCGTGCCGGGCAGCGCGCCCGGCAGCAGCACGTGGCGGATCCGCTCGCGGCGGTTGAGGCGCAGCGTGTCGGCGACCTCGAACAGCTCCGGGTCGATGCCCCGCAGCGCGGCGATCAGGTTGAGGTAGAGCGGGATCAGCACGCCGATCGCGACGAGCAGGATCTTCGGAAACTCGCCGATCCCGAACCACAGGATGAACAGCGGCACGAGCCCGAACAGCGGGATCGTGCGCAGCATCTGCAGCGGCGGGTCGACGAGCAGGTCGCCGATCCGGCTGCGGCCGGCGATCGCGCCCAGCACGATCGCCGTGCTGGCGCCGAGCACGAAGCCCAGCAGCGCGCGCCGCAGCGACACCCACAGCGCCTCGGGCAGCTCGCCCGTCTGCGTGAGCTGCCACGCCTGGGCGGCGATCGTCGTCGGCGCGGCCAGGATGTCGGGCGACAGCAGGCCGCTCGCGCTGGCCGCCTGCCAGCCGACGAGCAGAGCGACGGGGCTGATCCAGCGCAGGCTCGCCGCGGTCAACCGCCGCCACGTGCCGCGCAGCGACAGCGTCGATGCAGGCGCGGCCTGATGCGGACGCACGGCGGTCGGTTCGACGGTGACAGACGAGGCTGAGGGACGGGTCATCGGTACGGCGTCCTGACGGCTCGGGGACAGCGGATCCGGAGGCACGAGCGCGCACGTGCCATCCCGGAAGCCGCGAAGATAGCAAGATCTAGATAATGTTGATCTAGATTAAGGACATTAGACGCCCCGCCGACCCATTCGACTCACGGACGCCGGGGGCGACGGCACGGGCTACGCTGCGGCGGCGCGACGCGAACCGAGCCGGGCAGACTCCAGCCGCCAGGCTGCTGAGCACCTGCGACAGGCGCCCGGACCGATCAGCGGCGCGGCGATCGAGAGCTCGAGCCGCGCTAGGCGGCTTCGGCGAGCGGCAGCGAGTCCTGCATCCAGATGACCTGCTCGCGCCCCGGCCCGACGCCGACGAGCACGACCGGCACGCCGACGGCCTCGGCGATGTAGTCCAGGTAGTCGCGCGCAGCCTGCGGCAGGTCGGCGGCGGTGCGGCAGTCGCCGATGTCCTCGGTCCAGCCGTCGAGCTCGATGTACTCGCCCTTGGCGTGGTGCAGGACCGACTGGTGGTACGGAAAGTCGGTGAAGGCGGCGTCGTCGGGTCCGCTGTAGGCGGTGCAGACCTTGATCTTCTCGAAGCCCGACAGGACGTCGAGCTTCGTGATCGCAAGCGACGTCAGGCCGTTGATGCGCGACGCGTAGCGCAGCGCCGGGATGTCCAGCCAGCCGGTGCGCCGGGCGCGTCCGGTCGTCGTGCCGAACTCGCCGCCGCGAGCGCGGATCTCCTCGCCGACCGCGTCGTGCAGCTCGGTCGGAAACGGGCCCGAGCCGACGCGGGTGACGTAGGCCTTGGCGATCCCCCAGACCTCGTTGACGTCCTTCGGCCCGACGCCCGCGCCGACGCAGGCCGCGCCGGCGATCGGGTTCGAGGAGGTGACGAAGGGATAGGTGCCGTGGTCGATGTCCAGCAGCGCGCCCTGCGCGCCCTCGTAGATGACGAGCTTGTCGGCGTCCAGCGCGTCCCACACGATCCGGGCCGTGTCGGCGATGTGGCGCTCGAGGCGATGACCGTAGGTCAGGTAGGCCTCGGTCATCGACTGCAGATCCAGCGACGGGTCCTTGACGTACGGGCGCAGGCTGAGGCGCTTGGGATCGATCGCGGCGGTGATCTTCTTCTTGAGGATCTTCTCGTCGAGCAGGTCCTGCATGCGGATGCCGAGGCGAGCGGCCTTGTCGGCGTAGGCGGGCCCGATCCCGCGCCGCGTCGTGCCGATCTGCAGCTTGCCGAGCTTCGTCTCGCCGGCCGTGTCGAGCAGCAGGTGGTAGGGCATGATCACGTGCGCGTTGGCGCTGATCCGCAGTCCGCTCGTGTCGATCTTGCGCGCCTTGAGCGCGTCGAGCTCGTCGGTCAGCACACCGGGGTCGATGACGACGCCGTTGCCGATGATGCAGCGCTTGCCGGGATAGAGGATCCCCGACGGGATCAGGTGGAACTTGAACACCTCGCCGTCGCGGATGATCGTGTGGCCGGCGTTGTTGCCGCCCTGGAAGCGGACGATCGCGTCAGCGCGCTCGGCGACGAGGTCGACGACCTTCCCCTTGCCCTCGTCGCCCCACTGAGCGCCCACGATGCAGATCCCTGGCATGACGGGAGGGAGTCTAGTGTCGCGCGGTGGAAGCTCGCGTGCCCCACGACAAGGGGCGGGCCGGTCGTCAGGCCGATCGGACGTCGGGCCGCTGCGTGCGCCCGTCGGCGCCCCACAGCGGCAGAACCTCGCACATCTCCTCCAGGCGCGACACCGTGCGCTCGTTGATCTGCTCGGCGAGGTCGGCGCGCTCGAGGTTCGTCGTGATGATCACCGAGCGCTCGTCCTCGTAGCGCGCGTTGACGATCGCGTAGAGCTGCTCGAGCACCCAGGGGCTCGTCTTCTCGGCGCCGACGTCGTCGATGTGCAGCAGGTCGACCTGCGTCAACCGGTCGAGCAGGTCGACGTAGGACGTGCCGCGATCGTCGTCGAACGTCGTGCGGATCTCGGCCAGCAGCCGCGGCAGCGAGTAGATCGCGACGCTGCGCCCGGCCTCCAGCGCGTGGCGCGAGACGAGCATCGCGAGCGTCGTCTTGCCGGTCCCGACGGAGCCGAAGAACCACAGCCCCCGACCGCTGTCGAGATTGTCGTCGATGCGGTTGACGAAGCGCTTCACGGCGGCGGTGATCGGCGCGGCGATCTCCGTCACCGGCGGGCGGTCGAACGAGACGCCGCGGTACTTGCGCGGGATCACGCCGCTCAGCGAGCGGGCGCGCGAGCGGCTGACGCGCTGCGCGCGGCAGCGACAGTCGCTCGCGCTGTTCGTCGCATCGTCGACGACGAAGCCGCTGCCGTCGCAGAGGTCGAACGGGCAGCGATCCTCGGCCACGGGCAGCGGTGTGCGGGCGTCGGTCATGGGCATATGAGCGAGCGCAGGCCGCGCGCAGGCGGCGCCGGCGGTGTCCGGCTCGGGTCATGGTGGGTCGACGTCATCGGCAGCGTCGACTGAGCGTAGGTCATGGCATCGCCGCCGGGAGCCCAAGGCGCGCGTTTCGTCGCAATCTGCGGTGAGCAGCTGCAGCGCACGGTCAGCGCGTGTCGGGACTCCGTCGACGAGCGGACGCGAGGCGTAGCGGACTGCAGCGCGGCGACACTAGGCTACCGTTCCGGCGACCCTGCCGATGAGCGACGCAGACCCACCCACCAGCCCGCGAACCCATGGCGATGTCCTGACGGCGATCTCCGACGGGATGGTCGCGCTGCTGAAGGAGTTCTACGGACGCGGCCCGACACGCGCGAAGTCCTACTACCAGGACGACCTCGTCGTCTGCCTGCTGCGCGGCGGCTTCACCCAGGTCGAGCACACGCTGCTGGAGGGCGGACGCGGAGCGGCGGTCATCCAGCAGCGCATGGAGTTTCAAGATCTCATGCGCGAGCGCTTCGAAGCCGTCATCAAGGAGGCGACCGGTCGTGACGTGATCGGCTTCATGAGCGGTAACCAGCAGGGTCCGGACATCATGTGCGAGGTCTTTATCCTCGCTCCGACCGACCTGCTCGACGACCACGTGCCGGCTCAGCTCAGCTCGCTGGACTGACTGATCACGGGCCGCGCCCGCGAGCACGGCCGGCGTCGAGCGCGAGCGGTGCTTGCGCTCGCGAGGCCGATCTATATCGTGAACGGCTGAGGGCATGAGCGTGAGGTCGGCACTTCAGGCGATTGGGGCTTCGGCAACACGATCTGACTTCCGAGGTCCAGGTAGCCGCTATCCGACTCGGAGTTCTGCATGCTCAAGACGCATCGAACGACAGACCGCCCCGCTCAGGTCGAGGCGCCCGCACCCGGCGATCAGCGTCGCATCGCGAGCCCGCCTCCACCATGGGCGCGCATGGATCTCGTCGACATCGTGGCCCGCTCCCATCAGCAGGGCTTCTGCCGCTGGCGCGTCGCGACCGCGCTGGGAGCGTCCCGGCACGAGCTCGCGCTGATCGACCAGCAGATCGCGGCCGCCGGCCGCGAGCGCTAGCGCGCAGCTCGACTCGCCGTCGTGCCGACGACTCGGCGCGCCCGCGCGGATCGTCTCCGTCGAGCTCGCCGATCGCCGTCGCCAGCCACCCGCTGATCGACCGGCGCCCGCAACGCCGACCCATTGGTGCCGCGTTGACGCAGCCGGGAGCTGAGCCTACGCTCTGACCGCAGACGTGCCAGGCGGACCGACGTGATCAGAGGACTCGTGTTCATCGCGATCGGGGTGATCCTGCTCGTGCTGTCCGCGGTCCTGTTCGGCCTCCCGCCGCAGGAAGGCAAGGGACCCGGCACGACGGCGATCTCGCCGGCTGAGCTCTGGGATCGGATCAGCCGCGGCTGGAAGGAGCTGCGCATCCCGGTCGCGACGAGCGTCGCGCTGCTCGGGCTCACGCTGCTGCTGACGGGCTTCCGCGACCTCGTGCTGCGCGTGCGCCAGCGCACGGCTGCGGTGCACGTCGCCAACCTCGTGTGGGAGGGCGAGCGCGAGACGTCGGACCCGTCGGCCGCCTACCTCACCGCGAGTCTTCGTCGCCGACTCGGCGAGTTGCAGTTCGGCGCCAACGACGCGCTGCCGGGCAAGGCCGCCGGCACGGCATCGGTGCAGATCCTCGACGCGCTTTCGGAGGTCAACCCGGTCGCCCGGATGATCGCTCGCCTGGTGCCGGTCGTCATGCCGGCGGCCGCCTACGAGGTGCGCGGCCACGCCCGCCGCTCGGTCGACGGGAAGGCCGAGATCGTCGTCGACGTCTTCAGCGTCGGTCGGGTGCGAACCGAGCTGCTGAGCGCGGCCAAGGCATGCGACGACTGGGCCGCGGCCGTGCGGCATGCCGCCGATGCGATCGCCGGCACGCTGATCCCGCACCTGCGTGGGCGGCGCAGCGATCCTTGGACCCACTGGCGGACGCGAGTTCCCGAGGGGCTGCTGGGAAGCTACGACGCCGCGGCCGAGCTGCGGACCCAGCGCCAGCCAGAGGAGGCGCTCGGCTGCTACCGAGCGGCGCTGCGCCACGACCCGCTCAACCAGGCGATCCGCGTCAGCGCGGGCGAGGTCGAGGAGCACCTCGAGCTGTTCCTCGATGCCTGGGCGAACTACCGGACGGTCGCCGAGGAGACCAAGCAGACGCGCCGGCCACGGTCAGCCCGCCGCACGCGGGAGCACACGTGGTACCTCGGGCGCTACCGGCTGGCGACCCTGCTCGGGTACGGCCGCGCGGCTGCGCAGTGGATGCGCCCCGAGAGCTGGGACGTCGCCGCGCGCGAAGACGCGGCTCGCACGGCGCGCGACGCCGAGCGTCAGCATCTGCGTCGCGAGCTGGCGCGCTCGCTGGCCGACGACCGCTGGCTGCACGAGCACGGGGATGAGCGCGATGCTCCGAGCCCGTGGCTGCGGATCCGGCGCGCCACGTGCGATCGGCACGCCCGGAAGCGCTGGAAGCGCTTCCGCGAAGAGCTGGAGCACGAGGATCTCGGCGGTACGGCCGATCCGCTCACGCTGCTCTGCGGCGACAACGCGCAGCGGTTGGACGCATACGGCAGGCCGACGATCTGGAGCTCGAGCGCGCTCGACGACCTCCACGGCGTCCCTCGCGGCCTGCTGATCGAGGAGCTGCTGCAGATCGTCGCGCTGCGAGAGCTGCGCCGGATGCGTCGTGCGCTCGTGCTCGGCGGTCCGCTGCGCTTCGTCAGCGGACGCGGCGGCGTACCGCTGTCGGCTTCGAGCCTGCGCGTCAGCTACGACTGGATCGAGCTGCGGATCGCGCGCACGCGCTACTTCCGCATGAGCTTCCAGCCGAGCGGCAGCGCGGCGGCGTCGGCCAAGCAGCAGTATCGAGAGGAGATCGAGCGGGTCCTCGAGCGCTGGGAGAAGCGACGCGTGCGCGACGCCGTGCTCGATCGGCTCACGCGGAGGACCCGCCCGCGCTGGCTCGTCTACTACAACGCCGCCTGCACGCTCTCGATCGCGCTGCTGCCGGTCCCGACGCGCGTCACGCAGGAGGCCGAGCCGGCCGCACGCTCGCCGTTCGAGGATCGTGCCGAGGACGACTCGACCGACGAGCGCCTCGTCCGCGCCGCAATGGCCTGTCTCGATCGCTTCGTGCACCTGGCCGGCAGCGCCCGCGCGAGCACGCACACGCGCTGGGTGATCGCCGACGACCCCGACCTCACGGGCCTGCGCATGCACCCGGAGTTCTGGGACTGGACGTGGCGCAGCTTCGGTCTGCGACGCGACTCGTTCCGGCCACGGGGTGCCGAGGTCGGGCTCGTCACGCTGACGATGCTGAGCCAGATCGCCCGCGAGCGCGCCGAGCTGTGGCGCGCTCGCCGCGACGGCTCCGCGGTGCGCGCGACGAGCCAGAAGCTGCGGTGGTGGCGGGAGGAGCTCGCGCTGGTCGAGGCGATGGGCACGGCAACCCGCGAGTTCCGCAGCTGGCGTCACCGGCTGAAGGCGCTGCAGCGGCTGCGCGACCCGGCGCTGCGCGGGGCCGTCGCGCCACTGGAGCTGCGCCACGATCGGCCGGACGTGGCGCTCGACGACTCCTACCGCGCGCTGCTGACCAGCGTGCTCCCCCGCGACACGCGCGCCGCGAGGGATGCCGTGACCGAGCACCTGCGCGGGTGCGAGGACGCGGTCGCGGAGCTGCTCCCACCGATCCGCCCGGTGGAGGCGGTCCAGAGGCGCTACGACCGCGGCCGGCGATCGGACGTCGCGTGGCCGGTCGCGTTGTCTCAGGCGCGCGTCGAGGCGTGGACGGCGCTCGCGGAGCGGCTTCACACCAAGGCGCTGACGGCCGGCACCACGCCGGCCCGCTAGAGCGCCCGGGAGCTACGCGTAGCGCTCGGGCGAGGTGTAGTTGAGGAACTTCGGGTACTCCTTGGCGAACGTCAGCTCGACGTCGCCGAGGGCGCCGTTGCGGTGCTTGGCGATGATGATGTCGGCGATCCCCGCGCGCTCGGACTCCTTGTCGTAGTACTCCTCGCGGTAGATGAAGGCGACGAGGTCCGCGTCCTGCTCGATGCTGCCCGAGTCGCGCAGGTCCGACAGCAGCGGCTTCTTGCTGTCGAGCGTGCTGCCGCGGGTCTCGACCGCGCGCGAGAGCTGCGACAGCGCGATCACGGGCACGTTCAGCTCGCGCGCCAGGATCTTCAGCCCGCGGCTCATCGCGCCGACCTGCAGCACCCGCGAATCGAGCCCGGGGTCGGGCCGCATGAGCTGCAGGTAGTCGACGATGATCAGCCCGAGCGGCGAGACCTGATGCAGGCGGCGCGCCTTGGCGCGGATCTCGAGCACGCCGACGTCCGAGGAGTCGTCGACGTAGAGCGGTGCCGCCGCCAGCCGCCCGGACGCCTTGAGGATGTCGGGCCACTTGTTGTCGGCGACCCTGCCCTTGCGCAGCAGGTCGCCCTTGATGCGCCCCTGCGAGGCGACGAAGCGCTGCGCGAGCTCGGTCTCGGACATCTCCAGCGAGAACAGCGCGACCGGGAGGTCGTGGTCGATCGCCGCGTTCTCGGCGATGTTCGTGACGAGGGCGGACTTTCCCATCGACGGCCGCGCTGCGATCACGATCAGGTTGCCGGGCTGGAAGCCGCCGGTGATCTCGTCGAGGTCGCGAAAGCCGCTCGGCGTGCCGGTCAGCGCGGTGCCCTCGCGCGACAGCTTCTCCATCTTCTTCAGCTCGTCGTGGAGGATCTCGTCGATCGAGCGGAAGTCCTTCTGGCGGTCGTCGTGGGCGACCTCGAGCATCGCTCGCTCGGCCTGCTCGACGAGCTCGCGCGGCGCCGCGGCGTGGTTGAGCACGGAGGCCTGGATCTCGTACGTCGTGCTCAGCAGGCGGCGCATGAGCGCGTGCTCGCGGACGATCTGGGCGTAGCGGCGGATTCCGCCGAGGCCCGGCACGCCGCCGGTCAGCTCGTCGATCGCGGCCTTGCCGCCGGCCTGCTCGAGCGTGCCCGTCGAGCGCAGGTGCTCGCTGACCGTCAGGACGTCGATCGGCTCGCTGTCCTTGTACAGGGTGAGCATCGACGCGTAGATCAGCCGGTGACGCTCGCGGTAGAAGTCCTCGGCCTTCAGGCCCTCCTCGATGACGAGGCCGTACATCGCGCGATCGGACAGCAGGATGCCGCCGAGCACCGACTGCTCGGCCTCCAGCGAATGCGGCGGCGCGACGCCGGTGGCGATCGTCGCAGGCGGCCGCGGCGGAGAGTCGGGGTGGGTGCTCACGACCCGGTCAGCCTAGGTCGCTGCGCGGGGCGCGAGCGCGATCAAGCCGCACTCTGCGAGAAGTTGTTTCGGGACCGAAGCACGTGACATCGCAGACGAACCCATGTTCGCATGCGACACAGACGGGACGTGCGCCGGCGCGGCCCGATCCCGTCGGCGGCGCGACGCCTCGGGTCGCTGCCCGTGCTGCTCACGCCGCCGCCGAAGCGCGCCGTCAGGCGGCCGAGCGCGCGTCGGGCCGCCGCCCGGGCGCGACGTCAGACCGCCGGCTCGTCCGGCCAGCGGCCGTGCTCATCGTAGAAGTCGCGCGCCGCGTCCTCCGCGTCGCGGTCGACGTGGCCGTTGCGGCCGGCCCAGACGAGCAGCGCGATCCCGGCGACGCCGCCGGCGACGCCGACTGCGCCCCAGATCGTGTCGGCGAGGGTCGCGAGCAGCAGCAGGCGACCAGCCCACTCCTACGAGCGCTCGACGACCATCGTCTTCACCGAGGCCGTGACGCCTTCGGCGACCTCGACGACGACGACGTAGGTGCCGACGTTCTTGATCGGCTCGTCGAGCTGGATCTTGCGGCGGTCGACCTTGACGCCGCGCGCCTCTTCGATCGCCTCGGCGATGTCCTGGTTGGTGACCGAGCCGAACAGGCGACCGTCGTCGCCGGCCTGCTGGCTGATCGTCAGCACCGTGCGGCTGAGGACCTCGGCATCCTCCGTGGCCTTGGCGACGAGCGCCTGCGTGGCGCGGCTGCTGGCCTCGTTGCGCCTGCGGGCCTCGTCGAGCGCGCCCTTCGTGGCAGGCTGGGCGAGCTTGCGCGGCATCAGGTAGTTGCGCAGGTAGCCCTTGGAGACGTCGACGACGGCCCCGCGCTCGCCGAGCGACTCGACGTCCTGCATGAGGATCGCGGACGGCATCGGAGCGCCTAGTCGCGGCCGCGGCGTCCGCCGCGTCCGCCCTCGCGCTCGACGTCGTCGCGTCCGCCCTCGTTGACGTAGGGCAGCAGCGCCAGCTCGCGGGCGCGCTTGACGGCGCGGGCGACCTGGCTCTGGTGGCGCCGGCAGGCGCCGGTGATCCGCCGCGAGCGGATCTTGCCCTTCTCGGAGATGAACTTGCGCAGGACGGCCGTGTCCTTGTAGTCGACCTGCTCGACCTTGTCCTTGCAGTACGGGCACGGCTTGCGCCGGCCGGTGCCGGGGCCGCCCTTCTTGTCACGTCGACGCGCGGGCTTGCCACGGTTGCGCTGCTTTGCCACTGAAGAAGTTCCTTAAGTCGCTTGCTGAGGGCGCGCACGGCGAGCGCGCGGGCCCGTCATTGTGACAAACGCGGCGCGGTCACCGCGAACGGCGGCCGCCCGCGACCGCGATCGAGTGCCGCAGGCCCGCCGCGCCGAGGCTCGGACTGCCGCGACGCGCGCCCCGACGGGCCTCGCAAAGCGGGATGCGTCTCGCGCGCCGCCAGGATGTGACTCGCGCACGGCCGGGTGCATCTCGTCGCGCCGGCAGGATGCGTCTCGCGCGCGGCGGTCGCCTGGTACGGTCGCGCGCATGCCCCGCGTACGCGTCAGCATCCCCGACGCGCTCCTGCAGAAGGTCGCCACGAAGGCCCAGGAGCTCGGCAAGCCGATCGACGAGCTGTACGGCGAGGCGATCGCGCGCTACGTCGCAGTCAACGCAACCGCCTCGCCCGGCTCGCTGAGAAGCCGCGCCGGCATGCCGCGCAGCTCTCCCAAGCTCACGATCGAGATCTCCGAGGAGCTGTTCCAGCGTGCCGACAAGCTCGCCAAGCGCCTTGGCAAGACCCGTGACACGCTGTATTCGGAAGCGCTTGCCAAGTACGCCGTGCCGGCCTCGCCCGCCGAGAGCGCGCTGGACCAGGGACACGACCTTCCCAGCGGCGCGTTGCGCACCAAGCGCGGCGAGCAGCCCCGTACCTCCGGCTGAGACCGCGACCACCGCGCACATCGACGGCCGAGCCCACCAGGGACCCGGCCGCGAGCCGCTCACGCCGGCGCCAGGGCGCCCGCCGTGAGCTAGAACGGGATGTCGTCGTCGGCCGGTGGCCTGTTGGCGCCACCGCCGCCGCTGGGGACCGTCTGGAAGTCGTCGGTGTTCGCCGGGACGTCGGAGCGCGGGGTGAAGCCGTTGGACTGGCCGCCGCCACCGCTGTCGTCGCGACCGCCGAGGAACTGCACGGAGTCGGCGATGATGTCGACGGCCTGGCGCTTGTGACCCTCCTGGGTCTCCCACTCGCGCCACTCCAGGCGCCCGTCGATCGCCACCGGGCGGCCCTTGCCGAGGTATCTCGCGCAGTTCTCGCCCTGCGCGCCCCAGACGGTCACGTCGAAGAAGTTCGGCTTGTCCTCCCACTCGCCGCTGGCGCCCTTGCGGCGCGTGTTGCACGCGACGCGCAGCTTGCAGACCGACGTGCCGCTGGGCAGATTGCGCAGCTCTGGATCGGTCGTGAGGTTGCCCGTGAGGACCACCCTGTTGATGTTTGTCGCGGCCATCGCGGCCTCCTCCTTCGGGGACGAACGAACTTGCAGCGAGTCTAGACCGGGCATCGGAGGGCACCCGGGGACGACGCCGCTCTGTCCGCGCTTTTGTCACACAGACGCGCGGATCCGCGCGAGCGCCGATGCAGACCGATCGCGCCCGACCGACGTTGGCGGGCTTCGGCGCTGCGTTACGCGACGGCGTCGGCGGGTTCCGCGACCGGCGCGGGAGCCTCGCCTGCGATCGGCTCGCCGATGCCCGACGGGCGCGGCTCGGGCCGGCTCGCGGGAGGCGCCGGGGTACCCGGCGCCAGCTTGATGATGCGAAAGCGCATCACGCCATCGGCGATCTTCAGCGTGCGCTGCAGCGTCTCGAGCACCTCGCGCGTGGCATGGAACTGCAGCAGGTGGTACTCGGTGTCCGTCTTGTGCCGGATCTCGTAGGCCATCTGGCGCACGCCCCAGTCCTGCGCGTTGACGATCTCGCCACCGGCGGCGATCGTCGCCTCGACACTCGTCAGCACCCGCTGGCGCTGGTCGTCGGGCGCCGCGCTGTCGAGCATGAGGACGAGGTCGTACAGGGGATCGTGTGCGGGCATGCGGCGGCCGATGATAGCGAGCGTCGCCGGGCGCTCGTCGACGCAGGGGGGCGAGAGTTGGCCTCGCCGCGACTTAGAGGGGTAATGGAGCCCGACGGACCACCGCCGCTGGTCGCCCGCATTCGCTGGGGCAACGTCGCCCGCGCGGGGGCATTGCTGGCGCTCGCGACGCTCGTGCTGGCGTGGCCGCATCTGCGTGCCGACGAGCCGGCGCTGCCGCCGGCCGAGCCCGTGCCGGTCGCGCCCGCCAGGCCGCCCGCGACACAGCCGCCCGCAGGCCAGTCGCCCGCAAGGCGGTCGCCGGAGACTCGGCCACCTGCCACGCGGGGCTCCGGAGCGGTCGACGTCGACATCCCGCTGCAACCGGCGCCCGCCGTCACCCCGGCGCCGCGAGCCGCGCCGGCGCCCGATCGCCCCGCCACCCCGCGGCGGGACGCCGCCCGGCGATCGCGGACGACGAGGC
>JAUYGN010000055.1 GCA_030690545.1 Solirubrobacteraceae bacterium
GGCGCTCCCGTGCGCGCTCCCCGCCGCCGCCGCGGACGCGCTGCAGCTGCGCGTCGAGGTCCGCGACGAGCGCGCGATGGGCCGCCTCGTTGGCGGCGAACGCGGGCGAGTCCGGGCGCGCCGAGCTCGTCAGCACGACGCTCATCCGGCCCGCTCCCAGCGCACCGGGCCGGCGACGAGCGTGTGCGATCCGAGCGGGCGGTCGAGCACGCGCTGCGCGGCGCGCGCCGCATCCAGCAGCGCGTCGAGGTCGATGCCGGTCGCGATCCCCATCTCGTGCAGCATGCCGACGAGATCCTCGCTGGCGATGTTGCCGGTCGCGCCCGGCGGGACCGGACAGCCGCCGAGCTCGCCGAAGCTGCACTCGAACGACGCGCAGCCAGCCTGCATCGACGCGAGCACGTTCGCCAGGCCCTGGCCGCGCGTGTTGTGGAAGTGCGCGGTCAGCTGGACGTCGTCGCCGAGCGCGGCGGCGGCCGCCGTGAAATGGTCGTGCGCGGCGACGGGGTTCGCCATCCCGGTCGTGTCGCCGAAGGCGACCTCCGCGACGCCGGCGGCGGCCAGCCTGCGCGCGATGTCGAGCACGCGGACGCGGTCGACGGCGCCCTCGTAGGGGCAGCCGAAGCTCGTCGAGATGATCGCCTCGACGCGCAGGCCGGCCTCGCGCGCGCGGGCGACGACCCGCTCCAGCTCGGCGAGCGACTCGTCGACGGAGCGGTTGACGTTGCGCCGGTTGTGCGTCTCGCTGGCCGACAGGAAGACGCCGATCTCCTCGAAGCGGTCGCGCTGGCGAAGCGCTCGTGTCAGGCCGCGCTCGTTGGGCACGAGCACGCTGCGGGCGACGCCCGCCGGAACGTCGATCGCCGCCAGCACCTCGCGCGCGTCGGCGAGCTGCGCGACGACGTCGGGGCGCACGAAGCTCGTCACCTCGATCCGCTTGACGCCGGTCCCCGCGAGCATCTCGATCAGCGCGACCTTGTCGGCCGTGGCGATCGCCTCGGGCTCGTTCTGAAAGCCGTCGCGCGGACCGACCTCGCGGATGTCGACCGATGAGGGCAGCGCTTGGCTTCCGCCCGCGGACATCGTCACCGCCGTCGCACGGCGTCGCCTGCGTCGGTCGCCAGGGACCGCTGGCCCAGGCGCGACATCACGCGCTGAGCGCCCGCGCGATGACGATCTGCTGGATCTCGTCGGTCCCCTCGCCGATCGTGAGGATCTTCGCGTCGCGATACATGCGGCAGACCGGGTACTCCTCGATGTAGCCGTAGCCGCCGTGGACCTGGACGGCCTCCTCGGCGCAGCGCACGGCCAGGCGTCCGGTCTTGAGCTTCGCCTGCGCGGCGGCGAGCGCGAAGTCGCGCCCGCCGTCCTTCAGCAGCGCGGCGCGGTAGACGAGCAGCCGCGCCGCCTCGATCTCCGTCGCCATGTCGGCGAGCTTGATCTGGATCGCCTGAAACGACGCGATCTCGCGCCCGAACGCGCGGCGCTGCTTGGCGTAGGCGAGCGCCTCGTCGAAGGCGCCCTGCGCCAGGCCGAGCCCCATCGCCGCGACGCCGATCCGGCCGATCGCCAGCACGTGCAGGAACTGGCGCAGGCCGTCGCCGCGCGGGCCGAGCAGGTTGGCGGCGGGAACGCGGCAGCCGTCGAACGTCAGCGGCCGGGTGTCCGACGCGTTCCAGCCCATCTTGCGATAGGGCTCGCCCTGTGCGTAGCCGGGCGTGCCGTTGGCGACGAGCAGGTTCGAGATCTCCCCCTCGCCGGTCAGCGCCGTGATCGTCACGACGCCCGAGATGTCCGTCCCCGCGTTCGTGATGAACTGCTTGGCGCCGTCGACGACCCACGCGTCACCGTCGGCCCGCGCGCGAGTCTTCGTGTTCGCCGCGTCCGATCCGGCCTCGGGCTCGGTCAGGCCGAAGGCGCCGAGGATCTCGCCGCTGCACAGCCGCGGCATCCACTCGCGGCGCTGCTGCTCGTTGCCGAACAGGTGGATCGGCTGCGTTCCCAGCGACGTGTGCGCGCACAGCGTGATCGCGACCGAGGAGTCCACGCGCGCGAGCTGCTCGACGGCGAGCGCATAGGCGAGCGTGTCGCCGCCACCGCCGCCGTCCTGCTCCGGAAACGGGATGCCCATCAGGCCCAGGCGACCGAGCTTGGCGACGATCTCGTACGGGAAGGCCTTCGTGCGATCGAGCTCAGCAGCGACCGGCGCGACCTCGGCCTCGGCGAACTCGCGCACGGTCCGGCGCAGCAGCTCGTGATCGTCGGACAGCTCGAAGTCCATGCCGTCCCGAGTATGAACGGCCGGCGCGGCCGTTCGCGCGCTGAACGCGGTGGCGCGCGGATCACGCGCGGGCGCGTGCCGCCCGATGCTCAGCCATCCGCCGCGCGGCGCAATTGGCCGCGCCCGGTCCGCCAACCAGTAGCGTCGGCATGCCCACCCCGCGTCAGGGGGCGGGCGGGGGCGGCTGACCGATGATCCGCCCCAGCGTGTTGCCCAGCCCCTCCACGATCTGCCCGACCACCGTGCCCAACTCGTCAACCGTCTCCTTCAGGCCCTCCGTCAGGTTCTTCGTGCGCTCGGCGAGCGTCGGCCGGCGCGGCGCGGGCTCGACCGGCTCGGCAGGCGGCGCGGGCACCGTCACGACCGGCGGCGGCACGACCGGCGGCGGTGGCGGCG
>JAUYGN010000060.1 GCA_030690545.1 Solirubrobacteraceae bacterium
AGCGCGTCGAGCGCGTCCTGCGGCGTCGCGTCGGCGACGCGGGCGATCGCCGCGCCGGTCGCCGGGTCCTCGACGGCGAACGTCTCGCCGCCGGCGCCGTCGCGCCACGCCCCGCCGATGTACAGCTGCTTGGGAACGGCGTCCAGCACGGCCCGCTCGGTCGTCGCGCTCATCGGCCGATCACCGTACGCCCTCGAGCTCCTCGGCGTTCGCGATGTCGACGGAGTAGTCGATCGGCAGCACGATCAGCGAGGGTACGTCGAGCGCGAGCGCGTGGCGCAGGTGACGGCCGAACTCCTGCGCCGAGGCGCAGCGCCAGGCCGGCATCCCGAACGATGCCGCGAGCGCGACGAAGTCGGGGTTCGTGAAGTCCGTGCCGAAGTGCTGGCCGTCGAAGCGCTTGCGCTGGTTGGCGGCGATCACGCCGTAGCCACCGTCCTCCCAGACGACCGTCACGAACGCCGTCCCCAGGCGCGTCGCCGTCTCGAGCTCCTGGACGTTCATCAGCGCGCCGCCGTCGCCGCAGACCGCGACGACGCGGCGCTGCGGATGCACGAGCTTGGCGGCGATCGCGCTGGGCAGCGCGAAGCCCATCCCGGCGAGGCCGTTGGCGATCATGACCGTCTGCGGCTCGTGGGCCTCGAACATGCGCGCGATCCAGAGCTTGTGCTGGCCGACGTCGGCGATCAGCAGGTCGCTCGCGCCGAGCGCCTCGCGCAGCTCCCAGAGCGCGCGCGGCGGCGCGACCGGAAACGCATCGTCCTCGCGCCCGGCCTCGAGCTGGCCGCGGACCGCCGCGCGCAGCCGCGATGTCGGCGGCGGCGTGCGCGCGGGCGGCACGGGCCGCGCGCTGGCGCAATGCTCGGCGAGGCGCACAAGCGCATGATCGAGATCGCCGAGCAGCTCGACCGCCGGCGTGAAGTGGGCATCGACCTCGGCCGGCACGACGTCGATGACGACGATCGTCTTGTCGCGCTCGGGGTTCCAGTGCTCGGGCGCGTGCTCGACGAGGTCGTAGCCGACCGCGATCACGACGTCGGCCTCGCCGAAGCCGGCGAGCTCGTAGTCGCGGTCGTGCAGGCCGACGGTTCCGAGCGCCGCCGGGTCCTCGCAGTCCAGCGCGCCCTTGCCCATGAACGTCTCGGCGACCGGAATGCCCGTGGCACGGGCGAAGGCACGCAACGCCGGCGCAGCGCGGGCGCGCAGCACGCCGTTGCCGGCCAGCACGAGTGGGCTGCGCGCCGCGCAGATCAGCTCCGCCGCCCGCGTCAGCTCGCGCGCGGCGGGCTCGGGCAGCGGCGGCGAGCGGCGCGGCAGCGCCGGCTCGTCGAGCGGCTGGGCCATGACGTCCTCGGGCAGCTCGAGGTGCGTGGCGCCCGGATGCTCGGACTCGGCGACGCGGAAAGCCTTGCGCACGACCTCGGGGACGATCTGCGGCTTGGCGACGCGCGCGTTCCACTTCGTCAGCGGCCGCATGACGTCGACGACGTCGAGATGCTGGTGGGACTCCTTGTGCATCCACTCCAGCGGGCGCTGCCCGGTCAGCGCGACGAGCGGGGCGCGGTCCAGGTACGCGTCGGCGACCGCCGTGACGAGGTTCAGCGCGCCGGGCCCGAGCGTGCCCAGGCAGACGCCCGCACGGCCGGTGAGCCGCCCGACCATCGCGGCCATGAAGGCGCCGCCCTGCTCGTGGCGGACCGGCACGAACGCGATCGACGACCGTTCGAACGCATGGTTGAGGTCGAGCGTCTCCTCGCCCGGAATGCCGAAGACGTGCTCGACGCCCTCGGCCTCCAGGCAGCGCACGAGCACGTCCGCTGCACGCGAACCTGTCACGGTCGTGACACGAGGTCCATAGGCTGCCAACGCACGTATGCGAGCTACCCCCAACCACAGCAACCGACGCAACTCGTGGCGCGCCGCGGTGTCCGGACAGGGGATGAGACCAACGATCCTCCTCCTCGCCGTCGTGGCGGCGCTCGCCGCCGCCGTCCCCGCGCAGGCCGCCTCACGGCTCGTCGTGACGGGCGCGGGCTTCGGCCACGGCGTCGGCATGAGCCAGTACGGCGCGTTCGGCTTCGCCAAGCAGGGCACCGATCACGCCACGATCCTGCGCCACTACTACACGGGCACGCAGATCGGCACGCTCGACGGCTCCAGCGAGGTGCGCGTGCTGCTGAAGACCGCCAACCGCATGGTCTTCACGAAGGCGGCACGCGTCGCCGGCGGCCGCAAGCTCGATCCGACCAGGCGCTACGTCGCCACGCGGGCGCTGAGCGGTGCGATCGCATTGCGCAGCGCGGCCGGCGGCAACCTCGGGACGTACCGCTCGCCGCTGACGATCACCTCCGCGGCCGGTGGCATACGGCTGTTCGGCCGCAGCGCCAACGGCAAGGTCGACGGCAGCTATCGCGGCAACCTGCAGATCCGCTCGTCGTCGCTGGGCAGCGTGTCGGCGATCAACGCGGTGAACCTCGAGGACTACCTGCGCGGCGTCGTGGCCGGCGAGATGCCCTCCTCCTGGCCGCAGGAGGCGCTGCGCGCGCAGGCGGTCGCCGCCCGCACCTACGCGCTCGCGACGACGAAGAACGGCGACGGCTTCGACCACTACGCCGACACGCGCTCACAGGTCTACAACGGGATCTCCGGCGAGACAGCCGCGACCGACCGGGCGGTCGCCGCGACGGCCGGCAAGGTCGTCTCCTACGAGGGCAAGCCGGTCGTGACGTACTACTTCTCGACCTCGGGCGGGCGCACGGAGAACGTCGAGAACGGGTTCATCGGCGCCGAGCCCGCGCCCTACCTCGTCTCCGTCGAGGATCCGCACGACAACGTGTCGCCGCGCCATCGCTGGACCCGGCGGCTGACGCTCGCGTCGGCGCAGCGGCGGCTCGGCAGCCTCGTCAAGGGCAGCCTGCAGCGCATCCGCGTGCTGAGCCGCGGCAAGTCGCCGCGCGTCATACGCGCGCAGATCGTCGGCACGGGCGGGACCACCTCCGTGACCGGGCCGACGCTGCGCAGCCGGCTCGGCCTGTACGACACCTGGGCGCGCTTCACGGTCATCACCGCGACGGCCAGGCGCGGCGACGGCAACACGCCCAAGCCGCCGGCCGCGTCTGCGCCGGCCGGCACGCCGAGCACGCCGGCCACGCCGAGCGGAGGCGTCGCCCCCGCGGCAGCGCGGGCCGCGGCGCTCGGCGCCGCCGGCACGACCGTGGGAACGATCACGGGCCGCGTCGATCCGGCGACGCCGGGGCGCAGCTGGGTCAGCGTGCAGCGCTTCAACGGCAAGCGCTGGGTGACGCGCTTCGACGCGGCGGTCGGCGCCGGAGGGCGCTACGAGGCGCGGCTGCGGTCTGCCGGGCTGTACCGCGTGCGCTTCGGCGACGTCACCGGCCCGACCGTGCTCGTGCGCCCGCCGGCGCGGTAGAGCACCCCGCAACCTGGACTGGTCGGGGGAGAGAGGAACTTCTTCAAGATCCCGACGGCTCAGTGACACGCGTGCAACAAGCTGATGACTTGCCGTTTTGCACGTTCAGCACAGCGTACATCCCTGAGGTGTCGCGCTCGTCGTCGTTCGTGGGCGTGCTCGGGCGTGCCGGGCATCACGGCAGGATCGGCACCGTGCGATCCAGCGCCTGTCCATGCACCGCACTACGACGCACTCGAGTTCAGATGCCGGCCGCAGACATCGTTGACCTTGTCACGAACAGCGGGCCTGACAGCTTCCAGCGCTTCTGGCGATGGGCCACGCCGCGAGTGAGGACATATGCATTGCATGGGACCAATGGCTTGACGTGCGTACCACCCAGACGTAGGGTCGGGCCGACGTTCCTCGCCATTCCAGCGATCATAGGAAGTGGGATGTACAGACGATCCAGTGCTCATGGGTTCGGCATGATGGGATAGGCGCGGCAGGACCCTGGTGTACGTGGCGATGGCGTGCCGTGCTCGCGGGACTGCTCAGCGCGCTCAGGCGAGCGTCGCCCAGGTCCCGGTCGAGATCGCCGTGGCCAACGACATCTATGCGGCGATGACGGACTTGGCGCCTCATCTGTCGAGTCAATACGGTCTGGCCACGTTCACGTTCAACGCCGCGGGTCAGCCGGGCGGCTTCTGGAACGACTCGAGCATCGATACGACGACGTTGCGCGGCGTCACGTCGGGCAATCTGCGTCAGCAGTTGCTCGGGCTGGGTCCATACTCGACGTGTAATCCGGTGGGTATCAATCCGCTCTGCGAGCAGGGCCCGCTGCAGATCGATGCGTTCTTCTCGGCCGACGAGGCGAACATCGACGCGGTGATCCCGACCGCTGACGGCGGTGACTGCACGGTCGGTGGATCCACGACGGCGTGTCCCGGTATCGCGCACACGAAGACGCCGATCATGATCGGCCGGCTTGTGATCTACAGCTGTAACGCGGCGTACGCCGCTGATGGCGATGATCCGGGGAGTCCGGGTGCGCCCAACGGGGCGGTCGATGGCAGCGGCAACGGCGTGCCGCAGTCGCCGCGCTGCGAGGCGGACCCAGTGACGCCGGCACCCACGGGCATGGAGGGGGTCATCACGTGGCTCGCGAACGCCGACGAGAACACGATCTCGATCGCTGATCCGTACTCGGAGCCGTTCGGCGCGGCGGCCAGGCAGGCGCTGATCCAGGCCGGCTTCTACTACGACGACGATCCAATGAGTGGAGATCGGAACGTCTGGCCGGGCTCGGACTGCGATGCCCAGAACCCCGGGGTGTGCAAGGTGCGCTTGGAGTCCGGCATCACCCAGGTTCGCGGAGCGGTCACGTCCGGGACGACCCGTCTCGGCCTGGTGGCGCTGTCGAACCTGCTGAACATCGCCTGGACCTCGGGCACCGCACCGACGCCCGCGGATCCGAACGTCTGGGAGGTCCTAAATCCGAGCGAGTACTCGGGGTACGGACTGATCGAGCAGTACGGCGTCGGGATCAGGCGCTCGACGCCGGACGTCGACAAGGAGAACGCCATCGCGGCCATGCTCAGCGCGTGGCAGGACGACACCACCATCCATTATACGCTGGCCGCGTTCGGCTACGGCGGCGGTGGGCCGCCGCCGCCACCCCCACCGACTGGAGTGACGGGCCCTGACGGGTACTGTCCCAATTATGTCACTGGTAGCGCTACCGCTCACGCAGCCGAACGGCAGTTCACGACATATGAAACCAGCGGAGATGCGCGTGGGCCGCACATATGGACAGCCAGCGCGGCGGCATACGGCTACGACTGCATCGATGGAACGAGCCGAGTGTTCGTGGATCTGTATTGGGACACGACGCCGCTCTTCTCGACCCCGATAACCGCTCAATACCAGGTCCACCGCGACATCGGCGCTGGCGCGGCAAGCACGATATTCGACATAGCGCCCCAGACAACGCGGCAGTGCTGCTGGGAACTTGCGAACTTGCCACAGGTCAACGTCGGACCGAGTGTCGGCCTACTCGACACGTTCGCCGTGCAGCCGTTGATGAACACGAGTCCTGTGTATCCCTACTCTCTCATAGATACAACCGGTGGACTGCAGGCGGACTTTGACAATGCGGGCCAACGTTATTGACAGGGCGACGTTGTCGCTCTTCAGAAAGGGCATCGCTGCGCTCGCCGTGGGACTTGCATCCTTGTCCCTTGGAGCGTGTGGCAGCGACAGTGAAGGTACATCGAACACAACACCGATGGTCGGCGCCACCCTTCCTACGACATCCACATCGCCTGCTGTATCGAATACGACAACCGCCGCCACGGCCACTCTTCCTACGACATCGACACCGTCCGCCGAGCAGCTACGTAAGACAGGGATACCTCAGGGTGCCGTGCCACACAAGGGCGAACTTCCCGCCGTGCAAAGCGACGCGCAACGGGCCCAAGCGGCCAAACGGCAGGGAGTGGAACCAGCATCGATCGGAGCATGCAACGTACTGACGGCGCGCGAGGCATCGGCAGCTCTCGGAGCCACCGTGACGCCTCAGGGCCACCCGATCTGCGGATACACGGCCAAGGCCCCGGATTCGCTGTCCAAAGTCGGCAGCATCGGCGTCGTCGCACTCAAGGCCACGCCTCGCGTTCGTGACGACCTACGCACGCTCACGGGTCCCCGCCCTCAGCGCGTGACCGGTCCATGGGAGGTCGCGTACATCGATCGAACGACTACGGGGTCGCTGGCGTACGCGACCATCGCGCTCATCAAGTCGGAGACGATGGTGCAAATCTCAGTGAGCAGACCAACAGCAAAGGGCATCGCCGATGCGGTGCTCAAGCTAGGCCGAGCGGCCGCCGGACGCCTCTGAGAGCCGGCAGACCAATCGGTCGGTAAGCGGCCGGCGACTCTCCCCGAGAACACCGGCAGGCGCTCGGCCGAGCTGTACCGCGTGCGCTTCGGCGACGTCACCGGCCCGACCGTGCTCGTGCCCTCACCGCGCGGTCTCATACAACGGGGCGCTGCGGAACTTCACGAGCAAGCTTTCACGCCTGGGAGCAATACCATAAGGCCCACCGGCCCTTCGACGCCATCACACGCCGCGGCCACAGGAAGTATTGGAGCAGGTGCACAGACCTAACCAAGGCGCCTGAAAGCCATCTAATCGCAGTCGCCTACAGTCGACTTATCAATGATAAGCGGCTTATCTCGCACAACGGGAAGTATCAAACATCTTGGCCAAGCAAATACAGTGACTAGAGAGCCCAACACCACACCTGTCAGGCTCACGACCAAAAGCACGTAGATAGCATAACGAACTCCGGCTGAGCCGGCGTCGATGACATCGATAACAAGGAAGGTCGAGAACATTATCGCGCCGGATACACAAACTGTGGGCGCGATTCTAAGGGCGAACCGTACCTGTGCTCCTTCAAATGTTGCACTCCTCTGGGCTTTATCTACACGTTCTGGTAACGATCCCCGCCACCATTTCGGCACTTACCAATGACATATAGGCAAGCGAGCAGCATTCCGACCGCGAAAGCTACGCCTGGCAACGGAAGGTTCACTAAAAAAACAGGTCCAGCGCTGGTTGGGTCAGGAACTGATCTAGTGCCACTCCGCCGACAACACTAGCAGCGGGGCAGGTACCGGTTACCACGCCCATACCCACCGTACCTAGCGTACAGCCGATGAAGACAACGCTACCTGAGAGCACTGACCCGCCGCCGCGGACCAGTGACTCAATCAAGCCATCTCCCCCGAAAAATTGTCCCATAAAAATGGGCGCACCGCCCGCGAATCGGGACCCAGCTTTCGCCGCCTTCGGGACGTCAACGCCGGTCGCGTCTATCAGGTCTGCTACTCCACCGACGATACTCCCAACTCCGCCGACAACTCCGTTCCCGACATCGTCGAGAACGCTGGAATTGTCAGGGGCAAAGGCAGCCGCATTATCTGCGATCACGCCTTCATACAACGGGTCGCTGCGGAACTTGGCGAGCAGGTTCTCGCGGCCCTGGCCGCGCAGCGCTTGGGGCGACTTCTTTGCGAGCTCGTTGGCCGCCATCTGCCGCTGGACACGCCCAGGACTCGGCCGGTGGGCGTAGTTGGCGCCCTCCAGCTGACCGGCGGTCCGTGCGAGATCCCCGCTCGGCGTCTGCTGCCACTTCGCGGCCCTAGTCGTCGTGTTCATGAAGCACTCGCGGTCATCGATACACGTGGTCGGCGTGACCCAGCGAGACCCGCCATGGTACGCAACCTTGTACGGATCGCCGGTACGCTTCGAACGCCGCACGCCCTCGCGAACGGCCTCGTCTTCCGCTGCCCGCGCCCGGGCGGCACGCTGCTGACGCTCACGCTCGCGCTGCTCGGCGGCCTCGGCCGGCGGAAGCGGACACATCCTGTCGCCGCACGGCCCGTGCCCATCGAACTCGATGTTGCCGATCGGATTGCCCGCCCCGAACGCATACCGATTGTTCGTCAACGGATCAGACTGCAACGCAACGTCCGCTGACGCCGACTCGTAGCGATCCGGG
>JAUYGN010000068.1 GCA_030690545.1 Solirubrobacteraceae bacterium
CGCGCGGCGCGCGCGGCGCGACGCCGCGGATCACGGTCAGCTGCCGGCTCGTGCGCCCGCGCGGTCGCCTGCAGGTCCGCTGCAGCGTCCGCAACGCGAGCGCGCGGGCGAGCATCGTCGCCAAGCGCGGCGGCCGGGTCGTTCGCCGCACGAAGGCCGGCCGCACCGGCCAGCTGACCTTCCACGTCCCGACCGGGACCGGTCGACTGACGGTGACCGTCGGTGGCCGTCCGGTACGCCGCCTGTAGCGACCCGGCGTGTGCTCCGGCACCGACCATCGTCGCCGGCACGGATCGATCGGTCGTCTTGCAGGGATCGGCGCACGCCGGCCGCGCCAGGTTCGCGGACAGCGTTAACCGAATCTTCATCGAGCGGGCGACGAGATCGGTTGCGCCTGCTCGCCGACCGGGTAGAACGAATGGAGGAGTCGTAGGCGAGCTACATCTGATCGCCTTCGGCCATCGAGTACCTGCGGGACGCACGTCAGCCGTGACCCCGGCGACATGCAGCCCTCGGAACAGCCATCAGCGCTACCCGAGGGAGTTCCGACGCGATGCCGCAGCCCACCGACGAACGGCCGCCGACGGCAGGCGTAGCCAGGTCTGCCGATGATGCGCGCGCACGCCAAGATCGGCTGCTGTTCGCGCGCCGCGACGCCGGGGACCCGCGCGCCCGCGAGCAGCTCATCCGGCGGTTCTTGCCGCTCGCGCGCTCGCTGGCCCGCCGCTACGAGCGTTCGGGAGAGCCGCTCGAGGATCTCGTGCAGGTCGCGTCGCTCGCGCTCGTCAAGGCCGTCGACCGCTACGAGCCGAACCGCAGGTGCGCGTTCTCGAGCTTCGCGGTTCCAACGATCACCGGTGAGCTCAAGCGCCACTTCCGTGACCGCGGCTGGGCGGTCCGACCGCCGCGCGAGCTTCAGGAGCTCTCCAGCCGCGTCGAGCAGGCCACGGGAGAGCTCGGCGCGCAGCTTGACCGCTCGCCAACTGCGTCGGAGATCGCAGGCGCAGTCGGCAGCAGCGAGGCGCACGTGCTCGAGGCGATGCAAGCGCGCGGCGCGCGCAGCGCGCTGTCGCTGCAGGGCCCCGTCGCCGGCCTCGGAGATCATGCGGTCCTGCAGGACACGCTGGGCACCGAGGACGGGGGGTTCGAGAACGCTGAGCGCCGCGCTCTGCTCGATCGGCTGCTCCTCGGCGTGACGCCGCGTACCCGCCTCGTCTTGCGTCTGCGCTTCGAGCAGGAGCTCACGCAAGCGGAGATCGGAGCGCTGATCGGGCTCGGCCAGATGCAGGTCTCACGGATCGCCCGCGCCGGGCTGGAGCAGCTTCGCGTGGTCGCGGAGCACATTCGCTGCTTCCCTGAGACCGCCGGCGCGCACTGACCCAGCCTGGAGCGCAGCGAACCGTCGCTGGAACGTCCTCCGCGCGTCTCAGGCGAAGCGCTGCGCGAACGCGAGCGCCGTGTCCGCGACCTCGCGCCAGCCGCCGTCGATCGTCAGCGCGTGCCCGCGGCCCGCGATCTCGACGATCTCGGTGACGCCATCGTTGCGCTTCTGCTTCTTGTAGGAGGCGTTGGCGATCGCCCACGGGACGGTGTTGTCCTGCTCGCCGGAGATGATCAGCAGCGGGCCGCGCTCGGGGTTGCGGCTGTTGACCTTGGCCTCCGTCCACGGGTTCAGGTTGGCGGTCGCCGCCTGGAAGAGCGGCGCGCCGGCGGCCGGCACGGCGAACGTCTCGTAGAGCTCCCTGGCCTCCTCCTCGCTGACGGCGTTGGCGAAGCCGAAGCGGAACTGCTCGTACGTGAGGGGGACCGCGCGGCTGCGGTTGGCCGGGTTGCCGAGCACCGGGAACGCCGACTTCAGCGCCGACAGCGGCAGCGGCAGCACGCCGCGAAACGGCGCCGGATCGATCGCCACGCTGACCGACGCCAGCCCCCGACCGGCGAGGATCTGCGCGAGCAGCCCGCCGAACGAGTGCCCGATGACGACCGGCTTGCTGTCGAGCACGCCGACGATCTCCTCGAAGTGATCGGCGACCTGCCCGACGGTCTTCCGGGCGAACGCCTGCGGATGCGCGTTCGCCTCGTCGACGGTCTCGGGATCGTCCGGCCAGCCCGGCGTCAGCGCGGTGTAGCCGGCCTGCTCGAAGACGTCCGCCCAGCGGTCCCAGCTGCTGGGCAGCAGCCAGAGGCCGTGGACGAACACGACCGGCGTGCGCCCGGTCTCGTTGGCACGTCTCACCTGCTGGCACTCGTGTTCGGTGATCGTCGACGTCTCGGTCGGCGGGCTCGGGGGTGCGGCGCTCGTCATCGCGGTCTCCTGGTCGTCTGGTCGCGCTCCTCCGCGTGTCCGAGGACCGCCGACGACAGCCGCGGTCCGACACTGGGGCAGCGTTCTGTACCGATCGGTACTGTGTTGACCGCGACCGTACCAGAACCTGTACCGAGCGATACAGAAAGGTTTGGGGACGTGGCCAGGACGCGAACCTTCGACACCGATCAGGCACTCGAGAGCGCGATGATCGTCTTCTGGCGCAAGGGCTATGACGGCGCCTCGATGACCGACCTGACCGAGGCGATGGACATCAACCGGCCCAGCCTCTACGCCGCCTTCGGCAACAAGCAGGAGCTGTTTCGCAGGACGCTCGAGCGCTATGCGGAGGTCCGGTCGGCCTACATGAGGCCGGCCCTGGGGCAACCGACCGCGCGCGCGGTCGCCGAGCACGTGCTGCGGGGCGCCGCCGACCTGCAGACCGACCCGGCAACGCCGGCCGGCTGCCTCGCCGTGCACAGCTCGCCGACCTGCGCCGAGGACTCGTCGCAGATCGGGCGGGCGCTGATCGCGTTTCGTCACGACGGCGAAGCCGCGATCCGCGAGCGTTTCGAGCGCGCCCAGGCCGAGGGCGACCTGCCCGCCGATGCCGATCCCGCAACGCTCGCCGACTACATCAGGACCGTCGTCTACGGCATGGCCGTGAAGGCGGCGTCCGGCTCCACGCGCGAGGAGCTCGAGCGCGTCATCGGGCTCACCATGCGGGCCTGGCCACAGTGAGACGCCGGGCGATCGTCTCGTCGGGTGCGTTAGCGTCGACGCAGCGATGAACAGCTTCCTGGACCGTGCCGCCGCTGGATGGCGGCCAACGCCGCCGCCGCTCGCCGGCCGGCTGGCGACAGGTCAGGACGTCGACGCCGGCCTCGACGACGAGCCGCGCCCGGCCGAGCGCTTCGGACGCGCGGACTGAGGCCCGCGCACAGGATGGTGGACAACGCGGGCCGGGAAGGCCAGTCCGAAGCACAGCGCCGGGTGCTGCTCGCGCAGCTCACCCGGCCGCTGCGCAGCTTCCTGGCGACGGAGGCCGGAAGCGCCGGCCTGCTGCTGGCCGCGGTCCTGATCGCGCTGAGCTGGGCCAACTCGCCGTGGTCGGGCAGCTACGAGTCGCTGTGGAGCACCGAGCTGTCGATCCGTGTCGGCGGCAGCGAGCTGGCGATGAATCTCGGCCACTGGGTCAACGACGGGTTGATGGTCCTGTTCTTCTTCGTGATCGGCTTGGAGGTGCGCCGCGAGCTGTCGGTCGGCGAGCTCACGGAGCGCCAGCGGATCGTCGTGCCGGCGGCTGCCGCCGCCGGCGGGATCGTCGTGCCGGCGCTGCTGTACCTGTCGCTCAACCCGTCCGGCGAGGCCGCCGCCGGCTGGGGGATCGTGATCGGCACCGACACCGCGTTCCTGCTCGGCGCGCTGGCGATCGTCGGCCCGGCCTGCCCGACGCAGCTGCGCGTGTTCCTGCTGACGCTGACGGTGTTCGACGACATCGTCGCGGTCGCGATCATCGGCGTCGTCTACTCGGACTCGCTCGACGGCGTCGCGCTGGCGGTCGTCGCGGCCTGCCTGGCAGCGCTGGCGCTGCTCAACCGCGTCAGCCAATGGCGCAGCTCCCCCTACCTGCTGGTCGGGCTCGCCCTGTGGATCGCGACCGTCGAGTCGGGCCTGCACCCGTCGATCGCGGGGATGGCCGCGGGCCTGCTGATCGCCGCCCGACCGCCCGACCGCTCCGACGTCGAGCGGGCAGCGGCGCTGTTTCGGGCGTTTCGCCAGTCCCCGCTGCCACAGGTCAGCGAGACGGCCCGCCGGGGACTGCAGCGCGCGGTCTCGGTCAACGAGCGCCTGCAGACGAGCCTGCACCCGTGGACGGCCTACGTCGTCGTGCCGCTGTTCGCGCTCGCCAACGCCGGGATCGCCCTCGGCGACGGGCTGCTCGGCGAGGCGCTGCGCTCCCCGATCACCTGGGGCATCGTGCTCGGCCTCGTGGCCGGCAAGCTGCTCGGAATCGGCGCCGGCGCGCTCGTGGCCCTGCGGCTGCGGCTCGGCTCGCTGCCGCAGGGCGTCGGCGAGGGCCAGCTGCTCGGCGGCGCCGCGCTGTCGGGCATCGGCTTCACGGTGTCGCTGCTGATCGCCGACCTGGCGTTCGACTCGGAGGCGCTGCGCGAGCAGGCGATCATCGGCATCCTGCTCGCCTCCGTGCTGGCGACGTTCGTCGGCTGGCTCGTGTTCCGGCTCGCGGCGGCCCTGCGCGGCGAGCGCAGCGCGAGCCTGCCGATGGTGCTCGACCGTCCTGTCGAGATCGACCGCGACCACATCCGCGGCCCGCAGGACGCGCCGCTGACGCTCGTCGAGTACAGCGACTTCGAGTGTCCGTTCTGCGGGCAGGCGACCGGCGTCGTGCGCGAGCTGCGGGAGCGCTTCGGCGACGAGCTGCGCTACGTCTTTCGCCATCTCCCGCTCACCGACGTGCACCCCCACGCCGAGCTCGCCGCCCAGGCCTCGGAGGCAGCGGCTGCCCAGGGCCGCTTCTGGGAGATGCACGACCTCCTCTTCAGCCGCCAGGACGAGCTCGAGCTCGAGGATCTCGTCGGCTACGCCGCCGACCTCGGCCTCGACGTCGAGCGGTTCGTGCGCGAGATCGGAGAAGAGGAGCGCCTCGCGGAGCGCGTCCGCGAGGACATCGCCGACGCGGAGGCCAGCGGCGCGCGCGGCACGCCGACGTTCTTCGTCGGCGTGCGGCGCCACGTCGGCGCCTACGACGCCGACACGCTGGCACGCACGCTCCGATCCGCGCGCGGGCGCGTGACCGCCCCGCCGTGAGCCCGCATCCCGGGGGAGCGGCGCGGACACCCCACCGTCAGCGTGCGCGTTCCCATGTGCTCGCCTCCAGCCGCGTGGGTACAGCAGGGCCATGACCGACATCCAACATGACGGCACGCCACGGCTCGAAGTCCCGGCGCCGCCGAGGCCGGCGCCCGTCCCGGGACCGCTTCCCACGCCCGACCCCGCCCCGCCGGCGCCCACCCCCGATCCGGGCCCGCTGCCGCCGGACCCGAGTCCGCGGCCGATCTGAGCCGACGCGCATCCGCGCGCGCGCCGAGCACGCGGACCGAGCTGCCGGGCGAGCCCCGGCGCGGGCGCTTGGCAGGCGGCCGCCGCGGCGGGACACTATGCGCATGCTGCAACGCGGCGTGACCGAGCACGGCTCCTGGGAGTACGCGCTGCGCGCGCCGCACCCGCTGCTCGCGCCCTACGTCCGCGGCGGCTACGCCGGCTACCGCCAGGAGATGCACGCGCCGGTGCGCCGCGTCGAGCTGCCGCACGCCGGGATCGTGCTGATCGTCGGGCTCGGCCCCGCGATCGACGTCGACGGCGCGGCGCACCGCTCCTTCGTCGCGGGCCTCTACGACGCGCCGGCCGTCGTCACCGACGACGGGCGCCAGGCCGGCGTGCAGATCAACCTCACGCCGCTCGGCGCGCGGATGCTGCTCGGACTGCCGATGCGCGAGCTCGCGCGGCGGACCGTCGCGCTGCAGGACGTCCTCGCCAACGACCGCGCGATCTCCGAGCGACTCGCGACGCTCGACAGCTGGCCCGCGCGCTTCGACGCGCTCGACGCCTTCCTGCTGGACCGCCTCGAGCGCGCGGCGCCGCCGCGCGCCGACGTCGCCTACGCCTGGTCGCGCCTCAGCGAAGCGCACGGCCGGCTGCGGATCGGCGCGCTGACGCAGGAGCTCGGCTGCAGCCGCCGGCACCTGTCCGCTCGCTTCGGCGAGGAGGTCGGGATGGCGCCGAAGGCGTTCGCGCGGATCCTGCGCTTCGAGCGCGCCGGCGCGCTGCTGGCGCGGGGGATCGCGCCGGCCGAGGTCAGCGCGATCTGCGGCTACGCCGATCAGCCCCACCTCAACCGCGAATTCCGCGCGCTGGGGGCCGGCGCGCCGGCGGCGTTCGCGACCACGGCGGTCACAAACATCCAAGACGGGCTCGCGTTCGCGGCCTAGCCTCGGCGCCATGTCAACCATCTCTCCGATCATCCCCTACCGCGACCTGCGCGCCGCGGTCGACTTCCTCTGCGAGGCGTTCGGCTTCGAGCGCCACGAGCTGCACGAGAACGACGACGGCGAGCTCGCGCACGTCGAGCTGCGCTACGGCGACGCCGTCGTGATGCCGGCGCCGACGCGCTTCGGGGCGCCGGGCGGCGCGCACACCTACGTCGTCGTCGCCGACGCCGACGCGCACCACGACCACGCCAAGCGCGCGGGAGCGCAGATCACGACCGAGCTGCTCGACACCGACTACGGCTCGCGCGACTACGGCGCCACCGACCCCGAGGGCAACAGCTGGTACTTCGGCACCTACCGCCCGCTGAGATGAGCTGACAGCGGCGGGCAGCCTACGATCGGAGGGGTGAGCCTTCCCAGCGCGATCGTCGGCCGCCTGACCGCAATCCCGCGCGCGCAGACCCACGACGTCGTCCGCGAGCCGCTGCGCATCGCGATGGACGACGGCGCCGTCCTGCTCGCCGACCGCTGGGTCGCTCGCGCGACGCGCCACGAGGTCCAGCCGACCGTCCTCGTGCGCTCGCCGTACGGGCGCCATCAGGTCTTCGGGCTGATCTTCGGACGATTGCTGGCCGAGCGCGGCCTGCAGGTCGTCGTCCAGAGCGTGCGCGGCACGTTCGGCTCGGAGGGCACCTTCAGCCCCTTCGACGAGCGCGCCGACGGCCTTGCGACGCTGCATTGGATCCGCCAGCAGACGTGGCACGCCGAGCGGATCGCGATGGTCGGGCCCAGCTATCTCGGCCTCGTCCAGTGGGCCGCCGCGCCGGACGCCGGCGACGACCTCGCCGCGCTGACGATCCAGGTCAGCGCATCGCAGTTCCATGGCCAGACCTACGCCGGCGGCAGCCTCTCGCTGGAGACCGCCGCCTCGTGGCTCGTGCTGATCGCCGCGCAGGAGCGCCGTCTCGCGCCGCTGGCGATCGCGCGCGCGATCCGCGGACTGCCGCGCCTGTGCTCCGAGCTGCCGCTCGGCGAGCTCGACGCGCTCGCCACCGGCGCCGAGGTGGCGTGGTTTCGCGAGGCGATGGCCAGCCCGCTGCGCGACGACGCCTACTGGGTGGCGCGCGACTACGCGGCGGGCGTCGACACGATCACCGCGCCGGTCCAGCTCGTCGGCGGCTGGTACGACATCTTCCTGCCCTGGATGCTCGACGACTTCGTCGCGCTGCAGGCGGCCGGGCGCACGCCGCAGCTGATCGTCGGACCGTGGTCGCACACCTCGCCGAGCCTCGTCGCCGCGGGCACGCGCGAGGCGCTCGGCTGGCTGCGCGCGCACCTGCTCGACGACGACCGGCTCGTGCGCGACGCCGCCGTGCGGCTGTTCGTCACCGGCGAGCCGCAAGGCGGGGGCTGGCGCGACCTGCCGAGCTGGCCGCCGCCGGGCAGCGGCGAGCGGCGACTGTGGCTGGCCGGCGACGGACGGCTGCTGGAGCAGACCGACCCGGCCCCGGCCGAGCCGGGGCAGACGGGCGCACGCGACGGCACAGGCGCGAGCGAGGCCGCGGACGCGGGCGCGGGCGACCGCTTCCGCTACGACCCGGCCCACCCGACGCCGTCGCTCGGCGGCCCCGTCCTGCTCACGCGCCGGCCAGTCTGCGACAACCGGCGCCACGAGGCGCGCGCCGACGTGCTGACCTACACGACGGCACCGCTGCCGGCCACGATCGAGGCGATCGGCCCCGTGCGGGTCGCGTTGCGCGTCCGCTCGAGCTCGCCGCACTTCGACCTGTTCGCACGTGTCTGCGACGTCGATCGAGACGGTGCTTCGTGGAACGTCTGCGACGCCCTGGCGCGGGTCGCGCCCGAACGCTTCGAATGCGACGGCGGCGGCGTCTGGCACGTCGGCTTCGACCTGTGGCCGATCGGCCATCGCTTCGCGGCCGGCCACCGCGTCCGGCTGCAGGTCAGCGCCGGCGCGCATCCGCGCTACGCGCGCAACCCCGGGACCGGAGACGATCCCACCACCGCGACGGAGCTGCGCGCGGTCGAGATCGAGGTGCTGCACGGCGCTGAGCATCGATCCGTGCTGGTGCTCCCGCGCGGCGACGGGCCGGCCCCGTAGATCGCTGTCACGGCGACGCTCCCTGCCGGCTGCGCATCCCGCCTCCCGTGACCAGGGTCACAGACGCACGCGTGTGTCCAGGTACGCTGGCACGACGATGGCGTGACGCTGTCTTGTCCGCCAAAGCGGCCACAGGTTGGAGGTTCATGTGGCGCAGTTGCTCGTTGTCACGAGCCGTCTCACCGGCGAAGTGCTGACCGGTATCGACGGCTTCTCACCCGAATACTTTCGATTACGCACGCGCTTGCTGCCGCATCATCGAAGGACCCGATTTCTGTACCACGTAGGACGCAAGAACGGAGGCTCTCTCACCATGAAGCCAACGAAGAAGCTCACACTCTGCGCACTCGTCGCGTCGCTGCTCGCATGCCTGGCGATCGCGCAGCCCGCGTCGGCGGCGACGAGCGCCGCGAGCCCGTACTGCAGCGACCCGAAGACGATCACGAACGACGACAACGGCACCACGGTCACGCTGCGCCAGGGCCAGTGCGCCACGCTGCGCCTGGACCCGGACTTCGTCTGGGACACGCCCAAGGCCAGCAACCGCAACGTCAAGGTCTACGACATCCCGACGCTCGTGCCCGATCAGACATGGGGCCTGCTCGCGCTCGGCAGCGGATTCACGACGATCACGTCGAGTGGAGCGCCGGACTGCGATCCGGGCGAGATCTGCCCGCCGTTCCTGCGCCTGTTCGAGGTGAAGATCCAGGTCCTGCCGTTCATCGGACCGGCCGGCGCGGACTGACCGCGACCGATCCGTCACCGGCCGCGATGGCCGGACCGGCCGGCAGGTGCTCGCTCGCCGGGCACCTGCCGGCCTGACGGGGCGGCGTGGACGACACGGGCGATCGCATGGCCGCTCGGCCCGTGTTGTCGATTCGATCGATCCAAGCCCGGCCCGAATCCGGCAGCGACGCGCGCGCCCCGATGCGACGATCCCTGCGTGTCACGCCACTCCGACCCGGCGGCGGCCGCGACGTGGGATCGCCACGCCGGGCGCTACGCCCGCCAGGAGCACCTCCAGAGGGGAGCGATCGAGGCGGCGCTGCGACTCGCCGCGCCGCGTGCCGACGAGCGGCTCGTCGACCTGGCCACGGGCACGGGGCTGCTGCTGCGCACGCTCGCGGCACGCCCGGACCGGCCGCGCGACGCGATCGGCGTCGACCGCTCGCCCGGCATGCTCGCCGCCGGCGGCACGCTGCCGGCGGGCTGGACGACGCTGCTCGCCGACGCGCGCGCGGTCCCGCTGCCCGACGGATCGGCAGACGTCGTGACCTGCGCGAGCCTGCTGCACCTGCTCGACGCCGCGCGCCGCGCAGAGGTGCTCGCCGAGGCGCGACGGCTGCTCGCGCCGACCGCGGCGGCGCGACTCGTCGTCGTGACCGCCTGGGTCGACCGGCGGCGCCCCGGCGGCCGGCTCGCGCATGCCACGCTGGCGCTCGCAGCGCGCATGCGACCGGCGGCATGGGGCGGCGTGCTGCCGCTCGACCCGAGCGCCGACCTGCGCGATGCCGGCTTCGTCGTGACGGACCGCGTCGCCCTCACGCGGGGCGGATATCCGTCGCTCGTGCTCGCCGCCGCGCCAGGCGCTCCGGGTTCGTGATCGCCCGCGGCGGACGCGCCTCGTTCGCGTCGCCGCCGCCATGCCGATCCGGGCTCCCCGCCACGCGAAGCTGGCGGGCAGGCACCGTCGTCGAGTTGATAGCCTAATTCCACCCGCTTTTCCGCCTTTTTCAAGCATTGGAGGATGCACATGGCTCTGACGATCGGTGACAAGGCCCCAGACTTCGAGGCCACCACAACCGAGGGCACGATCAACTTCCACGACTGGCTCGGCAACTCCTGGGGCGTGCTGTTCTCCCACCCCCGCGACTTCACGCCCGTCTGCTCCACC
>JAUYGN010000070.1 GCA_030690545.1 Solirubrobacteraceae bacterium
CGCGCGGCCGGCGCAGCCCGTCGCGGCGGCGAGCGCGACGATCGACCCCGTCGTCGCGGGCGCCGCGGTCGCGCACGTCGAGCGGGCGCTCGTCGACGCCGCGCAGGCGCTGATCGCCGGCCTCGGCGGCGCCGCGGGCGACGGCGCCGGAGCGCCGCCCGCGTCCGACCCCGCGCGCGAGCGCCTCGCGCTGCTCGACGCGGAGCTGGGCGCCGGGCGAGCCGACGAGGTCGCCCCGCGCTTCGACCATCGCCGCCACGTGCGCTTCACCTCGGCCTGGGCGAGCGCCCGCTGGGATCTCGTCGGCGCCTACCACGACGGCCTGCGCGGGACGATCGACGAGGCCGCGCTGCGACGGATCGCCGCCCACGGCGACGATCCCGTCCTGGCGCAGATCGCGCGCTTCCTCGCCGGACGCTGCGACGACCCGCTCGCCGGGAAGCTGCGCGCCATCGCCGACGCGGGCGCCGGCGGCGCAGCGCCGCACGCCGAGCCGCCGCCGGGGCTGCGCCCGACGGTGCGGATCGAACCGGGCGGCACGCTGTCGGCCGGCGCCGCCGAGGACGCCGAGCGGCCACAGGACCTGCTCGCCGGCCTACCGCCCGAGCTGCGCGACGCGCTCGTGGCGCCCGCTGACCTGCGCGGCGAGACCGCGCTCGTCACCGGCGCGAGCCCCGGCTCGATCGCCGCCGAGCTCGTGCGGCGGCTGCTGGCCGGCGGCGCGACGGTCGTCGTCGCGACGTCGACCGACACGCCGGCGCGGCGGCGCTGGTACCGCGAGCTGTACCGGCTGTCGGCCGGGCCCGGCGCCGAGCTGCACGTGCTGCCCGCCAACCTCGCCTCGTTCGCTGACGTCGACGCGCTCGCGAACTGGCTGGCGCACCCGCAGACGAGCGCACGCGGGCGGCCGGACCTGCGCCTGGATCCGCTGCACCCGACGATCGTGGCGCCGTTCGCCGCGATCGCGACGGCCGGCGACGCCGCGGCTGCGGGCGCGGACTCCGAGCTGGCGCTGCGCCTGCAGCTGCTCGGCGTGCAGCGCCTCGTCGGCGCCGTCGCGGGCCGGCTGCCCGACGGCGCCGTCGCGCCGACGATCCTGCTCGCGCTGTCGCCCAACCACGGCGCCTTCGGCGGCGACGGCGCCTACGGCGAGACGAAGGCCGCGCTCGAGACCCTGCTCGCGCGCTGGCACAGCGAGCAGGACAGCTGGGGATCGCGCGTGCGGATCGTCGCGCCGCGGATCGGCTGGGTGCGCGGGACGGGGCTGATGGCGGCCGGCGACGCCGTCGCCGCGCTCGTCGAGGAGCGCCTCGGCGTGCGCACGTGCTCAACCGCCGAGCTGGGCTGGCTGCTGTGCGCGCTCGCCGGACCGGGAGCGCTGCGCGAGGCCGCCGCGCGGGCGCCGGTGCAGGTCGACCTGACCGGCGGCCTGGCGGCGATCGGCGACCTGCACGCGGCCGTCGGACCGCTCGCCGCCGAGCTCGGCGAGCGCACCGCGATCGCCCGGCGACGCGCCGAGCTCGACGCCGACGTCAGCGGCGCGGCCCAGCAGACGATCGACGCGCTGCCGAGCGTCGATACGGACACGGCACAGCTCGCGAGCACCATGGCAACTGACCGCCCGACGGCGGCGCCGGCCCCGGCCGCGGCGCCCGGCCGTGCGGAATCGCCGGTACCAGCGCGCACCCGTGCGACGGCGCCGGAGCCGACCCTCGACCCGGCCGACCTCGTCGTGATCGTCGGCAGCGGCGAGCTGGGCCCGTGCGGCAGCGGCGCGGCCCGCTTCGACCTCGAGGTCGACGGCGTCCCGTCGCCCGCCGCGATCGGCGAGCTCGCCTGGCTCTGCGGGCTCGTCGGCTACGAGCGCGACGGCTACCGCGGGCGCTACGTCGATGCGGCCGGCGGCGGCGAGGTGGCCGAGAGCGAGCTCGCCGTCCGCTACGGCGAGGCGGTCGCCGCGCGGATCGGCGTGCGCGCGCTGCAGGACGACGAGACCGTCGACGCGGCCGGGCTGCGCGTCCTCGCCCCGCTCGCGCTGCCCGCCGACGTGCGCTTCGACCTCGACGACGAGCGCCAGGCGCAGGCCTTCGCGCGCGCCGACCCCGAGCACGCGCAGGTCCGCCACGACCCGGCGACCGGCAGCTGGCACGTCCTGCTGCGCGCCGGCGCGCAGATCCGCGTGCCGCGCAGCGTCGCGCACGCGCGCCGCGTCGCGGGCCAGCTTCCGCAGGGCCTCGACCTCGCGCGCTTCGGCATCCCCGGCGACCTGCTCGCGACCGCCGACCGGATGGCGCTCGTCAACCTCGCCTGCACCGTCGAGGCGTTCGCCGACGCCGGCCTGACCCCCGAGGAGCTGCTCGCCGAGGTGCACCCGGCGCTCGTCGGCAACACGCAGGGCGCCGGGATGGGCGGCATGGCCTCGCTGCGGCGCCTGCTGCTCGACCACCTGCTCGACGACGAGCGCCTGCCCGACCGCCTGCAGGAGTCGCTCGGCAACGTCGTCGCGGCGCACGCCGTGCAGTCCTTCGTCGGCTCCTACGGGCCGATGGTCCACCCCGTCGCGGCCTGCGCGACGGCCGCGATCTCGCTCGAGGAGGCGCACGACAAGATCCGCGCCGGCAAGGCGCTCGCGATCCTCGCCGGTGGCTTCGACGACCTCACGCCGGAGGGGCTCGTCGGCTTCGGCGACATGGGCGCGACGGCGTCCAGCGACGAGCTCGAGGCGATCGGCATCGCGCCGCACGAGAGCTCGCGCGCCAACGACGTGCGGCGGCGCGGGTTCGTCGAGGCGCAGGGCGGCGGCGCGCTGCTCGTCGTGCGCGGCGACGTGGCGCTGACGCTCGGCCTGCCGGTCCGCGGCGTGCTCGCCTACGCGGGCAGCTTCGCCGACGGCGTGCAGGCGTCGATCCCCGCGCCGGGCATGGGCGTGCTGGCGGCGGCGCTGGGCGGCCCCGACTCGCCGCTGGCGCGCGCGCTGGCCCGCCTCGGGCTGAGCGCCGACGACGTCGCCGTCGTCTCCAAGCACGACACCTCGACGGAGATGAACGACCCCAACGAGGCCGACCTGCACGAGCGCATCCAGGCGGCACTCGGTCGCACGCCCGGCAACCCGCTGCTCGTCGTGTCGCAGAAGACCGTCACGGGCCACTCCAAGGGCGGCGCCGCCGCCTGGCAGGTCGACGGGATGCTGCGGATGATGCAGACCGGCGTCGTGCCCGGAAACCGCAACCTCGAATGCGCCGATCCGCTGCTGCGCGACGGACCGGCGCTCGTCGTCGGCGACCGCCCGCTGCGGCTCGCCGAGCCGCCGCGCGCCGGGCTCGTCACGAGCCTCGGCTTCGGCCACGTCTCGGCGCTGCTGGCGATCGCGCACCCCGACACGTTCCTGTCTGCGGTGCCCGCCGAGCAGCGCGCGGACTACCTGGCGCGCGCCGGACGGCGCCGCGCGGAGGGCGTCCAGCAGCGCCTGCGCACGCGCCTCGGGCGGCCCGCCGCGGTGCGCCGCGGCGACCGCCGGCTGGGCACCGACGACCCGGCGGCCGCGCGCGAGGCCGAGGCGGCGCTGCTCACCGACCCAGCGGTCCGGCTGCGCGAGGACGGGGTCTTCGGCCCGCCGCCGCGGCGCTCCGCCGACGGATCCGGCGGCCCGCAGCCACCATCGTGACGACGCTCGCCGTCGGCCTCGACGTCGTCACGACGACGACGTTCGGCGAGCAGCTCGCCGACGCCGCCTCGGGATTCGTCGACGCGACGTTCACCGCCCGCGAGCAGCGCGACGCGCGCGCCGCCGAGGCGATCCGCGTGCAGCGCCTCGCGGCCCGCTTCGCCGCCAAGGAGGCGTTCGTGAAGGCCTGGTCGGGCGCGCGCGCGGGGCGCCCGCCGGCACTCGACACCGTCGACCTGCGGGAGATCGAGGTCGTCGACGACGGTCACGGCCGTCCGGCGCTGCGCCTGCACGGCGCCGTCGCGCAAGCGCTCGCGCAGCTCGCCGCGGAGCTGGGCGCCGGCGCGCCGCTGCGCGCGCACCTCTCGCTCAGCCACGATCCGCCGACGGCTGCCGCCGTCGTCGTCCTGAGCGCGTCGCCGTCGCCACGCGACGACGACGGACGCTGAACGTCAGAGCCCGAGGATCGCGCCCAGCAGGTTGCCCTTGAAGGGCGTCGTCCCCGGCACGAGCTGCACGTCGCTGAACGACGGCGCGTTCGCACGCATGTACGAGAGCGCGAGGCCGAGGTCGCCGACGCCGTTCGTCGCCGGCACCGGCGCGAGGCTGAGCGTGCTCAGGACGCCGATCGCCTGCCCGGACGCGTTGAGAAATCCGCTGCCCGAGTCGCCGGGGATCCCCGGCGTGACGGTCAGCACCGTGCGGCTCCACCCGTCGCCGACGCTCGTCAGCACGACGCCCTGCTTCGGGCTCAGCGCGGTGATGCCCGCACGCAGGCTCGAGTTGCCGTACGAGTAGACGGCCTCCAAGCGACCGGCGCCACCGACGCTCGTCGGCCCGCCGAAGCCCGGCACGGAGGAATCGACGTCCGGCACGTCGGCCGGGTCCAGCCGCACGAGCGCGAAGTCGTTGTACTGGCAGGCGTCGGCGTTCGTCTCGCCCTTGTCCTGCATCGTCAGCCACGAGTTGTAGGCGAGCGTCCCGGGCCGCGTCGCGCCGGTCACCCGGACCGGCGTGCCGAGCGGCAGCGAGCCGCTCTGACAGCCGTCGGTGGCCGTGCTCCCGCCCGTCCCCGAGCAGTGCGCGGCCTGACCGATGTACGTGTTCGAGCCGTCGCGGAAGATGAAGTTCGCGGTGCACTGCCCGCCCGCCGTGAACGTCTGAACGCCGGGGTGGATCGGCGCGGCCGCTGCGGAGCTCGCCCCGCAGGCCAGCGCCACGGTGGCGATCAGGATCGTGATCGCGGTCCGGTGCATGAAGTCAGCTCCTTGCCGTTGTGCGAGCGGTGGTCTGCCGTCGCGACACGCCGACGATGACCCACCCCTGAACGTCAGCGGACGAGGGTAACGACGGCCCGGCCGGACGTGCGTCACTTGCACGGACGACGGCGCGCCAGCTCCTCGCGCGTGCGCCGACGCCCGCGCGGGGCATGCCGTCGCGTCAGCGTTCGTCGCCGACCGGCGCGAGCCGCCAGCCGCGCGCGCGACGGCGCTCGCGCCAGAAGTCGGCGTAGCGACCCCCCAGCTCGAGCAGCTCGCGGTGGCTGCCGCGCTCGACGATCCGGCCGTGCTCGAGGACGGCGATCTGGTCGGCGGCTACGACCGTCGACAGGCGGTGGGCGATGACGATCGTCGTGCGGTCGGCCTTCAGCTCGGCGAGCGCCTGCTCGACCGCCGACTCGCTGAGCGGGTCGAGCGCCGAGGTCGCCTCGTCGAGCACGACGATCGGCGCGTCCTTCAGCAGCGCGCGGGCGATCGACACGCGCTGGCGCTCGCCGCCCGACAGCGCGGCGCCGCCGTCGCCGACCTGCGTCCGCCAGCCGTCGGGCATCCGCCGCACGATCTCGTCGACGCGGGCGCGGCGCGCCGCCTCGCGCACCTCGTCGGCGGACGCGCCGGGACGGCCGGCGCGGATGTTCGCCTCGATCGTGTCCGAGAACAGGTAGACGTCCTGGAAGACGAGCGCGACATGCGCCATCAGCGTCGCGCCGCTCAGCTCGCGCACGTCGACGCCGCCGATCTCGACGCAGCCGTCGTCGACGTCCCAGAAGCGCGCGACGAGCCGCGCGACCGTCGTCTTGCCGGCGCCGGAGGGCCCGACGAGCGCGAGCACGCTGCCGGCCGGCACGTCGACGTCGACGCCGTCGAGCACGCGGTCGTCCCCGTAGGAGAAGCGCACGCCGCGCAGGCGCACCGCTGCGCCGGCCGGCTCGCGCGGCGCGACCGGCTCGGGCAGCGGCGC
>JAUYGN010000079.1 GCA_030690545.1 Solirubrobacteraceae bacterium
GGCGCGCGGTGCTCGCGCTGGCCGCGGTCGCCGCCGCGCTCGTCGGCCTCGCCGGCGCGCACCGGATCGAGGGCGCGATCAACGACGAGCGCTACCGCGGGATCGATCCCGCCGTCGACACGCTGCTGAGCGTCGCCCCGAGCGGCAAGCGGATCGGCCTCGCAAGCGACTGGTCCGTCGCCGGCCTCGCGCCGATCTGGCCGGCCTTCGGGACGCGGATCGGCAACGAGGTCGAGTACGTCGGCGAGTTCGTCGACGGCTTCCTGACGCCGTACGGCGACGCCGCCTCGTTCCGCGACGCGCTGGCGCGGTTGCGGTTCGACGTGCTCGTCGTCGGGCGCGGCTTCCATCCACCGCAGGACACGCCCGAGCAGCGCTGGGCGATCGAGGCCGGCTGGCGCACGATCGCGCTCAGCCCGCGGCTGCGCGTGCTCGTCCCGCCGCCCGGCTACTGACGCCGCGCGGCGACCACGCGCTCGAGGACATCGGCCATGCGGCGCGTCTCGCCGTCGACGGCGGCATTGGCCTGCACCCACGCGCGGGCCTGCTCGCCGGCGCGCCTGCGCGCGCCGGGATCGAGCGCGAGCGCCGCGCGCAGCTGCTCGGCGAGTGCCGCCGGATCGCCGGGCGGCGCGAGAAGCCCCCACGGTGCGAGCACGCATTCCGGCAGACCGACCTCGTCGCTGGCGACGACGAGCAGCCCCATCGCCATCGCCTCCTTGACGACGACCGGCATCGAGTCGCGATCGCCGTCGCGCGCGACGACGCAGGGCATCGCCAGCACGTCGGCCTGCTCGAGCGCGGCGCGCACCTGTGCGGGCGCGCGGCTGCCGAGCAGTTGCACGCGGTCGCCGCAACGCTCCCGCGCGAGCTGCGTGAGCTGCCCGCGCAGCGGCCCGTCGCCGATGATCCGCAGCGTGACGCCGGGCAGCTCGGCGACCGCCTCGATCAGGACGTCGAAGCCCTTCTTCTCGACGAGGCGGCCGACGGCGATGATCGCCTGCCCGCGGCCCGAGCGCGGCGACGTCGCGGGCGCGAACGCCGACGCGTCGACGCCCATCACGATCTTGTGCACGTCGGCCTGCGGCACGGTCGCGCGCAGGTGGCGGACGTTGTAGTCACAGCCGCTGAAGACCGCGCCGGCGCGGGCCAGCTTCTCGCGCAGGTTGCGCGGCGTCATGAAGATGTCGTAGGCGTGGGCGGTCACGCTGAACGATCGTCCCGTGAGCGCGGCGAGACGCAGCGCGTCGAGCGCGGCGCCGCCGGCGAAGTGCGCGTGCAGGTGCTCGTCGCGGTGCCCGGCGATCCGCCGCGCGGCGGGCGCCAGGGTGCGCAGCGGACGCGCCCACTCCTCGCGGCGCCAGCGCGTCCGGCCGGCGAGATCGCGCGCGCAGGCCAGCGGCCGGCGCGCGACGAGCCAGAGCAGGTCGCGGACGGCCGCCGCGCGCTCGTCGTGGGCCAGCACGTGGACGTCGACGTCGCCGGGCGCCTCGGGGTTCGGGTGAGCGGCGGGGTCGGCCGCCTGGACGCGCACCTCGTGACCGAGCCGGCGCAGCGCCTGCAGCTCGTTGACGACGAACGTCTCCGACAGCTCGGGCCACTGGTCGACGACGAGCAGCAGCCGCATGATCAGGTCGACGCCGCCGTTCGGTGATCCATCGCCGCCGGACTGTAGAGCGTCGTCGCCGGTGCGCCCCGCGTGCACCGACTCCGCCATCGGCGACTGGCGATAGCCTGCGTGGCCGTGTCCGGCGCCGCAGTAACGCCCTCCGGCGTACGCGAAGGGGATCTCGCCGCGCTCACGGCGCTGTGCGCCGTGCGCGGTCCGTCCGTGCTCGCGTACTGTCGCCAGGTGGCCGGCGCGGCGGCGGCCGGCCAGGCGGCGGCGGAGGCGTTCGCCTCCTTTCGCCTCGCGGTCGTACAGGCCGACGACACGGCAGGCCTGAACCCCGAGGCGCTGCTGATCAGCGCGACGCGGCGGGCTGCCGCCGCGCGCAGCGACCGGCAGGCGCAGGGCGTCTGCGCGCAGGTGCCGACGCTGCTGGCAGCACGCGCCGAGCGCGACCTCGAGCTCGGCGACGCCGAGCTGCTCGAGCAGCACCTGACGACCTGCTGGTCCTGCCGCGCCCCGCTGGCCCGCTTCAAGGCCGCCGAGCGCGCCTACCGCGATCCGCCCGACGCGACGATCGACGCCGACGTCGCGGCGCAGATCGTCGCTGCCCTCGCCGGCGCGGTGCCCGATCCCGAGCCCACCGCGATGCCGCCGGTCAACGGCAACGGGCACCTCCCGGCACAGGTCGACGCCGCGCCCGTCGTCGACGTCGCTGCCACGCACGCCTTCATCGTCGATCAGCCGACGGAGGCGTTTCGCTCCCCCGACGTGTTCGACGCGCCGCCGCCGGAACGCCGCCGGGCAACGGCACCGTCACCGTCCCGGCGCTCCGGAGCCTGGTCCTCGCTGCTCGGCAGGCTTGGGCTGCGGCCCGACGGCGACGCCCTGCGGCTGCCACCGCGGATCGACGAGCCCGTGCCCGAGCCCGAGCGCGCCACGCGGGAGGCGGCGGCCGGCGCGTCGCGTCGGCCTGCCCGGCGCGCGACGACCTCGCGTCCACGGCGCTCGAGCCGCCGCCCGCGGCTGCGACTTGCGCTCGTGCTGCCGATCGCGCTCCTGCTGCTTGCGCTGCTCGTCGCGCTGACCGTGTCGGGCGTCCTCGGCGGCCGCGACCCGGAGTCCAGCCCGGCGATCGCCGCGCCCGCTGCCGAGCCGTCCGATACCTCGACACCGGAGATCGTCGTCGTGCCCGGAGCGCGGGACGCGACGCCGAACGAGGTCGAGCGCGCCAAGTCCCGGGAGCGCGAACGCGCTCGCGCCGAGCGCCGGCGCGAGTCCGCGCTCGGCTCCGAGCGCGACGCGCAGACCGGTGCGACACCGCGCTCGGCAGCACCGCCGAGCACCGCGACGCCAACGCCCGCACCGACGCCTGCACCGCCTGCGAACGACGATGCCGCGCGCGAGCGCAACAGCGACGGTGGCGGCGCCAGGCCCGAGGCGGCCGACGCCGGCGACGACGCGCCCGCGCCCGTCGTCCCGCCTCAGGAGTCGCCGAACGCGCCCGACCTCCCACCACCGCCGCCCGGGGCACCGATTCCCTGACGGTAGCCTGGCGACCGTGGACAACGCGACGCTCGAGCGCGAGATCCAGCGCGCCGGGCGCGCGCTGGCCGGCGCTCTGGCATTGCATCGCGCCGACCCGCGGAAGGCGCTCGACGACCGCGCGATGCAGCTCGCGGCACAGGACGACGAGCTGCGCGCCGCGCTGCTTCGCTTCGTCGACGTCGTCCCGGCGTGCCGTTCGCTCGACGACCTCGCCAGCCACCTGACGGCGTTCCTCGAGCAGGTCGACGGCTCACCCGTGCCGCTGCGCGCCGCGCTGCGGCTGGGCGATACGAAGGCGGGTCGTGCCGCGCTCGGCGCGGCCGGCGCGGCGGGCGTGCGCCACATGGCCCAGCGCTTCATCGTCGGCGAGAGCCCGGCCGCAGCGCTGCCCGCGCTGCGCCGCCTGTGGGACGGTGGGATCGCGGCGTCGGTCGACCTGCTCGGCGAGGCGACCGTGACCGCCGCCGAAGCCGACCTCTACGCCGCGCGCTGCACCGAGGCGCTGCGGACCCTCACGCGCGCCTACGAGGTGCTCGACGACGCGCCGGCACTCACGCGCGACGCCGTCGGGCCGCTGCCGTGCGCCAATCTGTCGGGCACCGGCACGAAGGCCGGCGGCGGCGACTACCTGCTGCACTTCGTCGAGCCGCGCGTCGTGACGGAGAACACCATCCGCCACGGGCTCGTCGTGTGAGAGCGGCGCTCAGCTTCGTTCGACGCGCGTCGCGCCGCGCCCCTTGTGCCAGGACGCCAAGCGCGCATCCGCGCCGTGGATGGCACCGATTGGGCGCGTAGCGCCCGATCGGCGCCACACGGGTCCGCTCAGTCCGTCGTCCCGTCGCAGGACGCGAGGAACAGCTCGTGCAGGCGCGCGTCGGTGCCGAGCTCGGGGTGAAAGGCGACCGCCAGCAGCCGGCCCTGCCGCGCCGCGACGGCGTGCCCGTCGACCGAGGCGAGGATCTCGACGCCATCGCCGTGCGACGCGATCCACGGCGCGCGGATGAAGACCGCGCGCAGCGGCGGCCCGTCGATCCCGGCGACCTCGAGATCGGCCTCGAACGAGCGCACCTGGCGCCCGAACGCGTTGCGCCGCGCCTCGATGTCCATCAGCCCGAGGTGCGCGCGGTCGAGCACGATCAGCCCAGCGCACGTCCCGAGGATCGGGCCGGCGAACGCGCGCAGCAGCTCGGCGAGCCGCTCGCGCTCGATGCCGAGCGACATCGTCGTCGACTCGCCGCCGGGGATGACGAGCCCGTCGAGGCCGTCGAGATCGGCGCCCACGCGCACCTCGCGCACGTCCGCGCCGAGCGCGCGCAGCATCCGCCCATGGGCGGCGAAGCCGCCCTGCAGGGCGAGCACGCCGACGAGCACCGCGACGCCTACCAGCCGCGCTGGGCGAGCAGCTGATCGTCGCCGAGCCCGCGCGACTCGAGCGAGTCCATCGCCGGGCCGAGCCCCTCGGAGGCGCGCGCGACGCGAAACGGATCGGCGAAGTGCGTCGTCGCCTCGACGATCGCCCGAGCGCGGCGCTCGGGATCGGACGACTTGAAGATTCCCGAGCCGACGAACAGCCCTTCGGCGCCGAGCTGCATCATCAGCGACGCGTCGGCCGGCGTCGCGATCCCGCCCGCGCAGAACAGCACGACCGGCAGCCCGCCTTCGTGCGCGACGCCGCGGACGAGGTGCAGCGGCGCGCCGAGCTCCTTCGCGGCGCTCGGAAGCTCGGTGTCGTCGAGCGTCCCGAGGCGGCGGATCTCCGAGCGGATCGCGCGCATGTGGCGCACCGCCTCGACGATGTCGCCGGTTCCGGCCTCGCCCTTGGAGCGGATCATCGCCGCGCCCTCGCCGATCCGCCGCAGCGCCTCGCCGAGGTTCGTCGCGCCGCAGACGAACGGGATCGAGAAGGCCCATTTGTCGATGTGGTTGTGCTCGTCGGCCGGCGTCAGGACCTCGGACTCGTCGATGTAGTCGACCTCGAGCGCCTCGAGCACCTGCGCCTCGGCGATGTGGCCGATGCGCGCCTTCGCCATCACGGGAATCGTGACGGCGGCCTGGATCGACTGGATCATCAGCGGATCGGACATCCGCGCGACGCCGCCGTCGCGGCGGATGTCGGCGGGGACGCGCTCCAGCGCCATCACGGCGGTCGCACCGGCGGCCTCGGCGATCCGCGCCTGCTCGTCGTCGACGACGTCCATGATCACGCCGCCCTTGAGCATCTCCGCCAGCCCGGCCTTGACGCGAAAGGTCGATTCGTCACGCACGAGGGCGATTGTATCGGCGCGCCAGACCGTGATCCTGTCGTGCCCTGCGCCGAGTCCGCTGTGGTTGACGCCCGCGACCGCCCGTGAACGGCCGAGTGGAGAGCAGCACCCTTGGACGCGGCTGGGCTCAGGACGCCGTCACGGAAGTCGACGGCTGCGAAAGACGACGAGTGCAAGAAAGCGGTGGATGTGTACATCGTCGGTGTGGGCCGCGAGGAGAGCGAGCGCGTTCTCGGCGGCGTTGATGTGCCGCTGCGCGGTCGCCTTCGGAAAGCTCGCCAGGTGGTCGTAGTCCGCGTTGTGCCTCGCATCCTGCAAGTCAACGAACGTGTGCGCGACGCGGCGCAGATGGTCCGGGACGTCTGTCACCCGCGTGGCGCCATCGACACGCCGTGAGAAGAGCTCCCACACACCATGCTTGACGCCCGTGTCATTCGATGGCGTACCAGTTGGATGAGCGACGGCCGCACATTCGACGACCCATCGCGCGGCTTGCTTGACATCGGTGTGCTGTATCCAGCGAGCGGCGCGAAGGCGATCGTCGTCCGTCGCCACGGTCGCGGGCAGGATCCGCAGCACGGCGTCGGCGATGATCGTGTGGAACAGCGCGTAATACGCGGCCGATACCGCCCGGCGATGGTTGGTCGGTGATGGGTCGTCCGCGTCCCGCTCCATACCCGGCGAGTGCCTTGGCCTGAATGATCAGGCGATCGGCACGGATCGGATCGCGCACGGACGCGGGTCGTCGGACTCGAGCGCGCGCGACAACTCGTCCACGTCGCCGTCGCTGCTGTCTTCGCCCGGATCCGGACTCTCGGGGTACAGCTCCGTCACGACGTAGGGCAACTCGACGCCCGCCTGCCTGACGAGACGTCCGGCTTCCTGCTGCAGCGCGTCAACGTCATCAAGCGACCATGTCGCATGCTCGCCGGGTGGGTCGGAGAGGGTCAATCGAAGCCGCAGCACGGAGTCCCCGTCCTGGTCGGTCGTCAGCTCGCCTTCGGCGTTGATCACCCGGATCGACCCGAACGGCTCGTGTGCCTTCAGCTTGTCGGCGATCTCCCCGATCTCGGCGATAGCCGCAGTTCGTCCATTCATCCGAACCCAGTCTAACCGCCATCCCTACTTGAGCTTGAAGGCCTTGATGCGGTCGGCGTAGTCGTCGGCGTCGCGCGCGTAGACGCCATAGGCGAGCGCCTGGACCATGCTCAGCAGGGCGGTGTGCGAGCGCACGTAGGCGGGGCTGTTGGACGAGTAGTACAAGCGGATCTGGGCCAGCTTGGCGACCTCGGACAGCGTCGCGTCGGTGATCGCCATCGTGCGCGCCTTGCGGTGGCGGGCGAGCTTCATCGCCCGCACGACGAGCGGATGCGGGCGCCCGGCCGACAGCCCGATGACGAGCGTCTCCTCGTCGATCCGGCTCAAGCGCCCGAGCGCCTCCTGCGACGGGCTGGCGACGATCTCGGCGCGCAGGTCGAGCAGCATCAGCAGGTGTCGCAGGTAGGAGGCGAAGAACGCCATCTGGTCGGTGCCGGCGACGAGCAGTCGCGGCGTCGTCGCGATCGCCTCGACCGCTGACTCGACCTCGCTGCGCGAGACCTTGCGCGCGGTGTCCTCGACGTTGACGTGGTCGGCCGCGAGCAGCGTCTCGAACTCGTTCTGGTCGAGCGAGAAGAGCGGCGCCACATGCGGCGTGCCGTTCGAGGCGGGTGCCTTGGCATGGCGGCGGCGGTACTCCTCCCGGGCGGAGTGCTGCAGCTCGGGGTAGCCCTCGAAGCCGAGCGCCTGGGAGAAGCGCACGACCGTGCTCGAGGAGGTGTTCGCGCGCCGCGCGAGCTCCTCGGCGGTCTGGAACGCCACCTCGTCGAGATGATCGACGATGTACTGCGCGACGTCCTTCTGCGAACGTGAGAAGTCGTCGAAGCGGGCTTGGATGTATGTGGACAGCGACTCGGGAGTCGCCGCCGGGGTCGCGGATCGCTTCATAGGCGACAGCCTGTTTCGACGGCCCGCGCCCAATCTCCTTTGCGCTCGCGCGAACTGCCGTTAACGCAGCGCGCCCGGCGGGGTCACACCGGGCGCGCGATGTCGAGAGCGGTGGGCGGCGGGGGTATGGACCGAACCAGCTCTCGACGGGTCCTGAAGCAGTGTGTTTCCCGTATGCGCGATGGGCAAACATCGTCTTTGCGATCAGGACGCGCCGCCGCGTGCCTCGTAGCGGCGGATCGCCGCCCGGCTGTCCTCCGGAACCGTATGGAAGGCGCGCCCGTCGCCATCCAGCGCGAGCGCCTCGCCCTGGCCTTCGCGCAGCAGATCGGCGTCGACGGCGCAGGGCGCCCGTCGCAGCGCAGCCGCGACCGACTCGCCCGAGCGCCGGTGCCAGACGTACGCGCGGTCATACGTGCGCAGCGCGATCGTGCGCCCGTCGCCGGAGACGTCACCGGCGGTCACCGCCTGCAGGGCGCCGAGCGAGATCGTCCCCGTCCGCCGCAGCACGGTGACGCGCCGCGCCGACGGCTCGCGTGCGACGTAGACGCCGGACTCGCCGCCGAGGCTCTTCGTCACGATCACGACGGTTGCGGTCGCGCGGTCGAACAGCAGCGCCTCGGCGTCGCGCGCGCCATCGGGATAGCGCAGCTCGTAGCGCGCCGCGACGGCCACGCCGGTGGCGGCGGGAGCCGTGATCCGCGGCTCGAGGACGCGATAGACGACGACGGAGTCGCGGCGGGCCAGGTTGTCGCCGATGTCGCCGATCAGCAGCGACCGGCCGGCGCCCGTCGCGATGTCCTCCCAGTCGACGTTCTCCGCACCTTCGACGACGACGTCGGCGACGGTGCGGCCCGCCGGCGTGACGGCGATCAGGCGCGCGCCGTTGCCCGAGTCGTTGTGCGTCCAGAGCACGTCGCGGCGCGACGGGGAGCGCACGAGGCCCGACAGCTCGCCGCTGTCGGGGGCGGCGACGCGCCCGGTGACGCGCACGCGCGGCGCCGACCGGCAGAGCGCGGGCTCGCGCGCCTGCGGCGCCGGCGCATCCGCCCTCCCCGAAGCGACCGTGCCCGGTCCGCGCTCGGGCACGCCGTCGTCAGCGCCGCCACCGCAGCCGGCGAGCAGCGCGAGCGCCGCGAGCCACGCGACCGGCGCTCGCGCGCCCGGGCCCAGCTCAGATCCCCAGCCGCTTCACGGTCTCGCGAGCACGCACGACGCGCTGGTCCTTCTCGGCGTGGGACTCCGGCATCCCCGTCATCTCGACGAGCGACAGGACGTCGCGCCCGAGCTGCTCCTGCATCGCCAGCGCGCCCTCTGCGACCTCCTCGAGCTGCTCGCGGGTCAGCGAGTCGGCCTTGTCTCCAACCATTCTGCGCAGAAAGAAGCCCATCAGATCCCCTGGCCTAGCTCGGGTGTACGCGTGCAGCCAGGGATTATGGCGGTCGCTGCGTCGCGGGGCTGCCGGCCGGGCCCACCGGCGCGAGAGGTACGGTCTCGCCTGCGGGGCAGTAGCTCAGTTGGTCAGAGCAGCCGACTCATAATCGGTTAGACGGAGGTTCGAGCCCTCCCTGCCCCATGCCGTCGCGCTCGTGCCCAGCCTGGATCGGCACCATGACGAGTCCGCGCAGGTCGACGACGACGTGGACGACGATCGGCAGCAGCAGGCTTCCCGTCGACACGTAGAGGGCGGCGAACACGGCGCCGAGCACCCCGACCCCGACCATCCCCGCCGCCCCCTGATAGAGGTGCGCGAGCGTGAACACGGCGACCGCGACGATCGCGGCGGGCACGACCGACAGGCCGAGCACGGCCACGGCGAACGCGATCAAGAACCCCCGGTACACGATCTCCTCGCAGATCCCCGCCGTGAACGCCACCCCCACTGCCAGGCGCCGCTCGGGCGACGTTCGCGGCAGCAGCGCGCTCAGCGCGCTCTGCCCCGGCACGGCCTTGCCCGCAGCCGCGCGCCGGCGCAGGATCAGCCCCGTGACGACGACGATCGCGACGACATAGGCGGTGAAGCCGACGGCCTCGAGGAGATGGTCGCCGCCCGGCAGCGCGAGACCGACGGAGGCGGGATCCAGGCGGGGCGCGATCAGCAGGATGGCCCCGACCAGCGCCACGCAGGCCCACTGAATCGCAAACGTGAGGCGGTAGACGCGCAGCAGGGCATGCGGATCCAGGTCGCGCTCTCGCTCGAGCCGCTCGTACCACCGACGCCCGAGGATCGGCTCCCCGACGATCGCGTAGGCGGCCAGCAGGACCGCCAGCGCCATCCCCACGACGCCGAACTGTGGATCGATGTCGAGCACGCGGCGTCACCGTAGCGGTGACGTGCCGCGCGCCGCGGGCGCTACTTCACGCGTTCGACGGCGCGTGCGAGCTCGCCGACGGAGAAGACGCCCTCGAAGCGCGCGGAGACCTTGCCGCTGCGATCGATCACGAACGCCCACGGCTCGGTCGGCAGGCGCCAGGCGAGCACCGGCTGGCGAAACGGCTTGCCGGGATCGTTGTCCTGATAGATCTCCTGATGGATGAACGTGACGCCCTTGCCGTTCTGGGCGCGCACCTGCTCGGCGATGTCGACGACCGGCCCGCACGTCCGCGAGGCGCACAGCGCCGGCGTCGCGAACAGCAGCACGACCGGCTTCTTGCCGACGACGTCGGCGAAGTTCGTCTCCAGCAGCCTCGGCGCCGGCGGGATCCGCGTCGAGATCCGCGTCAGGTCACCGCCGACGTCGGCGCCCGTCTGCGTCTTGACGCGGATCGCGCGCTCGCCGATCTGCGGGGGACCGCCCTGCTCGCCGATCGGCAGCGCGGAGACCGGCTCGGCGACGACGAGCCTGCCGTCGAGCCGAACGAGGCCGAGCGCGATGTGCGGACCGCGCGACCCATAGACGGCGTCGGCGACGTAGAACGAGTCGCCGCTGGCGAGGTCGGAGGAGGTCTGCGCGCTGCGATACTGCGTGGCGACGTCGAGCGACTCCTTGCGCGCGACGAACGGGCCGCGCAGCTGCGTCCCGTCGGGCCTCGCGGTGTAGACGGCGACCGCCGACACGTCGATCTGCTTGTTGGCGCGATCGACGATCGCGAAGCCGAGGCGATTGCGCCCCACGCGCTGGCCCTTGGCGCTGGAGACGTTGAGGATCGCGCCCTTCGGAAGGCCCTCGACGAGCGCCTGGAGCGTCTTGCCCTCGACGGACGGGAAGTGCGCCGGCGCCGCGGCGGCGGGCTGCGCGGGCGCGGGCGCCGCGCCGCCGTCATCGTCCGCACCACATGCTGCGAGCACCACGGTCGACGCCAGCAGGAAGAAGAGCAGGCGAGCCATCGGGCTGGACTCTAGGACCTCACGTGATTGGATAGCGCCGATGGATGCCCGCGCCGCGATCGTGACCGGGGCCTCGAGCGGGATCGGCCTCGCCGTCGCCCGCATGCTCGGCGAGCAGGGCTACGCGGTGACGCTCGCCGGCCGGCGGCCCGACAAGCTCGACGCCGCCTACGAGCAGCTGCGCGGCGACGGGCTCGACGTCCAGCCGATCGTCGCCGACGTCGGCGACGAGGACGACGTCGTGCGCTGCGTCGCGGCGCACCGCGAGGCCTACGGACGCCTCGACGTCCTCGTCAACAACGCCGGCGTCGGGATCGGCGAGTCGATCGGCGAGCTGAGGACGAAGGCGCTCGACATCCAGCTCGCGACGAACCTGCGCTCGATCATGCTCTTCTACCGCGAGTCGCTGGCGATGCTCACCGCCGCCGCCGCCGAGCATCGCAACGCACTCGTCGTCAACACCGCTTCGATCGCCGGCAAGCAGGGCCAGGCCTGGCTGAGCGTCTACTCGGCGACGAAGTCCGGCGTCGTCGGCTTCACGCAGGCGATGAACAGGGAGCTGGGCGGTCTGGGCATCAAGTCGACCGCGCTGTGCCCAGGCTTCGTCGATACCCCGATGACCGACTTCGTCAAGGAGCGGGTTCCGCCCGAGGCGATGATCCAGACGTCGGACGTCGTCGCCTCGGTGCGGATGCTGCTCGCGCTGACCCCGGGCTGCGTGATCGGGGAGATCATCTTCGAGCGACCCGCCGGAGACGGGTCGCTCGGCTGACGTCAGCGGGTGAGCTGCGCCTCGGCGGCGTCGAAGTCGAACTCGCCGGCACTGCCCGCGGGCTGCGCTTCGACAGGCTCGTCGCCGAAGTCCTCCGGCAGCACGAGCGTGTCCTCGAAGAGCCAGTCGATCCCGAGATCCTCGGCCTCGCGACTGCGCCGGCTGCGCGCCGCCGACCGGTGCTCGTCGATCGCCTCGCCGAGATCGATGCGCAGTCCGCCCGTGATCCGCAGGCGCCGGCGCCGGCGCTCGGTCGGCGCCTGCTGCTCGTCGACCGTCTCCGGCACGGCGACCGTCGTTTCGTGGCGACGCGCCTCGACGATCGCTTGGTGCTCGGCGATCGCCTCCGAAAGCGGGTTGGGCAGCGGCTGCAGGCTGGCCTCGATCTCGCGGCAGAGGATCTGGACCTCGTACTCGGTCGCCTCGCGGACGATGTGGCGCCCGTAGACGCCGGTGAACTTGTCCCACGCCTCCGGGAACGTGCAGCAGCGCGTGCGACCGCCGGCCTGGTGGGCGGCGAGCATCGGGCAGGCCCCGTTGCGCGCGCCGGCGAAGGCGCCCGTGATGACGGTGTTGTTCTGAAGCCCGATCAGCATCGCCCTACGAGTCCGCTCAGGCAGCACGTCGATCGACCGTCGAAGTTCTGCTTGGGCTTGTTCGCGAGGCGTTGCCATAGGGTTCTCTCCAGTCGTCGGGACCCGACCACCGTATGTCAGCCCGTCTCTCGCGACAACCGAAGTCCTGTCGATGAAAGGGATCTTGCACGAATGAAGCTCGGCCTCCACATCGGGTACTGGGGACTGGGCCTCTCCTCCGAGGACCAGCGCAAGGTCGTGCTGGAGGCCGAGCGGCTGGGCTATGACTCCGTCTGGGCGGCCGAGGCCTACGGCTCGGACGCAGCGACGGTGCTCGGCTGGCTGGCGGGGCTGACGTCGACGATCAAGCTCGGCTCGGCGATCTTCCAGATGCCCGCCCGCAGCCCGGCGATGACGGCGATGACGGCCGCGACGATCGATCAGCTCTCCGGCGGGCGGATGCTGCTCGGGATCGGCTCGTCGGGACCGCAGGTCGCCGAGGGCTGGCACGGTCAGCGCTTCGGTCGCCAGATCCAGCGCACGCGCGAGTACGTCGCCGTCGTGCGCAAGGCGCTCGGCCGCGAGCGGCTGCAGTTCGATGGCGAGACGCTGACGCTGCCGCTGCCCGACGGACCGGGCAAGGCGCTGAAGCTCACGATCGCACCGATTCAGGAGCGGATCCCGATCTACCTCGCCGCGATCGGACCGAACAACACGCGCCTTGCCGGTGAGATCGCCGACGGCTGGATCCCGACGCTGTTCTCGCCCGAGCACGTCGCCGAGTTCCGCCCGCTGCTGGCGGAGGGAGCGGCCCGCGTCGGTCGGTCGCTCGAGCGCTTCGACGTCGCCCCGCAGGTCAACGTCTTCGTGACGGACGACCTCGTTGCCGGCCGCGACGCGATGCGCCCGTTCATCGCGCTGTACGTCGGCGGGATGGGCTCACGCGAGAAGAACTTCTACAACGCGCTCGTACAGCGCTACGGCTTCGCCGACGAGGCCCGCGACGTGCAGGACCTCTACCTCGACGGCAAGCGCGACGAGGCGATGGCGCGACTGTCCGACGAGCTGATCGACGCGGTCTCGCTGTGCGGTCCGCCCGAGCACATCCGCGAGCGCCTGGCGGTCTACCGCGACGCCGGCGTCGGCACGCTCGGCGTCAGCCCGCTGGCCTTCACGAAGGGAGACCGCCTCGATCAGCTGCGGCGCATCGCGGAGCTGGCCGCCTGAGCCGCCGGCCGCTGCTGCGTGGTGCGACCGACCGTCATCTGACCGGCGCGCAATCGGCATGACGCCGGCGACGATCCTGCTCGGTGCCTTCGGCGATCCCGGCCACGCGTTCCCGATGATCGCTCTCGGCCGCGAGCTCGCGCAGCGCGGACACGACGTCACGCTGCAGACGTGGCGGCGCTGGCAGGACGACGTCGAGCGCGAGGGGATGCGCTTCGCAGCGGCGCCGGAGTACCACGTCTTCCCCACGCGCGAGCGACCGCTGACGCCCTATCAGGCGGTCGAGCGCGCCACCCGGGAGACGGTGCAGCTCGTCCGCGCGCTCGCACCCGACGCCGTCGTCGCCGACATCCTGACGCTCGCACCCGCGCTGGCGGGCGAGCTTCAGGGGGTGCCGGTCGGCACCGTCATCCCCCACCTCGACCCGCGCCTGCCGCCCGGCAGCGCGCCGTACTCATGCGGCGCGCGGCTGCCGCGCACGCGCGCCGGCCGCGCGCTCTGGCGCGGCGCCGATCCGCTGCTGCGCCACGGGCTGCAGCTCGGTCGCCGTCAGCTCAACGAGACGCGGCGGCGACTCGGCCTGCCGGCGCTGGAACGCGTCCACGGCGGGATCAGCGAGGCGCTCGCGCTCGTCGCCACGTTCCCGCAGCTGGAGTACCCACGGGTCTGGCCTTCCGGAGCACACGTCGTCGGTCCGCTCATGTGGGAGCCACCTGCCACCGAGCTGGAGCTGCCCCCGGGCGACGAGCCGCTCGTCCTGATCGCCCCGTCGACCTCGCAGGATCCCGGCCAGACGTTGCTGCGCGCTGCGCTCGAAGGGCTCGCCGACCTTCCCGTGCGCGTGCTCGCCTCGGCCAACCGGTCCATGCCGCCGGTCGCCGTTCCGGCGAACGCGCGGATCGTCGAATGGATCTCCTACGCCCGAGCGATGCCGGCCTGCGAGCTCGTCGTCTGCCACGGCGGGCACGGCACCATCGCGCGCGCGCTCGCCAGCGGCTGCGGCGTGGTCGTCGTCCCGGCCGCCGGCGACATGAACGAGAACGCCGCGCGCGTCGACTGGGCAGGCGTCGGCGTGCGGCTGCCGGGTCGGCTGCTCGGCGCGCGCGCGGTGGCGCTCGCCGTCGGGCGGGCGCTTGCCAGCCCGCAGCTGCGTGAGAACGCGCGCCGCCTGCAGTCGTGGGCGGCCGTCCACGATGGACCCTCATGCGCGGCCGACCTCGTCGAGGACTTCGTCGCGCGCGCGTGAGCCGTCACGGTCCAGCTCGGGGGGTGGGACTCGAACCCACAACCCTTCGGTTAACAGCCGAATGCTCTGCCGATTGAGCTACCCCCGAATGTGCGCTGGAAGGGTAGCGCCCCCGCGGTTCTCAGTTGACGACTTCGACCGGCGTTCCGATCGGCATCAGGCGGGCGAGCCGGCGAATCTGATCGTTGCGCACCCGCACGCAGCCGGCCGACGGCCGTCCCGGGATCAGGCCGGGCTGGTTGGTCCCGTGGATCCCGACGACGCCACCGCCGGGCCAGTCCGACAGGTTGGAGTACGCGCTCGTTCCGAACGCCCAGGGTCCGTAGACGCCGTTGCCGCCCAGTCCCTTCAGGCGCACGCGAATCCAGAACTTGCCGCGCGGCGTCGGCGTCGACGCCTTGCCGACGCCGACGCGAGCCTGCCAGACGCGCTTCCCGGCGCGGTACAGCGTGGCGCGCAGATTGCGACGGTCGACGACGAGCCGCGTGCGCACGACGTACAGCTGCGAGCTGAGCATCTCGTCGCGTACCCAGCCCGTCCGCCCGTTTGGCCGCATCGGGATCCGGATCCGCAGCCATGTGCGCCCGGCCGCGTCCTTGCGCGCAGCGAGGACGAGGTAGACCTCCGGCAGGCGATCCTCGGTCATGAACCGCAGGCGGCCCATCGTTCTCGCGCCCGTCCGCGGGGACTGGCGGATCACCACCGTCGACTGGGCGTGCGCCCAGCGCGTCGTCCGCTTCTCGTCAGACAGCTTGATCTCGTCGCCGGGTGCCTGCAGCAGCTCCAGCGGCTCTCGAACGCCGGCGGCCACCACCTTCGTCGGGTCCGGACGCACATGCTCCGGCGGCGACGTGGTCTCCGCCGCAGGCGCAGGCGCAGGCGCCGGGGCCTCCGCAGCCGCGGTCGCCGGCCCCAGCAGGAACATCCCGAGAGCCAGCGCAACGGTCCAGCGCAAGCAGCCCCTCATCCCTGACACTCCTCCAATCCACCGTCGATCGCTCGGGCGCCTGCGCCCGTTGAGCCGGCTACCTGTGCAAGCCCGCTCACGCCTCCGTGCCTGTGCACGCGCCGTCCTCCAGCGACGGGAACGTCACACGCGGGCCCGCACCAGAACATGGCGCGACCCGCGTGCGTTCCCGACCGTGGCCTCCGTCAGCCCGTGAACCGCGGTGCCGCGGCGACGCGTCCGCAGCGCTGGAACACGATTCGCAGCGTCCGCGACTTCGTCCTGCTCGCGGCGGTGAAGTACGTCACCGCGAGGATCCGGTGCGTGCCCACTCGCAGGCGATTCGGGCGCACCAGGTGCGCGAACTGCCGGCCGCTGTTGGGACGCGTCAGCGTCCTGACCTTCCTACCGTTCTGCCAGAAGACCACCCTCCGGATCTGCTGACCGGTGACGCGGACGTTGAAGTTCCGCGTCGGGCATCCGCTCGGGCTGACCGCCCTCGCAGTACCACCCGGCATAGCTCTCGTCGGCAGCACCTGCGCCACCGGTGGCGGGGGCGGTGGTGGCGGCGGCGGGGGCGGTGGTGGTGGTGGTGGCGGCGGCGGCGCCGGCGTCAGGATCACCGTCGCGTCGTCCTCGTCGGTCGCGGTGTTGTCGTTCTCATCGGTGCCCACGACCGTCACGGTATCCGTCTCGCGATCGCCGGCGACTCCGGTGAACTGACCATCGAACGAGCACGTCGCCGTGTCATTCGGACCAGGCGACACCGCCAGCGTGACACCGATCACGGCAGCACACGTGTTGTTCGCGACGTTCGGGTTCGCCACGTTACCGAGATCACCGTAGATGTCATCGGTCAGGCTCGTGATCGTTATCGGATTCGTCGTGCTCGGGTTCGAGATCACCAGCGAGAACGTGAACGTCCCACCCGGCTCGACCCGCGTCCCCGGAGTCACCGACTTCACGATCGCGATCTGCGGCGGTCCCAGTATTCGGACCGTCTCCTCGTCCTCGTCGGTCGCCGTGTTGTCGTTGTCGTCCGTGCCCTCGACCGTGACGGTATCCGTCTCGCTGTCGCCCGCGACTCCGGTGAACTCGCCATCGAACGAGCACGACACCGAGCTGTTCGGATCCGGCGACACCTCCAGCCGCACACCGATCACGGCAACGCACGTGTTGTTCGTGACGTTTGCGTTCGTCGCGTCGCCGAGATCACCATAGATGTCATCGGTCAGGCTCGTGATCGTAATCGGATTGATCGTGCTCGGGTTCGAGATCACCAGCGAGAACGTGAACGTCCCACCCGGCTCGAGCTGCGCCAGCGGATCAGCGGTCTTCTCGATCGCGATCTGCGGCAACGGCAGCAACCGCACCGTCGCATCGTCGTCGTCGGTCGCGGTGTTGTCGTTCTCGTCCGTACCGAGGACCGTGACGGTATCCGTCTCGGTATCACCTGCGACTCCGGTGAACTCACCATCGAACGAGCACGTCGCCGTGTCATCCGGACCAGGCGACACCGCCAGCGTGACACCGATGGCCCCAACGCACGTGTTGTTCGTGACGTTCGAATTCGTCGCGTCGCCGAGATCACCATAGATGTCATCGGTCAGGCTCGTGATCGTAATCGGATTGATCGTGCTCGGATTCGAGATCACCAGCGAGAACGTGAACGTCCCACCCGGCTCGACCCGCGCCTCCGGAGTCACCGACTTCACGATCGCGATCTGCGGCAACGGCAGCAACCGCACCGTCGCGTCATCGTCGTCGGTCGCGGTGAACCCATTGGCGTCGGTACCGAGGACCGTGACCGTATCCGTCTCGGTGTCACCGGCAACCCCCGTGAACACACCATCGAACGAACATGTCGCGCTGTCACCTGGACCTGCCACGGAGAGCGTCACACCGATCAGTGCCGCACACGTGTTGTTGGTGACGTCAGGATTCGCCCCGTCACCGAGATCGCCATAGATGTCATCAGTGAGACTCGTGATCGTGATCGGGACCAAGTCGCTCGGATTCGAGACGACGAGCGAGAACGTGAACGTCCCGCCCGGCTCGATCAGCGTCTCCGGAGTCACGGTCTTGTCGATCGCGATCTCAGGGGCGGGGATCGTGACCGACTCGTTCGGAGCGTTGCAGGGCGACGTGAAGCCCTGATAGTTGGCATCGCCGCTGTAGATCGCGACGAAGCGATACACGCCCGGCGCCGAGGGCGTGAAGGGATCGGACACGATGTCGACCGTGTCCTCCCCGGGTTGCGGCGCGGGCACCTGCTGGACGTCGACCTGCGGCGCTCCCGAGCAGTCCTGATCGTCGGGACCGTAGGCCTCGAACGTGATCGTGCCCGTCGGCGCGACGGCGTTGCCCGGGATCGGCCCGAGCGTCGCCGTGTCGATGAACTCGGTGAAGTCGGCGTTGGTCGAGGCGACGGTGTTGAGGTCGATCGGCGCCTGCAGGACGGTGACGAAGCCCGACGCCGCGCCGGTACCGGTCGCGGTCGTGTCATCCGAGACGCCGTCGGCCCACGTGAGATGCGCCTTCTGCATGCCGGGATTTCCCGGCTGTGCGTCCTGCGTCGGCATCTTCAGGACGTCGACCGTGAACGCGATCCGGCAGATGTCGTTCGCGGCGCCGGGAGGCCCGAGAACCACGGCCGGCCCAACCGGCACGAACAGCACCCGGCCGGTGGCGGGATTCTGCTCGACGATGTTGAAGGTCTGAGTTGCGCAGGCCGTGCCGGCGGCGCCGGTGCCGGTCGGGCTGAAGGCGAACACGCCAGGATCGGCCTGAAGCGGTGGACAGTCGTTGGCGGGCGGCATGCCGAAGTTGGTGCCGCACGCGGGCACGAGCGCCAGCTCGGTGAGCGTCACCGTGCCGGCGTTCTCTGGGGGCGTCGAGATGTTGCGGACCTCGATCGACGTGGCAACGCCGGTCTGCCCGACGGTGAGGGGCGATTGCCACGTCGAGGGCGGGCCGAACGCGACGTCGGCCGACGCGGGTGACGCGCCGACCGCAAGCCCGAGGCAGAGCGTCAAGATGGCCAAGACCGCGGTGGCCAGACACCGTTCTGCCTGCTTGCGCGGCCGCGTCATGCGATCGCGTGCTCGCACGCCTGCGGGTTGCGCCCGGCGGCTGATCCAACGTCGCGCCAGCCGGTCTCTCGCTGGCGGTCCTCCGTGATCGGCCGCGGCAGACGCCGTGTCCCCGACGCAACACCGCAGACCAGCGCGCACACGCGTGCCGCGTGCTCTTCCGTGATCCAGCACCATCGATCTTCCCCCTCCCCTTCCCTCCTGCTCCTGCTCCTGCTTGACCCCAGTGCTTGAGCCGGAAGTTATGGGTCGTGTGTGAACGGGCACCGTAGCCGGTCCTGCGGACGATTTGCAACCTCTAGGCGGCAATCCTCCATATTCGGCGCATGTGATCCAGCACGCCACGAGCGGCGGCGACCTTCTGCCGGTGCCTAGACCTGCTCCATGAGGCGGTCGAGCCGGGCGCTGAGCTCCGTGCGGCGGGCGGCGAGCGCGCCGATCGGTTCACCGTGTGAGCGAGCGGCGGTGATCTCCCGTCCGACGCGGGCGAGCGCGAGCTGCAGGCGCTCGATCTCGAAGTCGCTCGGCGACGCCGACGTCATCGCGGTCGCGCGCACGACGAGCTCGCGAATCAGCGCGGCCAGCTCGTCGTCGACCAGCTCGTCGAGCCCGGCGGTCGGAGCACGCAGGTGCACCCGCAGGTAGGCGACCGCGCGCCGTGCGACGTCGGACGTGAGATCGGCCTCGGGATCGAGCTCGGCGAGCGCAGGGCCACCGAGCTCGGGCAGCCCGACGCAGAGTGCGAGAAAGGAGCGCTCGGTCGGGTCGCGGCGACCGATCATCGACGGTTCCGCATTCACCCCTGCGCCTGCATCGCCGCGCGCGTCGACGCGTTGGGAGCGCGGCGGCGGCGAACCGCCACCGCCCTGTCCGATGCCGTGACTCCCACCCGTCAGCACCCGCTCGAGCAGGTCGGACGACAGGTCTAGGCGATCGGCGGCGATTCGTCGCAGCTCCTCGCGCTCTGCACTCGGAGCGAGCAGCGCGAACACACTGCTCAGCTCGTGGCTGACGCGGTCGCGACCCTCGGCCTCGGCGAGGTTGCCGGTGTCGAGCGCACGCAGCACGCGAAAGCGTACGAACGGGACCGAATCGCTGACGCGTCGCTTGATCTCATCGGCGCCGGCGCGCTGCACGAGGTCGGCGGGATCCTCACCCGGCGGCAGCGGGACGACGCGTATTCGCAGCGGTGGCTTGCGACCGAGGGCGATCCGCGCGGCGCGCAGCATCGCGTCCTGGCCGGCGCTGTCGGCGTCCAGCGCGAGCTTCACCTCGGGTGCGAGCCGAGCCAGCTCGCCGATCTGATCCTCGGTCAGCGCGGTGCCCATGATGCCGACGGTGTTACGCACGCCCACCTGGTGCATCGCGATGACGTCCGTGTAGCCCTCGGCGGCGATGACGTGCTGCGCCTTGGCAGCCGGCGCGCGCGCAAGATCGGCTGCGAACAGCTGGCGACCCTTGTGAAACAGGTCGCTCTCCGGGCTGTTGATGTACTTCGGGCGCCGATCGGACCCGTCACCCATCGTTCGCCCCGCGAAGCCGCGCACCCGCCCGCGGGCGTCGGCGAGCGGGAAGATGATCTGCGAGCGAAAGCGATCATAGATACGCCCGTTGGACTGCGAGCGCTGCGCGAGGCCGGCGTCGTACAGCTCACGGTTACCGAATCCGGCGCGACGCGAGGCGCTGATCACCGTGTCCCAGGCACTCGGTGCGTAACCGACGCGAAACTCGCGCAGCGTCGCCTCCTGCAGCCCACGGCCGGTGAGATACTCGCGCGCCTTCGCCGCCTGCGCCGATTCCCACAGTTGGCGCGCGTAGTACGTCGCCGTGCGCTCCAGCAACTCGAGCAGCCGCTCGCGGCGCTGGCGCTGCTCGGCCGCGCGAGGGTCCTCGTCCTCGAGCTCCAGCGTCACCTTGTAGCGATCGGCCAGCAGCTCGATCGCCCCCTTGAAGTCGACGCCCTCGGTCTCCATCACGAAGGTGAACGCGTCACCCGATGCCTGGCAGCCGAAGCAGTAGTAGAGCTTGTCGGCGGGGTTGATGCCGAACGACGGCGTGCGCTCGTCGTGAAACGGGCACAGGCCGGTCATGCGGTTCGCTCCGGCGCGCTTGAGCTCGACGCGCGCGGACACGAGGTCGACCATGTCGACCGCGTCGCGCACGCGCTCCTTGGACTCGTTCGTGTAGAGCGCCATCGCCGCCAGGACTCAGAGCGCGAACGACGCCGGCACGCTGAGCGCCTGAAACGCGCGCACGGCATAGCGGTCGGTCATGCCGGCGATGTAATCGGTGACACGCTGGGCGTGACCTGCACCCGGCGCCCCTCCGCCGTCGGGCACGAGCGCGGGATCGGACGCGTAGTGCTCGAAGAGCGTGCGGATCACGCGGTCGATCCGTGAGTGCTCGCGCCGCGCCTCAGCGCCGAGATAGACGCGCTCGAACATGAACGCCCGCAGCTCAGTCATCGCCGCTCCCGCACGCTCGCCCTGCGCGATGTCAGCGATGTCCTCCGACGTCTCGACGAGATCGTGCACGAGTGCGTCGATCCGTGTCGAGCCGGTGGATCCGAGCACGGCGATCGCCGCGGCCGGCAACTCGGACTCGTCGATCACGCCGGCACGCAGTGCGTCGTCGATGTCGTGGTTGATGTACGCCACCCGGTCGACGATCCGCACGATCCTCCCCTCCATCGTCACCGGCTGCGGCGCGCGCCCGGAGTGACAGAGAATCCCGTCGCGAACGTCGTCACAGAGGTTCAACCCGGCGGCGCGGGCGACGCGATCGCGACTCGGCGTCGGCTCGAGCACGTCGACGACCCGCAGTGAGTGCTCGAAATGGCGGAAGCCGCCGCCGAATCGCTCCGCCAGGCAGGCGTCCAGCACAGCCTCGCCGATGTGGCCGAACGGCGGGTGGCCGAGATCGTGGCCGAGGCCGATCGCCTCGACGAGATCCTCGTTGAGCGCGAGCGCGCGCGCCACCGTGCGGGCGATCTGCGTCACCTCGAGCGTGTGCGTCATGCGCGTGCGGTAGTGGTCGCCCTCCGGTGCGACGAAGACCTGCGTCTTGTGCTTGAGCCGGCGGAAGGCCTTGCAGTGCACGATCCGGTCGCGATCACGCTGCAGCGGCGTGCGCAGCGCGCAGTCCTCCTCGGCGACGGCTCGCCGGGCCGGGTAGGAGCGCGCGGCCAGCGGCGACAGCTGCTCCTCCTCCCACGCGCGGCGACGCGCGGCGAAGCGCTCCGCGACGGTGCCCGGTGCGGTGACGGCGTCCATCGCCCGATTCTTGCAGCCGCGCCGAACGTCGCCGGCATCGAGCGCTGCGCTGGGTCCCTGCGCGCTTGCCGCCGAGGCCGGAGACACCACTCGCGCTCGCGAACGGCATCGACGAGGGGGCCCGAACGCCGGGAGCACGATCACGCGCGAGAACGCCGGTGCCATGCGGCTCGTGAGCTGCGGCGTTACGCTCGCCTCATGCTTGCCCTGAAGGTCACCGACCAGCCCCCGCACGTCGAGCTCGGTGAGACACCGAGCCCCGAGCCGCTGCCCTCGCAGGCGCTCGTCGAGGTCCGCGCGTTCTCGCTGAACCGCGGCGAGTCGCGCCAGCTGCCCGACCGGCCGCGCGGCCAGGTTCCCGGATGGGACGTCGCCGGCGTCGTCGCGCAGGCGGCCGCGGACGGCAGCGGCCCGCCGCAGGGCGCGCGCGTCGTCGGGATCGTCCGCAACGGCGCGTGGGCCGAGCGCGTCGCCGTCGCGACGACGAACCTCGCCGAGCTGCCCGAGGGCGTCAGCTTCGCGCAGGCCGCGACGCTCCCGGTCGCCGGCGTCACCGCCCTGCGCGCGCTGGAGATCTGCGGCTTCGTGCTCGGAAAGCGCGTGCTCGTCACCGGCGCGAGCGGCGGCGTCGGGCGCTTCGCCGTCCAGCTCGCGGCGCGCGCCGGCGCGCACGTCACGGCCGTCGCGCGCAACGCCGAGCGCGCCCGCGGCCTGCGCGAGCTCGGGGCCGTCGAGGTCGTCCACGACCTCTCCGACGGCGACGCGCGCTACGACGCCGTCATCGAGGGCGTCGGCGGCGCGACGCTCGGCCTCGCGCTGCAGCGCGTCGTGGCCCGCGGCACCGTCGTCTCGTTCGCCTCGAGCGACCCCGATCCCGTGAGCTTCCCGACGCGGTCGCTGTTCGGGCGCGCGCCCGGCGCGACGCTGCACGGCCTGTTCGTCTTCGAGGAGATCGAGCGCACCGGCACCGGCGGCAGCGATCTCGCGCGGCTCGCGGCGCTCGTCGCGACCGGCAGGCTCGACACGCAGATCGACCTCGAGGGCTCCTGGCGCGAGCCCGGGCCGGCGATCGCGGCGCTGCTCGAGCGCCGCGTCGCCGGCAAGGCCGTCCTACACGTCGACTGACTCAGCCTCAGCCTGACCAGTCATACGGCGACCTCGCGCCGCGTGATCTGCCAGATGCCGATCAGCAGCGGAAGCAGCATCCAGATCGCCAGCGCCGTGCCCGCCTGCGCCCACTCGATGGGGCTCAGGACCTCCGCGGACATCCGACCGAGGGCGCGCGCGGTGTCCACCCACGGGGCGATGTCGGCGAAGAAGGGCAGCGAGACCACCGCCGACCAGGCGATCGGCAGCGCGAAGCGCGAGACGATCGCGGGCGCCGAGGTGCGCAGGACCGCGCCGAATGCGACGCCGACGACCATCCCGGTCGTCAGGTAGACCGCCGCCTGGCCGATCAGCGGCGCAGCGTCCGACCAGGTCGCGTCGACGCCCGGGGATGCGACGAGCACCCCCGCTGCGATGACGGCGACGCTCATGACGAGCATCGCGACCGCCAGGACGAGGCTGGCAAGGAGCTTCGCGCCGAGGACGCGCGAGCGCTGCGGGACGAGTGCGAACGTGATCAGACCGGTGCGCTGGGACCACTCCGAGGTGACGAGCAGGATGCCGGTGACCGGCAGCAGGACGGCCGCCGGCTGCAGCCCGACATCGAGGACGGACCGTAACGTGAGGTCCTCGGCGTCGCCGACGACGCACGCGACGATCACGGCGACGACCGTGATCGCCACCATGGCGACCTGCAGCCAGAAGCCGGCCCGGGTGTCGACCATCTTGCGCAGCTCGACGGCGACGAGGCGGCCGAGGCCGGGCCGCGCGTGGACGCCGGCGGCGTCGACGCGGATCGGTACGGCGAGGGTGGTGGTGCTCATGACGTGGCTTTTGCCGGCTCGGGACGGATCGGATCGGTCTGCGGCTCCAGCGCGCCTGCGCCGGCGGTCAGCTCGAAGAAGAGGCGCTCGAGGCCCGCGCTCTCGGCAGGGGCCAGCCGGCGCAGCAGCACGCCGCCGTCCATCGCCACGCGGGCGACGGCATCGGGCTCGGCCTCGACGAGGCGGCGATCGCCATCGGCGACGTGCGCCGTCAGGCCGGCTCGCCGCAGCACGGCGTCGAGCGCGACGAGGTCGTTCGCCTCGACGATCGTGCCCGACTCCGTGAGCAGCTCGGCCCGGGTTCCCTGCGCCCGGATCCGCCCGCCGCCGATGATCATCATGCGGTCGGCGACGGCCTCGACCTCGGCCAGCAGGTGCGAGGAGAGCAGCACGGTGCCGCCGCGGTCGGCGAATCCGCGCAGCAGGCCGCGCATCCAGCGCATGCCCTCCGGGTCGAGGCCGTTGGCCGGCTCGTCGAGGATCAGGACCTCGGGATCGCCGAGCAGTGCATGGGCGAAGCCGAGCCGCTGGCGCATGCCGAGCGAGTACTGGCCGACGCGCTTGCGGGCCGCCGCCTCGTCGAGCCCGACGAGCGCGAGCAGCTCGTCGACGCGGCGTGCCGGCACGCCCATCATCTGGGCGGAGACGGCGAGCGCCTCGCGGCCGCGGCGCCCGCTGTGCTGCGCCGACGCGTCGAGCAGGATGCCGACGCGGCGGCCGGGGTTCGGCAGGTCGCGGTACGGGCCGCCGAGGATCGTCGCGGTGCCGCCGTCGGGCTCGGAGAGGCCGACGAGCATCCGCATCGTGGTGGTCTTGCCGGCGCCGTTGGGGCCGAGGAATCCCGTCACGGTGCCCGGCTCGCAGCGGAACGTGACGTTCGAGACGACGGTGCGCCCGCCGAGCTGCTTGGTGAGTGCGTGGGTTTCGATCATGCCGGCAGGCTCGCGGCTGACCGAGCGCCCGGCCACGGTCTCCGGGCTACGCTCGCCGAGCCCTGCGACGGTGGCAACCAGAGACGTTGGTAGGGGGTCGCGGCCGAGGGACTCGCCTAGCCTTTCGCCGTACGCGATGACACCCTGGGCGACAGCGCGCTTCACCGATCGGCTGTCCGGCTGGACGCGCTCCGCGCTGCCCGGCGTCGTGATCGACGCCCCCGACGAGCAGCGCGGACGCCGCGACCGCGTCGTCGACGCGGTGATGTACGTCGTCGCGTTCGCGGGCGGCGTCATCGCCCTCGTGGACAGCTGGGAGCTGCACCCGCCCTGGCTGCGCGTCGTGGCGATCGTCGTCGGGCTCGCGGCGCTCGTCGCGCTGCGCTGGCGGCGCAGCCATCCGGCCGCGCTCGCCATCTGCGTCGCGGCGGCCGGGATCCTGATCGTCACGTTCTCGGGCCTGATCCTCGTCGCGACCTTCAACGCGGCGATCCGGGCTCGCAGTCGTGATCTGGCCGTCGTCGCCGGCCTCGTGATCGTCTGGTGCTTCACGAGTACGCTGCTCTATTCGCCCGACGACAGCTACTGGGTCGAGGCCGGGGCCTGCCTGCTGATGGTCGGCGTCCTGATCGGCTGGGGGCTGTTCGTGCGCGCGCGGCGCGAGCTCGTGCGATCGCTGCGCGCGCAGGCCGACCGCGCCGGTGACGAGGCGCGCGCGGCCGAGCGGCGGCGGATCGCGCGCGAGATGCACGACGTGCTCGCCCACCGTCTCTCGCTGCTGTCCGTCCATGCCGGCGCGCTCGAGTTCCACCCCGACGCACCGGCCGAGGAGATCGCCGAGGCTGCCGGCGTCATCCGCGAGAGCGCGCGATCGGCACTCGACGAGCTGCGCGAGGTGATCGGCGTGCTGCGCGACGAGGGCGGCGACGACGACGCATTCACCCAGCCGCCCCAGCCGACGCTCGCCGATGTCGCCACTCTCGTCGAGGAGTCGCGAGCGGCCGGGATGCGGCTTGCCGCACGGATCGAGCTGGGCGGCGCGACGCCGCCCACCGCCACCGGCCGCACCGCCTACCGGATCGTTCAGGAGGGACTGACGAACGCGCGCAAGCACGCGCCCGGAGCGGCCGTGATGCTCACCGTCCATGCGTCTGGCGACAGCGCGCTGCACGTCGAGGTCCGCAGCCTCGCGCCGGTCGCCGTGGCCGGGCCGGGCGCCCCGCTGCCCGGCGCCGGCACCGGCCTGATCGGCCTCGCCGAGCGCGTGTCGCTCGCCGGCGGCGAGCTCGAGCACGGCGTCGACGCCGACGGCGCGTTCGTCCTGCGCGCCCGGCTGCCGCGATGATCCGCGTCCTGCTCGTCGACGACGACGCGCTCGTACGCTCCGGCCTGCGGATGATGCTCGCCGGCGCGAGGAGCCTCGAGGTCGTCGCCGAGGCCACCGACGGCCGCGAGGTCCTCGGCGCCGTCGACCTCCACCGTCCCGACGTCGTGCTCATGGACATCCGCATGCCCCTGCTGGACGGCATCGCCGCGACCCGCCTGCTGGCTGAGCAGCCCGACCCGCCCGCCGTTCTCGTCCTGACGACCTTCGACGCCGACGAGCTCGTCCTGCGCGCGCTGCAGGCGGGCGCGTCCGGCTTCCTGCTGAAGGACACCGCGCCGGCCGAGATCGTTCGCGCGATCGAGCTCGTCCATGCCGGTGACGGCATGCTCTCCCCCACCGTCACGCGCCGGCTCATCGCGCTCGTCGCCGGTGATTCCGACGCCGGCGCTCGCACCGACGACGCGCGCGAGCGCATGGCGACGCTCAGCCCACGCGAGCGCGACGTCGCCCTCGCCGTGGGCCGCGGTCAGGCCAACGCAGAGATCGCCGCCGCGTTGCACCTCTCCGTGCCGACCGTCAAGGCACACGTCTCGCGCCTGCTCGACAAGCTCGGCGTCGACAACCGCGTCCAGATCGCCCTCCTCGTACAGAACGCGGGCGGGCGCTAGCCACGCGCCGCGACGGTCACCAACCGCCGTCGTCGCCGCGGCGGATCGCCGCCTGAGCGGCGGCGACGCGCGCGACCGGCACCCGGAACGGCGAGCAGGAGACGTAGTCCAGGCCCGAGTTGTGGAAGAAGTCGATCGAGTCCGGGTCGCCGCCGTGCTCGCCGCAGATGCCGAGCTTCAGCTCGAGCTTCGCCTTGCGCCCGAGCCAGGCCCCCATCCGCACGAGCTGTCCGACGCCGGGCGCGTCGATCGTCTCGAACGGCGAGCGGTCGAAGATCTTGCTCTCGATGTACGGCGCCATGATCCGGCCCTCGATGTCGTCACGGCTGAAGCCGAGCGCGGTCTGCGTGAGGTCGTTCGTGCCGAACGAGAAGAAGTCGGCGTGGGTCGCGATCGTGTCGGCCAAGAAGCAGGCCCGCGGCAGCTCGATCATCGTGCCGACGAGGTAGTGCTCGCGCGCGACGCCCTCCTCGCGGGCGACGCGGAAGATCAGCTCCTCGATGATCTCGAGCTCGCGCTCGTAGTCGATCAGCGGGACCATGACCTCCAGCCGCGGTGGGTGGCCGAGACGCTCCGTCACGGCGCACTGGGCGCGCATGATCGCGCGCACCTGCATCTCGTAGATCTCGGGGTGCAGGATCGCCAGCCGGCAGCCGCGCGTGCCGAGCATCGGGTTGACCTCGCGCAGCGCGTGCGCGCGGGGGTCGTCCTCGTCGGGCGGCAGGAACTCGTGCAGCGGCGGGTCGAGCAGGCGGATCGTCACCGGCAGCCCGTCCATCGCCTCGAGCAGCTGCTCGAAGTCCTGCTGCTGCAGCGGCAGCAGCTCGGCGAGCGCCGCGACGCGATCCGCCGTCGTGTCGGCGAGGATCATCTCGCGCATCTTCGGCTGGCGATCGGCCGCCATGAACATGTGCTCGGTGCGGCACAGCCCGATCCCCCCGGCGCCGAACGCGCGCGCCTTGCGCGCATCCTCGGGCGTGTCGGCGTTCGCGCGGATGCCGAGCGTGCGCAGCTCGTCGCACCACGCCAGGACGCGCTGGAAGTACGCCGTCATCTCGGGCTCGACGAGCGGCACGTCGTCGATCGTGACCTGCCCCGTCGTGCCCTCGATCGAGATCCGGTCGCCCTCGCGCAGCAGCGTCTCGCCGACGCGCAGCTCGTGCTTGTCGAGGTCGATGTCGAGCGCGCTCGCGCCGGTCACCGCGGGGCGCCCCATGCCGCGCGCGACGAGCGCCGCGTGGCTGGCCTTGCCGCCCTCGGCGGTCAGGATCCCGCGCGCGGCGTAGAAGCCGGCGACGTCCTCGGCCTCGGTGAACGGGCGCACGAGGATCACGTCGCGCCCGCCGGCTGCCGCGGCGACCGCCTCGGCCGCGCTGAAGACGATCTCGCCCTTCGCGGCGCCGGGCGAGGCGGCGACGCCCTTGGCGAGCACGGCATAGTCGACGGTCGGGTCGAACGTCGGGTGCAGCAGCGCGTCGAGCTTCTCGCAGTCGATCGTCGCGATCGCCTCGGCCTTCGTCAGCAGGCCCTCGTCGACGACGTCGCAGGCGAAGCGCACGGCGGCCTGGGCGGGCCGCTTGGCGTTGCGCGTCTGCAGCATGTACAGGCGCCCCTCCTCGATCGTGAACTCCGTGTCCTGCATGTCCTTGTAGTGCGCCTCGAGCGTGCGCAGGATCTCCATCAGCGTCGCGTGCGCGTCGGGCATGACGTCGCGCAGGTCGGCGATGTCCTGCGTGTTGCGCACGCCCGAGACGACGTCCTCGCCCTGTGCGTTGACGAGGAAGTCGCCGGACGGCTCGGGTGAGCCGTCGACCTCGTCGCGGCTGAAGGCGACGCCCGAGCCCGACGTGGCGCCCTTGTTGCCGAAGACCATCTGCTGGACGTTGACGGCGGTGCCCCAGTCGTCGGGGATGCGGTTGATGCGCCGGTAGGCGATCGCGCGATCGCCGCTCCAGGAGTCGAAGACCGCGCGGATCGCCTGCTCGAGCTGGTCGCGCGGCTCCTGGGGGAACTCCTCGCCGGTCTCGGTCTCGAAGATGTCGCGGAAGTCCGCCGTCAGCTCCGTCAGCGCTGCGATGTCGAGATCGGTGTCGAGCGTCGCGCCGTGGCGCTCCTTGGCGACCTGGATCCGCTGCTCGAAGCGCTCGCCGGCGATGTTGCGCACGACGTTGCCGAACATCTGCACGAAGCGCCGGTAGGAGTCCCAGGCGAACCGCTCGTTGCCCGTCCGCTCGGCAAGCCCGTCGACCGAGTCGTCGTTGAGGCCGAGGTTGAGCACCGTGTCGAGCATGCCGGGCATCGACTCGCGCGCGCCCGAGCGCACGGACACGAGCAGCGGATCGTCGGGGTCGCCGAGCGTCTTGCCGGTCGCGGCCTCCAGGCGGGCGAGCGCCGCATCGACCTCGTCGTCCATCCCCTCGGGCACGGACTGGCCGCCCTCGATGTAGGCGACGCATGCCTCCGTCGTGATCGTGAAGCCCGCCGGGACGCGGTCCGCGCCGAGGATGCGCGTCATCTCGGCGACGTTCGCGCCCTTGCCGCCGAGCAGGTCGCGCATCTCCTTGGAGCCGTCGGCGAAGTCGTACACCCAGGCGCGACCGACTCGAGTGATGCCCATGCCGCGCGATGCTACCTCGCGGACGCCGCCCGCAGGCGAATATGGCCATGGTGCTCGACCGTCTCGGAGATCGCGCGCTCGGCCTGGCGCAGGGCGAGCTCGTCGGCCTCCGGGACGTCGGCCAGCGCGCGGCCCAGCGCCCCCGTCATGAACGCGTGCGCCGCCTCGCCGAGCGCGAAGCCGCCGGCTTCGCAGGCGCTGCAGACGACGCCCCCGGCGGCCCCGGAGAACGCGACGAGATGGTCGGCCTCGCCGCACGACGCGCAGCCGGCGAGCTGCGGCGCGAGGCCGGCGGCGAGCAGCAGCTTCAGACGGAAGGCGAGCTGGTTGGCATGCGTGGCGTGCGTCCGCGGCCCGCCCGCGCCGGCGTCGAGCAGCGCCAGCTCGTTGCACAGCAGCGCGAACACGCCAGGATGCGGGTCGGCCGTCTCGAACATGCGCGCGACCGCGTCGCAGGCCCGCGCCGCGCTGTCGATCGCGGCACCGTCCTCGCGCAGGCGCGGGTAGCCGGTGATCGTGTCGGCGCTCGTCACCGTCAGCAGCTCGCTGCGTCCTTGGTAGAGCACCATGTGCAGGCGGAAGTAGGGCTCCAGGCGCCCGCCGAAGCGGCTCTTGGAGCGCCGCACGCCCTTCGCGATCGCGGCGATCCGGCCGCGGTGGGGCGTGTAGAGATGCAGGATCCGGTCGGCCTCTCCGTAGCGCAGCGAGCGGATCACGACGGCCTCGGTCTTCAGGGCGCCGGTCATCGGTGGGTCACTAGACTTTCCTGGTCATGAGAACCATGCAGATCTACACGAAAGAGGGCTGCGGGTTCAGCGCCTCGCTGAAGGAGCTCCTCGAGGAGCGCGAGATCCCGTACGAGGAGACGCTGATCAAGCTCGACTCGCCCGAACACCACGAGCTCGGCACGCGTGCCGGCTCGATGAAGCTGCCGCAGGCGTTCATCGGCGTGATCCCGCTCGGGAGCGCGCAGGAGGTCCAGGCGGCCGCGGTCAACGGCATGCTCGACGACCTGCTGGTCGACTGACGATGCGCCCGGTCACGGTGTACAGCGACGAGATCTGCACGCTGTGCCACTCGGTCGAGAACCTGCTCAACGTGCGCGAGATCCCATACGAGAAGGTCATGGTGGAGGAAGGCACGGACGCCTACGATCAGCTCGTGCGGCGCACCGGCGTGAAGTCGCTGCCCCAGGTCTTCGTCGGCAGCCTGCTGCTCGGCGGCTATCAGGAGACGCTCGCCGCCGATCAGGCCGGCATGCTCGCCGACCTGCTCGTCGACTGAGGCCTCTCGGCGGCCCCCGCGCAAGGCACTATACTTTCTGAAGTCATGCGCGAGGTCATCGTCTACACGACCGAACCCTGCGGCTTCTGCACGCGGGTCAAGATGCTGCTCAAGGCGCGTGAGATCGCGTTCCGCGAGGTCAGCCTCGCCGGCGACCCCGAGGGCGTCGTCGCGCTCGCGGAGAAGACCGGCATGACGACGTTGCCGCAGGTCACGGTCGGCGGCATCCTCGTCGGCGGCTACGACGATACGGCCGCCGCCGACGCGTCGGGCATGCTCGCCGATCTCGTCGCTGACTGAGCGCCGTTCGCCGCTTCAGCGACGGCGTCGGACCCGCGGCCGCGTCTGGCACGACTCGCAGGCGTAGGTCCCCCGCCCCGCGGCGACGAACTTGCGCACCGGGGTGCCGCAGACCGAGCACGGCTCGCCCTCGCGGGCGTGGACGAGAAACTCGTCCTGAAAGGCGCCCTTGACGCCGTCGGGGTGGCGGAAGTCGTCGATCGACGCGCCGCCGGCGCCGAGGCCGGCCTGCAGCGAGGCGACGACCGCGTCGCGCAGCGCGGCGACCTGGCCGCGCTTGAGCGCGCCGGCGCTGCGCAGCGGATGGATGCGAGCCCGGAAGAGCGCCTCGTTGGCGTAGATGTTGCCGACCCCGGCGACGCGCCGCTGGTCGAGCAGCAGCGCCTTGATCGGCGTGCGGCGCTTGCGCGTCTGCAGGTACAGGTGCTCGGTCGTGAAGTCCGGCCCGAGCGGCTCGACGCCGAGGCGCGCGTCGAGGAACGCCTCCAGCGCCGGCTCGCCGAGCGCGAGCTCGCCGGTGCCGAAGCGGCGCGGATCGCAGAAGCTCAGCACGTGGCCGTCGTCGAGCGCCAGCCGCACGCGCACGTACCGCGTGTCCGGCGCGGCGTCGTAGAGGACCGTGCCGGTCATGCGCAGGTGCATCAGCAGGTAGACCTCGTCGTGCGCCTCCCAGATGAGGTACTTGCCACGCCGCTCGAGGCGCTCGACGACGCGGCCCTGCAGCGCGGCAGCGAGCTCGTCGGGATGCAGCGGCTGGCACCATTTCGCGTCGAGCACCTCGAGCGTGCGCAGCCTGCGTCCCGCGACGAGCGGCGCGAGGCGGCGGCGGATCGTCTCGACCTCGGGCAGCTCGGGCATGGCGGGGAGCCCTCGCTCGCTCAGCGCCCGGACGGCGCGCGCAGCTGCAGCGAACGCGCCATCGGCGCGAAGCTCTGCTCGTCGACGCGCGCGAAGTCCCGCGGCGGAGCGAACGCGTCCATCACGACCTCGGCGCCATGCCCGTAGGCGTGCAGCGAGCGCATCTCGCGCTGGACGGACGCGTTCGTCAGGTTCGTGCCGGTCCCGACGACCTCGACCGCGCGCAGCCCCGGCTTGATCACCAGCCGCGTCGACGTGAGCTTGAACGTCGGGTCGCGGCTCTCGATCTGGGCGACGAGCGCCTGGCGCGCGGCGTCGAGCTGCGAACGCGTCTCGGGCAGCGGCTCGCTGCGCGGATAGCGCCAGATGCCGACCTGGGCGTTGCCGATCGCGACGGTCGCCACCTGCGGTGCCTGGCCGGGGATGATGCGCCAGTTCGTCGGCGCGCGGAAGCGGATGCCCTCGTCGGCGAAGATCGCGTCGCGGAAGGCCTTCGGCGCGGGGATCACGCCGAGGTTCGTCACCGGGGTGCGGTCGTTGCCGCAGCCGGCCAGCAGCACGACGAGCACGACGACGAGTGGGAGCGGGGCGCGTCGCACCCCGTCATCCTCTCAAGCGCGCGCGTCCGCCGAGCCCAGGCCGGCGCGCGGGTGCGCCCGGAAGTAGACGTCCTTGAGCCGATCGGCGGAGAGGTGCGTGTAGATCTGGGTCGTCGCGACGTCGGCGTGGCCGAGCATCTCCTGCAGCGAGCGCAGGTCGCAGCCGCCGGCGAGCAGGTGCGTGGCGAACGTGTGGCGCAGCGTGTGCGGGCTCATGCGCCCGGCGAGGCCGGCACTGGCGGCATGGCGCTGGACGATCTTGTAGAGGCCCTGGCGCGTCAGGCCGGTGCCGCGATGGTTGACGAACAGGTGGCGCTCGTCGCGTAGGCCGACGAGCTTCGGCCGGCCGTGCTCGAGGTAGGCGCGGGCGGCGATCACCGCCTGGCGGCCGACCGGGATCAGGCGCTCCTTGGATCCCTTGCCGTGCGCGCGGACGACGCCGGCGCGCAGGTCGACGCTGCCGACCGTCAGGTCGACGGCTTCGCTGGCACGCAGGCCGCAGGCGTACATCAGCTCGAGCATCGCGCGGTCGCGCAGCGCGGCGGGCGCATCGCCGTGCGGTGCCGTCAGCAGCTTGGCGACCTCGTCGCGGCTGAGCACCTGCGGCAGCTTCTGGCTCTTGCGCGGCGAGCGCAGCTCGGCCGTCGGGTCGTGGTCGATGACCTCCTCACGGCGCAGATGACGGTAGAACGAACGCAGACATGCGGTCTTGCGCTGGATCGTCGCCGGCGCGACCGGCGGGCGCTGCGGGCCGCCCGTGCTCAGCTCGGACAGAAACCTCGCGAGCTCGGCGTGGCCGACGCTTGTCGCATCGAGCTCCTCGCGCACGAGGAAGTGCCCGAACTGCAGCAGATCGGAGCGGTAGGCCTCGAGCGTGTTGCGCGACAGGCCGCGCTCGAACTCGAGGTAGGCGAGGAAGTCGAGCACGTGATGCTCGAACGGGCGGGTTTCCGGAACGCTCCGAGCGACGGCCATGAAGACGAGATTCGCCGCCTCGCACGCCGTCCATTCCGCTGCAACGCGGCGTGCGGCGACGACCGCGCCGTCAGCCGATCGTGGCGCGCAGCCACTGCAGCCCGATGACGGTCTTCGCGTCGCTCGTCGCCGCCAGCGCGGCGTCGAGGTCGGCGAGCGGCCAGCGGACGACCTCGATCCGCTCGCCCGGGTCGGGCTCGGTGTCGCTGCGACGCAGACCGGTCGCGGCGAAGACATGGACGACCTCGTCGCTGTAGCCGCTCGAGGCCTCGAAGGAGCGCACGAGCTGCCAGTGCTCGGCCTCGCGACCGATCTCCTCGGCGAGCTCGCGCCGGGCGGACTGCAACGGCGACTCGCCCGCGTCGATCTTGCCGGCCGGGATCTCGAGCGTGTAGCGAAGCAAGGCCTCGCGCGGCTGGCGCACGAGCCACAGGTGCGTCTCGTCGTAGGCGACGATCGCGGAGGCATCGACGCGTCGCACGACCTCGCGCTGCACCTCCTCCCCGTCATGATGGCGCAGGCGCTCGACGCGCACGCTGAACTGGCTGCCCGCGAAGACGGTGTCTGCGCCCAGTGGCTCGATCGGCTTGTCCTGGCTCATGTCATCCGTGCCAGGACGTCGCCGGCGGCGAGCGCGGCGGCGAAGAACAGCGGGTCGTCGCGGCCCATCGATCGTGTCGGCAGCCCGGTCGCCGCGTACCCGTCGAGATCGGTCACCAGCACGCGCCAGTCATGGCGCGCGTCAGCGGGTCGCTCGCCCGCGGGGAGCGCCACCACGACCGGCGCGAGCAGCAGGTCGAGCACGGTGCGCGTGTGGTGGCTGAGCCCGCGGTGGCGTGGGCGACCGTCGGTCGAGGACATCCGCGCGACGAGCAGCGTCGGGCTGCCCAGCGCGAGCGCGGTGTGCGCGCTGTCGAGTGCCTGCAGACCGCCGTGGCCGAGCGCCGAGCCGGAGCCGAGGATGCCCGGTCCGGGACCCACGACGGCAGCGTCCCAGCCGCGCTCGGCGAGCCCGTGATGCAGGGCGGCGGCGGTCGTGATCGCCTCGCCGTCGGCCCCTCCGAAGGCCGGCCCGGCGGTCAGGTGCCCGGCCAGCCGGCCGGACTCGCGCAGCTCGTGCACGACGCAGGAGTGCCCGCCCGGCAGCGCGCCGCCGGCGGTCTGCACGTAGCCGAGCCGGCCGCCCCCGCCGGTCGCCTGCGCGAACGCCCATGCCAGCGGCGCGAGCTGGCCGTGCAGCGCGAGCACGGCGGTCGGCGCGCGCAGGGGGAGCGCGGGCGCGGGCGGGATGGCGTCCGCGGCGCCCTCCTCCACGGGCAGCACGGCGTGCTGCAGGCTCGTGTAGTTGAGCTTCATCACATGCGCCCCCGGCGTCCCGTCACCGTCGAGGCCGCGCGTGAGGTTGACGTGGACGATGTCCGCGCCGCCCGAGCCCAGCCCGAGCTCTACGGCCTCGACGTTGACGATCAGCTCGTCGCCCGGCTGGGCCGGACCGACGAGCCCGACGTCGGCGATCGCCGTGCGCCGCTCGCCGCCGACCTCGACCGACAGGCGCTGCTCGACCGCGTCCTGCGGGCCCGCGACGAGGACCGTCGCGCGCCTCAGGCGGAGCATGCGTCCAGCAGCGCGTAGGCGACGTCGAGCATGCCCTCGAGCGCGCCGATGCTGACGCGCTCGCCGGGCTCGTGGTTGCGCTCCGTGCCGTTGGCGAGGTTCGTGCACGGAAGGCCCGCCGCCTCGAACGCGTTGGCGTCCGACCCCCCGCCCGTCGAGCGCCGCGCCGGCGCGTAGCCGCAGGCGCGCAGCGCCTCCTCGGCGGCGAGCACGGCGGGCGCGCTCGGCGCGTGGCTGTAGCCCTCGAACAGGCGCTGCGTGACGACGTCGACGTCGCAGAAGCAGGCCGGCGTGTTGGCGGCATCGTGGATCTGGCCGATGATCTCGGCGACGGTGGCGTCGGCATCGGCGGGGTCCAGCGAGCGCACCTCCCCGACGATCCTGCAGCGGCCCGCGACGATGTTCGTGGCGCCGCGCTGACCGCCCTCGATCGAGCCGACGTTGGCTGTCGTCTGCTCGTCGATCCGCCCCAGCGCCATCGCGCCGATCGCCCGCGCCGCGGCCTCGATCGCGCTGCGCCCGTCCTGCGGGCGGATGCCGGCGTGCGCCGGCGCGCCCCGGAAGTCGGCCTCGAAGCGGTAGTAGGTCGGCGACGCGACGATGATCTCGCCGATCGGCGACGCGTGATCGAAGACGTAGCCCCAGTCGCTGCGCAGCGAGCCGACGTCGAACGCCTTCGCGCCGGCGAGCGCGTTCTCCTCGCTGACGGTGAACAGCAGCTCGAGGCCGACCGGAGAGCCTTCGATCGCGCAGCGCCGCGCGAGCTCGAGCAGCACCGCGACGGCCGCCTTGTTGTCGGCGCCGAGGATCGTGTCGCCGGCGCTGACCCAGCCGCCGTCGCGTACGACCGGCTCGATGACGCCGGGCTCGGGCACCGTGTCGAGGTGGGCGCAGAGCAGGATCGTGCGCTGGCCGCGGCCCGGGATGCGGGCGAGCAGGTTGCCGCACTCGGCACCCGCCTCGAGCGCCGCGCCGTCCTCCTCGACGTCGAGTCCGATCGCGCGCAGCTCGCGCGCGACCGCCTCGGCGCAGGCGCGCTCGGAGCCGAACGGGCTCGGGATCGCGCACAGGCGCGCGAACGTCTCGTTCAGGCGGCGGCGCTCGACGTCGGAGGCGGGTCGCATCGGGGTGCAGTCTGACGGGCGCGACGAGGGGGCGAACTTCGGGTGCCCCGGCCCCTGTAGAGGTATGAGCACACGATCCCTGACGGTAGGCTGACGACGTCGTGGCGTCACAGACCGTCGCTCCACGCCGCTTCTCGCTCGAGGACGTCGAGGCGATGGTCGCCGCCGGCATCCTCTCCCCGGAGGCCCGCCTCGAGCTCATCGACGGGGTCCTGTTCGAGATGAGCCCGTCCGGACCGCAGCACGGTGGAGCCGTCGAATGGCTCACCAAGCACTTCGTGCTGGCTGCGCGGGGCGCGTACCGCGTCCGCGTGCGGGACACGTTCCTCATCGACGACGGCAGCGGTTTCGTGGTGCCCGATCTCATGGCGATCGAGTCGCTCCCCCGCGACCAGTTGCCCGACAGCGCGCTGCTCGTTGTCGAGGTCGCGTACAGCAGCCACGCGCAAGGCGTCGATCTACGCGCGCGCCGGCGTGCGGGAGTACTGGATCGTGGACGTCGACGACGACGAGGTACATGCGCATCGCGAGCCGCGCGGAGACAGCTACGCGCGCATCACGCGCCACGCGCCCGGCGACGTCATCGAGCCGCTGCTCGGCGCGCCAGCGGTCGACGTCGCAGCGCTGCGAGGAACTGCGCCGCGCTCAGCGCGCTCGAGTGCGCCGAGGCCACCAGCGAGAAACGCCGTCAGGAACGCGACCGGCTCGTCGGCGCCGCCCTCGACGACCACTGGACCCAAGCACGGGTCGCGCGCGCCCTCGGACTCACCCGCGCCCGCGTCGGCCAACTCGTCGCCCGCATCCGCCGCACACCCGACGCGACCGCCCAGGCACATTGAACCCCTTGTCCTCCCGTGCGCCGGGAGACCGTTGGGGCACGGCGGTTCGCCGACGCCGCCGCCTCTGCTCACCGGGGCCCGGGAACAACGGAGCCCCAGGGGGATCACCGCCGAAACGGGAGAGCCTTACCTGGGGCATACACCAGTCATTGTAGCGCCGCGCGCACGGATAATCGACCGATCGTGAAGCCGACCGACGCGACCCGATGGATCACCGACCCCCGCTTCACCCCGTACCTGGCCCAGGCCGGCGGCGATCACAAGACCGCCGTCCAGCTCTACGTATGGAACTCCCGGATCTCGGCCGCGATGTTCGAGACCCTGCACCACGTCGAGGTGCTCGTGCGCAACGCCATCGACGCGCAGTTCACGCCGCTGGACCCCTCCGCCGCGCCGCGCACGACATGGCTCGAGGACGCCTCGATCCTCCACCCACCGCTCTTGCGCGCGTACGCGAGACCATCGGGAGGATCACCCGCGAGCACCACATCCCCACCCGCGGCCGCGTCGTCGCGGGCCTGTCATTCGGATTCTGGCGCGCGCTCTTCGACAAGAGGTACGAACCCCTCTGAGTCTCCCACCTGCACCGGGCCTTCCCCCACGGCACCGGCACCCGCCGCGAGATCGCCGCACTGATGTCCCATCTCCTCCCGTTCCGCAACCGCCTCGCGCACCACGAGACGATCATCCGCCGGCCGATCGCACGCCACCGCGACGCGATGCTCGACCTCGCCCGCCTCGTCGACCCCAACGCACGCGACTGGATCGCCGCCGTCTCACGGATCGATGACGTCCTCGCCCAACACCCGACCCCGTACTGACCGCGGCTCAGCCACACCGCCGCCTCCCGCCGGCAGAGCGCGGGACCAGTCGTTCGCCGCGCGGCGACCACGGGTACATTGCGGCGCATGCGCTCTCTTCTGCGTCCCCCGGCTGCGGTACTGCGATACGTCGCGCGGCTGCTCCCGATCGGGTCGTCCAACCACCCCTCGGAGGCATCGCGCGCTTCGCGTTCCGCGGGAACGTCGGGTGAGCGGCGCGGCCACGACGAAGCCTGCGGCGGCGAAGACCGAACCATCAGCCGGCGTCGAGGCGCAAACGCTGTGGTGCGAGCCCGGCGCCCACGAGTGGCAACGCCCATCCGCCCGGCCGCAAGCCACGCGCGTGCCCCACGCACGCCTGAGCGCACCCGCCAGCCGCAAACGCCGCCCCTCCTAGCAAGCCCGGCGTGCGTCCTCCGAGTACGACGGGCCTGACCAAGTCCTCACGATGAGGGCGCCGCGAGAAGACGGTCACCGCAGACAGGAGTGACGCCGTCAACCCGAAGTGACCGTCGGAGCATGCTAGCCTCGTTGGCGGTGTGCCGGGAAGCCTGGTCGGCGATCTGTTCGTCGACCCCTTTCGTGGAGGCTTCCTGGTATCCCTGTCGCGTCTCGCCCCGACCGTCGCTGTTGCCGGTCAAGGCCCATCCGTTCGACGTTGTCCGTCCTGTCTGGGGCGTGCGTGATAGCCGTGTCGGTCGGGGATCTCGTTGTGCGCGATGCGCCGACGATCGATGTCTCGGACTGCGTCGAGCATGCGGTGCGGGTGCTCGTGGCGAGTGGGCTGCCGGCGGTGGCCGTGGTCGACGCGAACGACCGGTCCGTGGGGACGTTCGGCGAGCGCGAGTGCCTCGCGGCGATGCTTCCCGGCTGGGTCGATCTGCTCTCGGGCGCCGCGTTCGTGCCGCGCGACCCGCAGCACCCCCTCGCCCTCGACCAGAGCTGCCGCGCGGAGCCGGTCGCCGCGTACATGAACCCGGAGGACGTCGGGGCGGGGCCGGGGTGCTCGGACCTTCAGATCGCTGAGACGTTCCTGCACCACCCGGGCCTGATCCTCCCGGTCGTGGATCGCGACGGCGTCCGCGGCGTCGTCACCCGCTCCGACTTCGTCCACGCCGTCGCCCGCCGATTCCTTGGCTGACCCGGCACCGCCCGGGCCCGGCCACCGCTGGCGCGTGCGGCGGGGGCTCGGGGCGGCGTTGGAGTTCATCCGCAACGAGACCGTTGGTGGCGCGATCCTGCTCGTGGCGGCGGTCGTCGCGGTCGTCTGGGCAAACGTCGGCGACGGCTACGAGGCGCTGTGGACGACGGAGCTGACGATCGGCGCGGGGCCAGCGGCGATCACCGAGGACCTGCGCCACTGGGTCAACGACGGGCTCATGGTCCTGTTCTTCTTCGTCGTGGCCTTGGAGGTCAAGCGCGAACTCGTCGTCGGCGAGCTCACCGACCGCCGTGCGGCGGTCGTCCCCGTGCTCGGCGCCGTCGGCGGCGTGGCGGTGCCCGCCGTGGTCTTCCTCGTGGTGACCGGCACGTTGGGCGATGGCGAGGCGACCCGCGGCTGGGCGATTCCCGCCGCGACCGATATCGCGTTTGCGGTCGGGGTCCTGGCGCTTCTCAGCCGCTGGGTGCCCGCGGCCCTGAAGCTGCTGCTCCTCACGGTCGCGATCGTCGATGACGTCATCGCGATCGCGATCATCGCGCTCTTCTACAGCTCCGGGCTCTCCCCGGCGTGGCTGGCCGCCGTCCTCGTCGGCCTCGCCACGATCGTCGGGATGCGCGTGGCCGGGGTGCGGCCGATCGTCGCGTACGTGCCGATCGGGATCGCCGTGTGGGTAGCGATGCTCGAGTCCGGCGTCCACGCGACGATCGCCGGCGTCACCGTCGGCCTCCTCACCCCGGCCCGTCCCGTCGCCGGCCGACCGGTCCTCGAGCTGCTCGTCCACCGCCTGCACCCGTTCACCGTCGGATTCGTCGTGCCGCTGTTCGCGCTGGCCAATGCCGGCATCGCGATCGACTCCGAGATGCTCTCCGACGCCGCGACCAGCCCCATCGCCTGGGGCATCGCCCTCGGCCTCGTCCTCGGCAAGCTCCTCGGAATCGCCGGCACCATCTTCCTGCTCGTCCACCGCGGCGTCGGGACGATCCCCGACACCGTGCGCACCGTCCACGTGTGGGGCCTCGCCGCGGTCGCCGGGATCGGCTTCACCGTCTCGCTGTTCATCACCCAACTCGCCTACGACGCCCCGGCCGTCGTCGACACCGCCAAGCTCGGCGTCTTCGCCGGCTCGATCATCAGCGCGGCCGTTGGCGCCACCATCCTCATCCGCGCCGGACGGACCACCCCCGGGGACACGACCGTCGCGGCCCCGGATCCCATCGCCGCTCCCAGACCCTGACCCGCGCCAGCGGCACTGTGGCCAACCACCTGGCGCCCGGGCCACGACATCGACACATTGACGTGTGTCAATGATTTTGTGAGGATGGGCGCGTGCCGCAGTCCACGCCCGTCGACCTCGCCGAAGCGCTCGCCGCCGCCTCGCCCGGTGAGCGACGCAGGGCGCTCGCCCAGGCCGACCAGCTCCTGCGCCAGCAGTGCTCCAGCGACGGATCGTTGGCGCTCCCCCTCGACGCGGCCACCGCCCAGCGACGCGCCGACACCGCCAAGGCCCTCGCCGACCCGGTCCGGCTGCAGCTGGTCGAGCTGCTGCGCCGCCAGCCGGCGGAGGTGTGCCAATGCGATCTCCAGCCGCTGTTCGACGTCTCGCAGCCGACGCTCAGCCACCACCTCGCCAAGCTCGTCGACGCCGGCCTCATCGTCGTCGACCGGCGCGGCCGATGGGCCTACTACTCGATCAACCCCGAGGCCCTGGACGACCTCCGCTCATGGCTGTCCTGAGGCCAAGGCGCGGTGCGCGGCCCAGGCGCAACGACGCCGAGCGACCCCCAGGCCCGGCGGCCGATGCCTGACCGGCCGCCGCTCACCCGCCGAGCGGCGAGCGAGTTCCTCGCGGCCATCGCGCTCGTCTTCTGCGTCGGCGGCGCCGTCGCCGCCGACGCGTCGGGCAGCGCGTCGCTCGGGCTGCCGGGCCACGCCGCCGTCTCCGGCCTCGCCATCATGGCCCTCATCTACGCCACCGGGCACCTCTCCGGCGCCCACATCAACCCGGCGGTCACCGTCGCATTCACGCTGACGCGACACTTCCCCCGCCGCGAAGCCACCACCTACATCGGCGCCCAGCTCGCCGGAGCCGCCACCGCCGGCGGCATCCTGCGCGCCATCTGGCCCGACGCCCCGGGCAACCTCGGCGCCAACGCCATCAACGTCCAGGTCAGCTCCGCGCTCGCCACCGAAACCGTCCTCTCCGCACTGCTCATGTTCGTCATCATCGCCGTCGCGACCGACACACGCGCGAGCGGCGCCGCGGCCGCCATCGCCATCGGCGGCACCGTCACGCTTAACATCCTCGTCGGCGGCGCAGTGTCCGGCGCCTCGATGAACCCCGCCCGCTCCTTCGGCCCCGCCCTCGCCTCCGGCGCCTGGGACGACTTCTGGATCTGGATCGCCGGCCCCCTCGCCGGCTGCGCACTCGGCGCCGCCGCCTACCAGTTCATCCGCGCCGAGACGCCCAAGGAGGCGACCGCCACATGAGCCACATCCTGTTCGTCTGCCTGCACAACGCAGGACGCTCCCAGATGAGCCAGGCCCTGTTCGAACGCGACGCCCCCGACGAGCACACCGCCGCGTCAGCCGGCAGCGTCGCCGACCCCGACGGCTGGGTCCACCCCGAGGTCGTCGCGGCCATGCGCGAGCTGGACATCGACCTCAGCACGCGCCGCCCGCAGCCACTCACCCGCCATCTCGCCGAGCGCGCCGACCTCGTCGTGACGATGGGCTGCGGCGACGCCTGCCCGTACGTCCCGGGCGTCCGCTACCTCGACTGGGACCTCCCCGACCCCGAGGGGCAGGGCATCGAGGCCGTACGGCTGATCCGCGACGAGATCGAGCGGCGCGTCGGAGCGCTCCTCGCCGAGCTCACCCGCACGCCTGACTGACAGTCCCGCGTCAAGGTCCTCCGCACACTCGTTAGTTGGGTCCCTGAGGCCAGGCGAGCGGGACCCCCGATCCACGTGAGGAGACCGACACCCTCGCCGCAACGCACCGCCTCGAGCAGACCTCCCCGAGCTACACCCTCATACGCTCGACATGAGCCATGCGCCTCGCAAGACCCGCCATTCGGTCCCGAGACCGGGGATCGCCGACGCGCCGGGAACAGCCGAAATCCGCGCGAATCCCCGCGCATCCACGCCAATCCGCCGGAATAAAGGCACTAGTGCCTGCATTGTGCCCCGATTCGCCGCGATCAGCGCGGATTCAGCCATCGGCGGAATCCGGCGATTGCAGCACGTTCCGTGAGGGGTGAGCGACGGGACTTGGACCCGCGACCGCCTGGACCACAAACCGAACCGCTGGAGTGTCGAAAGCGGCCGACTTGCAGGGCTTTTCGGAACGTGATGGATCTCGGATCGGCGCCGATATTGCCGCGGATTGCCGGGGATTACCGGCGATCTAGGCACTTCTGGGGTCGAGTGCCTGAACGAGTGTGGCCCGTCGACCGCCGTCGCGCTGCATCGACCCCTCGGTGGGACCGCGAACCCGACGAAGAAGGCGGGCAGCCTCGCCGTCGGTTGCGGCGGTCAGGACCGGGCCGTGCGGCCGCGGTTCGTGGGCGTCGGTTGACGGCGTGAGCGCGCTTTGCGGTTCCATCGACGGGTGAGGCAAGTGACGGCGACGTAGGAGCCGTCGATGTGCTGTCGCAGGACGAAGGCGATGTCGTCACCTACGAGCGGGTAGCCGTCCGGCGCGTCGCGCGGGCCGTCCTGCAGCCATGCCGGCGGAGCCTTGGAGGACGTAAGATGCGCGGCGAGACCCGTGAGATGGGCGAGCGCCCCGTCTCGGTCACATCCCGGCCAGACGCGCTCGACGGCGCGGTCGAGCGCGTGCCGGCTGAACATCAGCACGAACGTGCTCATCGCTGGGCGCCCTTCGGGCGCTGGATGTTCGCGAACGGAAGCCGGCCGCGCGCATGCTCGAACTCGGCGATCAACTCGGCCTCGAGGCTGACGGGCTGGTCGGTGATGATCCAGGCGACGAGCAGGTCCGCATGGTCGGCGAGCTGCCACATGTACCGACCTCCAACGTGGGCCTCCTTGTGGCCGGCGCCGTAGCGAGCCAGTTCGCGGACGCGCTTGGACAAGGGGCGGTCAGACTTCCCGATGTAGACCAGCGGGGTCTCGTCGGTCCACCGAGCGGCGAGTTCGTCGATGGACGCCGGCAGCTCGTCGCGGTAGGGGCCGCCGACGCTACGCTCCAAGAACGCGGGCGCAGCGTCGGTGGCGCGCAGCACCACGTAGACGCCAGGCTGCTTGGGCAGCAACGATGCGTTCTCGCGAACCCGAGCGAGCGGGATGAACCCCTCAAAGCCGCGGCGCTTGAGGTCCTCGGCAGACAAGGCCGCTACGGTCGGAGTGGCCGCCGTGGCGGTCAAGATGACCTCGCGCTCAAGTTCGCGGAGCTCCAGCACGCGTCGTGCGAAAGCGACGATACGGTCCTTGTCGTCTTGCTCGGCCAGCCTCGACCAGAACGAGAGGATCTGGTCGGCGTCGGCGATCAGATCGCGTTCGGCCTTTCGCTCGCGCGGGCCCAATCCCCATAGCGCGAGTTCGTATGCGAGGTCGACCAACTGCTCATCGGTCGCGTCGGGGTCTTTCAGGAGCGTCTCGGCTTGCTCGTGGGTGTAGCCGATCAGCTCGTCCCACATGACGAACGTCGTGGTCTGCTCGGAGTCGACGATCTCAGCAAGGACGCGACGCGCGTCGTCACCGGTCGTGTGGCCGGCGACGATCAGGACCGCCTCGGGGTTGTAGTTGAGGGCGTCGGTGAGGCGGCGAATCGTGCGCTCGTTCGGCACGGTCTCCCCGCGCTGGAGGCGCCCGAGGTGCGAGTGGGCGATACCAGCGAGCTCGGCGATCTGCCGGGCGCTCATCTCGTTGTTCTCGCGCATGTCCCGCAGCAGCTCGGGCAGGCGCTGTCCGGGTTCCGCCCGGACTCGATCAGGAGTGGTCATAGGAACCACCATAGACATGTTTAGGTACAGTTATGTAACGTCTGCCGGACCTTTTGGACTATCGTTCGAGGAGACGCGACGCCGCGCGCGGCAGGGACATATCGACATCCCATGGCGCTTCGCGTAGCTCCGGGCAATGCCGACCGACTCGCGCGCTGAGCGACCGCTGGCGGAAAGCAGCGGGTCAGGAGCCGCGTCGTTCCAGCTCCTGGCAGGGATTCCGCGAGGGTCCACGAGCGCATCGACAAGGCCCACGTGCCGCGCCTGAGTAGCCGCCCGGCCTGCGCCCTGCGCGCGCTGCGCCCAGCAGCACGCGTCGCCCGCCGAGCCCCCCCCGGCCACCAGCGCCGGGCGGCGCGCTACGAGCGCGAGACGCGGATCTCGTCCTGCACGTCGGCCTGCTCGCGCGTGCGCTCGAGCGCCGCGCCGACGAAGTCGCGAAACAGCGGCGCCGGGCGCTCGGGGCGCGACTTGAACTCCGGATGGAACTGCGAGGCGACGAAGAACGGGTGGTCGTCGAGCTCGATCATCTCGACGAGGCGCTCGTCGGGCGACGTGCCGCTGACGATCAGGCCGGCCGCCTCGAGGCGCTTGCGCAGGAAGAGGTTGACCTCGTAGCGGTGACGGTGGCGCTCGTAGATGACCGCCTCGCCGTAGAGCTCGCGGGCGCGGGTGCCGGCGTGGATCTTCACCGGGTCGGCGCCCAGCCGCATCGTGCCGCCGAGGTCGGTGACCTCCTTCTGCTCGGGCAGCAGGTCGATCACGGGATGCGGCGTCTCGGGGTCGAACTCGGTCGAGTTCGCGCCGTCCATGCCGGCGACGTGGCGCCCGAACTCCATCACGGCGACCTGCATCCCCAGGCAGACGCCGAGGTACGGGATGCGCTGCTCGCGCGCGACGCGGGCGGCGCGGATCTTGCCCTCGATCCCGCGCCCGCCGAAGCCGCCCGGGATGAGGATGCCGTCGGCGCCGCCGAGCCGCTCGCGTGCGGCGGCCTCGCTCGTCAGCGCCTCCGAGTCGACCCAGTCGATCTCGACGCGGCAGTCGTGGTGGAAGCCCGAGTGGCGCAGCGCCTCGGAGACCGAGAGGTACGCGTCCTGCAGCGCGACGTACTTGCCGACGAGCGCGATCTTCACCGTGTCGGTCGCCGCGCTCGCGCGGCGCGTGAACTCCGCCCAGACCGCCAGGTCGGGTTGCGGCGCCTCGATCCCGAAGTGGTCGCAGATCAGGTCGTCGACGCCCTCGTCGGCGAACCAGAGCGGCACCTTGTAGATGTTGTCGACGTCCTTCGCGCTGACGACGGCCTCGACCGGCAGCGATGCGAAGAGCGCGATCTTCTTGCGGATGTCGGCGCCGAGCTCGGACTCCGAGCGGGCGAGCAGCATGTCGGGCTGGATGCCGATCCGCCGCAGCTCGTTGACCGAGTGCTGCGTCGGCTTCGTCTTCAGCTCCCCCGCGTGGCCGATGTACGGCACGAGCGTCAGATGGATGAACATGCAGTCGCGCCGGCCGACGTCGACGGGGAACTGGCGGATCGCCTCGAGGAACGGCAGCGACTCGATGTCGCCGACCGTGCCGCCGATCTCGGTGATGACGATGTCGGCGTCCTGCGTCTCGGCGAGCAGCTTCACGCGCTGCTTGATCTCGTCGGTGATGTGCGGGACGACCTGCACGGTGCCGCCGAGGTAGTCGCCGCGCCGCTCGCGGCGGATGACGGTGTTGTAGACGCCGCCCGCCGTGACGTTCGAGGCGCGCGACGTGTTGGAGTCCGTGTAGCGCTCGTAGTGGCCGAGGTCGAGGTCGGTCTCGGCGCCGTCCTCGGTGACGAACACCTCGCCGTGCTGGTAGGGCGACATCGTGCCCGGATCGACGTTGATGTACGGGTCGAACTTCTGCAGGCCGACCGTCAGCCCGCGGGCCACGAGCAGGCGCCCGATCGACGCGGCGGCGATGCCCTTGCCGAGCGACGAGACGACGCCACCCGTGATGAAGATGAAGCGAGACCTGCGCTGGGGCTGTGCGGAAGGGGTCATCGGGGCCGTCCCAGCGAGTCTAGGTGCCGCAGGCCCGGCAGCTTCTCGATGACCTTCGAGATTGACCGAAATTCCCCGAAAAGATTCACCGCCAGCAGGATGCCGAGCGCGATCAGCTGCTCGCTCGGGTCGAGCGTCAGCACGATCCACAGGCCGGCGATCGCGCCGATCGCGTTGGAGCCGGCATCGCCGAGCATCGCCCGCTCGCGCAGATCGAAGAAGCCCGCGACGAGCACCGGCGCGAGGAACAGCCCGAGGCCGGCCAGCGCCTCCGTGTTCTGCGTGCTGGCCGTCAGGCCGATGCCGAGCAGGACGAGCGTCTTGGCGCTGCGGCCCGGCCGCAGGTCGAGCAGGTTGAACGTGTTCGTGGCGAGCACGAGCACAGCGGTCGCCAGCAGGAAGTCGGCGTCCGACCCGGGCAGCGACGAGGCGACGAGCAGCGCCAGCCCGAGCGTGCCGACCGCCTTCAGCGCGCCGGTCGAGAAGCCGCCCGTCAGCACGTCCTTGCCATGGCCGCGCCAACCGCGCGAGGAGCCCGACAGCAGGTCGTCGAGCAGGCCCAGCAGCGCGACGCCGGGCACGAAGATGATCGCGAAGCCGAGGTTGTCCGGATAGACGTCGAGGTCGGCCAGCCGCGCGAGCGCCATCAGCGGGATCAGCGCGATCAGCGCGACCGGCACGATCACGATGCCCAGCGGGACCGGCAGCAGGCGCCCGCGGTAGTTCTCCCGCGTCAGGCCCGCTTCGGAGAGTCGCTTGAGCACCAGCGGCGTGAGCGCCACGGCGACCAGCAACGAGAAGACGAACGGCAGGGCTTGCACCGGTACGTGAACCTAGCGAGCCGCGCGGACGATCGGCGTCACCGAGGCCGCCCGCCGAGCGGCGGCAACAGCGCCTGCGCATCGTCGCCGCGTCCGAACGAGCCCTGCGCTCCCGCGAGCACGAAGACGAGCGCGGCGCGGCCGGCCGGCTCGTCGAGGTTGTCGACCGTCGACAGGTCGCGGTCGCGGAACCAGCCGATGTGCGACGGGTCGCTGTCGCGCCGCTCGGCGCCGACGACCTTCACGCCGGTCTGCGCGAGACCGCGCGCGATGCCGTCCTGCAGCGCGTCGAGCCGCTCGGCCGCCGCCTCCTCCTCGGGCTCCTCGGAGGGACGCAGCACGATCACGCCGTCGAGGTTGCCGAAGCCGCCGCTGAAGGACTGCAGCAGCGCGTTGCGCAACTGGCCGACGAGCCGCCCGCCGTCGACCATCTGGACGCCGATCCGACGACCGAGGTCGTCCAGCAGCGAGGGATCGCGCTGCAGCGCCACGTAGCGCGTCCCGCGGGAGCGCTCCGCGAGCGCCTCGAGATCGATCTCCTCGCGGACGACGGCGACGAGCGACAGGTTGGCGCCCGTCGGCTCGAGCGCCTCGCGGATGATGTCCGGCGCGTCGTCGTCGTCGCCGAGCAGGACGAGGCCGATCCGCAGGCCGCGCAGCTCGCCGCCCGTGAGGATCGGATAGGCGGCGTCGGCGAACCGCTCCAGCTCGCGGACGCGCGACCGTGCCTCGTCACGCTCGCGGTCGGCGTTGCGGACGTCGGCGCGCAGCGAGTCGCGCAGGTCCTCGCGCGCGGAGGACACGAGCTCCCGGTCGCCGATCGCGACCCCGAGCAGCAGCCCGACGACGAGCGCGATGAAGACGGCTGCCAAGGACAGCGCGTGGTAGCGAAAGTCGAACATTCAGAAGATCACTGCAGCCCGAGCACGACCTCGACCTTGAGCCACATCAGGTCGGCGAGGTCGCGCAGGGCGGGCGTCAGCACGACGATAGCCAGCAGGCACAGCAGCCCGGCGAGCGCGACCACGACGAGTGGCCGGCGGCCGGGCAGCGGACGGTACAGCCGGCTGACGCCCTTGGCATCGACGAGGATCTCGCCGAGCCGCAGGCGCGTGAGGAACGTCGAGGCCATCCCGCGACGGTTCTTGTCGAGGAACTCGACGAGGTTGAACTGCGAGCCGACCGAGACGATCAGCTCGGCGCCCTTCTCGGCGGCGATGATCATCGCGACGTCCTGGCTCGTCCCGGGCGCCGGGACGAGCTTGAAGGGCAGGCCGAGCGACTCGAGGTGCTCGCGTCCGGGGGCGCGGCCGTCGGGGTAGGCGTGGACGATCAGCTCGGCGCCGCAGCGCAGCGCGGCCTCGCTCGCGGAGTCCATGTCGCCGACGATCATGTCGGGCTTGAAGCCCTCCTCCAGCAGCGCGTTGGCGCCGCCGTCGACGGCGATGATCCGCGGGCGGACGTCGCGGATGTACGGCCGCAGCATGCGCAGGTCCTTCTGATGATCGACGCCGCGCACGACGATCAGCGCCGGGCGATCGCGAAAGTCGGTGTCGAAGCGCGGCAGCTCGATGCGTCCCGACAGCAGCTCGCGCTCCTCGAGCATGTGCTCGATCGTGTTGCGCGCGAAGGCCTCCAGCGCATCGCCGATCTCGTGACGGCGCTCGTCGGTGGCGGCGCGGACGGCGGCGGGCTCGCGCACCTCGCCGGTCACCAGCACCTTCTCGCCGCGCGCGACCGATCCGCCGCGGACCGTGATCTCGTCGCCGTCCTTGCATTTCTTGAAGAGCGTGTCGTCGGGCAGGTCGACGAGATGGATCCCGGCCTGCACGAGCAGCAGCGGACCCATGTTCGGATAGGCGCCCGTCGACGACGGGCTGCAGTTCAGCACCGCCTGCACGCCCGCCGCGATGAGATCCTCCGCGGAGACGCGATCGAGGTCGCGGTGATCGAGGATCGCGATGTCGCCAGAGGCAAGCGTCTTGACGATGAGCTTCGTGCGCCGCCCCAGGCGAGCGCGTCCGGACAGCTCGCGGGCGACGGCGACGGCCATCGGCTGAGTCTAGATGGCGTTGTTAACGGGATGCGAAGATCGGCGTGCAGCGATTGCTAGCGTGTCGCGGGCTGTGCTGATACCGCTCTCAGCGGCGACTTCGGACCGTCTGCGAGACGTCTGTGGCGAGGAGCCCGGGTTCTTCTGTCGCGAGGTGCTCGACCGCACCGGCGACCGCTCGCTCGCCGAGCTGTCGGACAACCTGCTCGGCATGACGCTGACGGTCGTCGTGATCTTCGTCGTCGCCCTGATCATCAACCGGCTCGTCGGCCGGGGGATCAACCGCACCCTGCACACCCTGCACTCCGGCGCCGTCCGCGAGCGTCTCGGCTCGATCCGCCGCCGCACGCCCGCCGCCCTGCTGGAGACGACCGAGACGAGCCTGCGCGCCGAGCAGCGCATCACGGCGCTGACGAGCGTGCTGCGCAGCGTCTCGACCGTCGTGATCTTCACGATCGCGGGCTTTCTCATCCTCGGCGAGTTCGGGCTCAACCTCGCGCCGCTGCTCGCCGGCGCGGGCATCGTCGGCCTGGCGCTCGGCTTCGGCGCCCAGTCGCTCGTCAAGGACTTCCTCTCCGGCCTGTTCATCCTCGTCGAGGATCAGTTCGGCGTCGGCGACATCGTCGACCTCGACCAGCAGACGTCGGGCACGGTCGAGGCCGTCTCGCTGCGCACGACGCGCCTGCGCTCCGTCGACGGCACGGTCTGGCACGTGCCCAACGGCGACATCCGCCGCGTCGGCAACAAGAGTCAGCACTGGTCGCGCGCGCTGCTGGACATCGAGGTCTCCTACGACACGGACATCGACCAGGCCAAGTCGACGATCAAGCGCGTCGCCGACGGACTGTGGCAGGAGCGCCACGACATCATCGAGGAGCCGCAGGTCTGGGGCGTCGAGCAGCTCGGGCCCAACGCGATCGTGATCCGGCTCGTCGTGAAGACCCGGCCCTCGGACCAGTACGTCGTGAGCCGCGAGCTGCGCCAGCGACTGAAGGAGGCCTTCGACCTCGAGGGGATCGAGATCCCGTACGCGCAGCAGGTCGTCTGGCATCGCGACGAGCCCGCGCCGCAGCCGGCCGGCGACGAGTAGCCCGCCATACTGATGCCATGTCCAGCCGCGTCGTCCTCTTCTCGACCGACTCCTGCACGTACTGCGGGGCCGCGAAGTCGCTGCTCAGCACGCGCGGCGTCGCCTTCGAGGAGGTCGACCTCAGCGAGCATCCGGAGCTGCAGGCCGAGCTGACGAGCGTCACCGGCCTGGAGCGCTACCCGCAGATCGTCGTGGACGGCGAGCCGCTCGGCGGCCTCAACGAGCTTCGCGCGGCCGAGAAGTCCGGCCTGCTGGCGTCATGGGGCAGCGACTGAGGTGGCTCGCGCGCCAAGCCCCGTCCCACAGCCTCCGAGCTTCTACGAGGCCGTCGGCGGAGAGCCGACGTTCCGGCGCCTCGTCGCTCGCTTCTACGCGGAGGTCGCCACCGACGAGACGCTGCGCGCGCTGTATCCGGAGGACGACCTCGGTCCCGCCGAAGAGCGTCTGCGGCTGTTTCTGATCCAGTACTGGGGCGGCCCGACGACCTACTCCGACATGCGCGGCCATCCGCGCCTGCGCATGCGCCACGCGCCCTTCGGCATCGGCCCGGCCGAGCGCGACGCGTGGCTGCGGGCCATGCGCGTCGCCGTCGACGAGGCGCCGCTGTCGGGAGCGCGACGCGAGCAGCTGTGGGGCTACCTGGAGTCCACCGCGGACCACATGATCAACCGCCAGCGGTAGCCGGCGACCGAGCACGAGCCGTTCCGACGCGCGGGAACCTAAGATTGCGCGATGGCGACCGTGCGACTCCGGGGACAGCTCGAGAAGCTCGCGGGCGGCGTGCCCCAGCTCGAGATCGAGGCCGGCACCGTCAGCGAGCTCCTGCAGCAGCTCGAACGCGATCATTCCGGCCTCGAGGGCTGGATCCTCGACGAGCGCGGCGTCCTGCGACGGCACATCAACGTCTTCGTCAACGGCGAGCCCGCCGAGCCGCAGACGGCGATCGACGCCGACGACCGCATCGAGATCCTGCCCGCGATCTCCGGCGGATGACGCGGGCCTGATGATCGAGCTGCTCGTCGGGACCCGCAAGGGTCTCTTCGTGCTCGACGGCGAGCCGGGGTCGCGATTTGCGATCACGACGCGTGCGTTCGTCGGCGAGCCCGTCGACTACGCGACGCGCGACCCGCGCAGCGGACGCCTGTTCGCCGCCGTCACCTCACCGTTCTGGGGTCCGCGCATCTGGTACACCGACGGAGACCCGGCCGGTGAGTGGGAGCCTGCGCGCGGCGTCGCGCTGCCGAAGGGCGGCAGGGAGGCGCTCAAGCGCATCTGGGTGATCGTGCCCGGCGAGGCCCCCGGGCTGCTCTATGCGGGCGGGGACCCCGGCGTGCTGTTCGAGAGCCGCGACGACGGCGCGACCTGGGCGCTCAACAAGGCTCTCTGGGAGCACCCGACGCGGCCGCGCTGGCGGCGTGACTCGGGCGGCCTGTCGGTCCACTCGATCGCGCCCTGGCCCGGCGACCCGCAGCGCCTGGCGCTGGCGATCTCGGCGGCCGGCGTCTGGCTGACCGAGGACGGCGGTCTGACCTGGTCGCACGGCAACGCCGGGATCGTCGCCGACTACCTGCCCGAGGAGACGCGGGCACACGCGATCGACCTCTGCGTGCATCATCTCGAGCGCGCGCGGCTGCAGCCCGAGCGACTGTTCCTGCAGTTCCACGGCGGCGTCTACCGCTCCGACGACGCCGGCCGGTCGTGGACCGGCATCGCCGCCGGCCTGCCGCACGACTTCGGCTTTCCCGTCGTGCTCGATCCGGCCGATCCCGACAGCGCGTACGTGATCCCCGTCACGACCGAGGACCGCGTCACCGACGGGCGCGTCGTCGTCTTCGAGACGCGCGACGCGGGCGCCAGCTGGATCCCGCGTGACGAAGGCCTGCCGCAGGACGACGCCTACCTCTCGATCCTGCGCCAGTCGTTCGCGGCGACCGGCGAGGGATCGTCGCTGGAGCTCTACTTCGGCGCGACCTCGGGCGAGATCTTCGGCTCGAGCGACGCCGGTGCGAGCTGGTTTCGCGTCGCCTGGCGGTTGCCGGCGATCGCGTCGGTCCGCCCCGGCTGAACGCGACCGCACGACCTCCGCAGGCGCCGACGCGCGCGCGACGATTACCCTGGCGGGCGATGACCGTCATCCCCGCTTCCGCCGCGCGCCGCTCATGCCTGTCCGTTCCGGGCTCGTCGGCGTCGATGCTCGCCAAGGCGCCGCTGCGCGGCGCCGACGAGGTCATCGTCGATCTCGAGGACGCCGTCGCCGTCGCCGCGAAGGACGACGCGCGCGAGACGACCCTCGCGGCGCTCGGCGAGCCGCAGTGGCACGGCGTGCGCGCGAGCGTGCGGGTCAACGCGCCGCGCACCCCCTGGTGCCATGCCGACATCGTCGCGATCGCCTCGGCCACGACCGGCCCGGAGTCGATCATCGTGCCCAAGGTCGAGAGCGCGGGCGACCTGGCGTTCGTCGACCGCCTGCTCGACGGCGCCGAGGCCGCGGCTCGGACCGGCCGCCGTCCGCTGCGCGTGCAGGCGCTGATCGAGACCGCCGCCGGCATCGCTCGCCTCGACGAGATCGCCGGCGCGTCGTCACGCCTGGACTCGCTGATCCTCGGCTACGCCGATCTGTCGGCGTCGCTCGGTCGGGCGGCAGGCGCCGGGGCCGAGCTGGACTCGTGGCGCGCGATCCAGGACGCGGTCCTCGTCGCGGCGCGCACGCACGACGTCGCGGCGATCGACGGGCCATACCTGGGGATCGCCGTCGACGAGGGCTTCATCGCGGCCGCGCAACGCGCCCGCGCGATGGGATTCGACGGCAAGTGGGCGATCCATCCGGCGCAGGTCGCGGCGCTCAACGCCCTGTTCACCCCCTCCGACGAGGAGGTCGAGCACGCGCGCGCGGTGATCGGTGCGCTCGATGATGCGGAGCGGGAGGGCGGCGCCGGCGCCGTGGCGCTCGACGGTCAGATGCTCGACGAGGCCGTCCGCGTCGCCGCGCTGCGCGTGCTCGCGCGTGCCGGCACCGCTGCCTGAGCGGCCCGCCGCAGCCCGCGCGTCATTCGCAGAACGGGATCCTCGGGATGCCGATCAGCGTGACCCGCTTCGTCGTCGTGTCGACGGCGAACTCGATCCTGCCGCCGCCCTGCCTGGGCACGCGCACGAGCGTGATCGCGAACGTCGCGTCGGTGCTGTGATCGAACCGCGCCGCGGGGAACGCCCTCCTGATCGCAGCGGAGGTCGAGCCGATCCGCACGCCGCGGGCGGCCGCGCCACCACGGATGACGATCGTCGCCACCTTGCGCGGCGCGCGGCGCGTGAGGTCGACCGATCCGCGCAGCGGCGCCCGCAGCGATGCCGAGCGCGTGCCCGGTCCCGCGAGCTCGCAACCGGGTCGGAGCTTGCCGAGATGCCCGCCCGCGCGCAGCGCCGTATAGGTCTTGCCGAGCTTGACGGCGCCGACACCGGACGGCGTCGCCGACCGGGGCGCGGCAGCGACCGCGACGGCCACGGCGCCCGACGCCGCGAGCGTGACGATCATGGCGAGCGCCGAGCGGCCGCGAGTCCGTCCCGCATGCGCAGTGAATAGACTGGCGAGAACGGGTATTGGACGCACCGGAGGATGGTATCGCGCCGCATTTGTTGCTCGCGCAATCATCTGATACGATGCCGCGCGGCGTCGTGTGGGCACCCCCCACTCGCGCGACCGCCTCCTCTCCCATTGTTCAGAACGGGCCGCCGCTGCGGTGGCAATCGAGCAGACGTGTGGGATGAGTCGCGAACGACGACGCGCCGACACATCTGAAAGGGATCGCATGGCTAGGACTACGACAACGAGCGCGCGCCGACGTGGCGAACACAGCGCCCCCCCGAAGCGCCCCAAGCGCCGCACGCCGGCCGAGGAGTCCGCGCGGCAGACCGCCCGCGCCCAGGCCGAGATGACCGCCGACTCGCTGCAGACGTTCCTCAACCAGGCGTCGCGCTACGAGCTGCTCACAGCAGCCGAGGAGATCGCGCTCGCCAAGCGCATCGAGCGTGGCGACGTCGACGCCAAGGACCGCATGATCAATGCGAACCTGCGCCTCGTCGTCTCGCAGGCGCGCCGGTACCAGGGCCTCGGCCTGCCGCTCGGCGACCTCGTCCAGGAGGGCACGCTCGGACTGATCCGCGCGGCCGAGAAGTTCGACTGGCGCAAGGGCTTCAAGTTCTCGACGTACGCCACGCTGTGGATCCGTCAGAGCATCCAGCGCGGCCTCGCGAACACGTCGCGGACGATTCGCCTCCCGACGCACATCGAGCAGCGCGAGCGCAAGCTCGCCCGCGTCGAGCGCGACCTGACGGCGAAGCTGTCACACGATCCGTCCGACGAGGAGGTCGCGGCCGCGGCCGACATGACGGTCGCCGACATCCTCGCCCTGCGCGAGGCGCGGCGTCACGTCACGAGCCTCGACGTGCCGATCGGCGACGACGGCGACAGCAATCTCGGCGACTTCATCGCCAGCGACCGTCCCGACCCCAGCGAAGAGGCCCAGACGAGCGAGCTCGAGCGCACGGTCGCCGACGCCCTCGGGCGGTTGACCGGCGAGGAGCGCCGCGTCGTCGAGCTGCGCTATGGGCTGCGTGACGGTCGCGAGCGGTCGATCGAGGCGACGAGCCGCGAGCTGAGCATCACCCGTGATCGCGCCCGCCAGCTCGAAGAGGCCGCGATGCGCAGCCTCGAGGGCGAGGCTGCGCTCGCCGGGCTGCGCGAAGCCGCCTAGCGCAGGAGCGTCAGGATCCCGCCGGCGGCTTGCCGGCGGGCCGTCCGCCAAGCTTGATCGTGCCCTGCTTGAAGGGGATCGAGCCCAGCGATCCCTGGGCGATCCGCCAGGCCGGCTCGACTGGCGGAGGCGGCTCGGCGCCTGCGTCGGACTCAGCGCCCGCGTCCGGCTCGGCCTCGCCGGCGTCCGGCTCGGCCTCGTCGGCGACCGGCTCGGCCTCGGCAGCCAGAGCCGTTTCAGCAGCCGGCGTCGCTTCGGCGACCGGCACGTCCTCGGTGGCTGACTCCGGCGCCGTGGCTGACTCCGGCGCCGTGGCTGCCTCCGGCGCCGCAGCTGGATCCGGCTGGGCGGCCGGCGGCGGATCGCCGGCTGCCTCGTCCGGCGCCGGGGCAGGCGCCGCCTCGGCCTCGGTGGCCGCGGGGCTCGCCGCCAGATGGATCGGGCCGTGGCCGACGACCGTGCCGTCGGGACCGACGAAGCCCGGATCGGCCCCGGGCTGCGGCTCCGCGGCCGGCACGCTCAGAAGCGGCGCCGGCGTCTGCGCGCCGGCTCCACGATCACCGCGTGAGCCACGCGCCGCGAGCAGGATGCCGAGCACGATCGCCAGGACGGCGATCGCCGCAGTCGGCGCGTCACCCAGAGCCGCCAGAAGCTGCATACCGGAAGCCTACGCCTCGGCCCTGTCGTATACGTCGGCAGCGTCAGCTCCCATCACCCGCTCGGCCATCTCGGCCTTCAGCTCGTCCAAGCGCGCATCGTCGGCTGCGCTGCGCCCATCCTTGCGCGCGAGGTCGATGAACTCGGGTGGCACGTAGCCGTCGCGCAGCACGAGCGTCACCGAGCGCCCCCCGTAGCTGACCTCGAACACGAAGCGCTCGCGCTCGCGACCGAGCTCGGGACGCGCGAGCGAGCGATCGACCGTGTAGCGCTCGCCGCTGACCGCCCGCGTCACGAGCTCGAAGCCGTCGCGCGCGCCGGGACCCCCGAACGACGTCCGCAGCACGATCTCGCGCCGCGCCGGCACCTCGCCGTCCGCGGTCAGCAGCGCGAAGGCGCGCTCCATGACCTTGAAGGCGTGGGCGACGCCACCCGGCGAACCCGGGCCGTGATACTTCATCATGTCCTCGAACGAGTAGGCGATCGTCCGCCCGAGCTCGCGTACCTCGATCAGCGTCATGGGCTGGACGGTACCCCTGTCGCCAGCGCGAACCGCCGCACGAGCTCGGCGGACCGCTGGGGCTGCTCCCAGAAGAACAGATGGCCAGCGCCGTCGAGCAGCTCCAGGCGCGCACCCGGGATCAGCGACGCGACGAGCTCTCCGTTGATCGGCGCCAGGATCTCGTCCGCCGTTCCGTGGATGACGAGCGTCGGGATCCGCAGGCCGCGCAGGCGGGCGTACGTGTCGTGGGCGTCGGCGGCGCCCTTCTGGGAGAGCAGGACCGGTATCCCGGCGGGTGCCCGCCGGGCAGCCGCCTCGAACGCGGCATAGTGTCCCGGGCCGGAGGTGTGGGCGCGCGAGAGGACGAGCTCGAAGCCCGTGCGCAGCATCCGCTCGCGATCGCGCGACAGCACGGCGGCCGTCAGGCGCTGGACGACCTCCGGCGCAATCGCCTTGGACTGCGTTCCGCCGCACGAGGTGCAGCCGAGCGTCAACGTCCTGACGCGGTGCGGCGCGGCCAGCGCGAGCTCCTGGGCCACCATCCCGCCCATCGAGACGCCGAGCACGTGAGCGGCGGGGACGTCGAGCGCGTCGAGCATCGCGATCGCGTCGCTCGCCAGGCCAGCGATCGTGACGTCGTCTTGCTGCGGGGCGCTGCCCCCGACGCCGCGGTGGTCGTAGACGATCAGCTCGAAGTCGCGCTGCAGGCTCGCGAGGAACGGCTCGCCCCAGTGGGCACCGTGCGCGCCCATGCCCTGGATGAGCAGCATGGGCTCCCCGGCGCCGCGGCGCTCGTACTGCAGTTCGCCGCCTGCAACGGCCACGGTTGGCACCCGCCGCACGCTACCGCTTCGCGCTGGGTCGACCTGCCGCCCCGTTTCCTGGCAGGCTGTGCCGTATGCGCATTCCCCGAATCCTGCTGCTGCTCGTTGTGCTCAGCCTGACCGGCACGATGCTCGTCGCCTGTGGCAGCGAGCAGGACGAGGAGCCTGCCGAGCCGTCGGTCGCCACCCTCGAGGGCGAGGGATTCACCGTCGCGATGCCCGGTACTCCGAAGCGGGAGGTCATCACCGCGCAGACCTCCGCGGGCCCCGTGCCGATCACGGCGTACATCGCCGAGCGCGGGTCGGACGGGTTCTCGCTGAGCGTGCTGACGGTGCCGAAGGGCGTGAAGAGCGACCTCGACGAAGCGGTCAAGGGCGCGGCGGCGAGCGTCAAGGGAACGCTGCAGAACACGAGGCAGGCGACCTATCAGGGCTTCCCGGCGCGCGACGCGCGGATCACGAACGCGCGCGACCCCAACGGCAACGCCGGCACGGTCTTCGCTCGCGTGATCGCGGCCAAGGGGCGGATCTTCCAGCTGCAGTTCGTCGTGGGCGAGGCCAACGTGCGGACGCCGCCGACGGCCTACACGGAGTTCATCTCGTCGTTGAAGATCGCCTGAGGCAGGCGGCAGGCGGCGACGCGACGGCGTCCGGTCCGCTGGGGACGACGTCGTCGCCGAGCTGACCGTAGGATGGGGCCGGGCTGCGGGTTGTGCCCGCAGACCATGACTCGTACCGGGGAAACGAGGGGGCGCCGGCATGCCTACGCAGTCACGAACGTTGATGCGATGCGAACGCTGCCGGGCTGCGATCAGCAGCGCCGACGCCTCGGACCGGATCCGGCACGGCGTCGCCTGCGGGGTCTGCGGCGGGACGCTCACGCTCCCGGACGGGCAGTGGCGCACGGACGGCACCGACGACCCGCCGGAGCCGCGGCGTCAGGCGAGCGACTCCCAGCCCAGCAGCTCGCCGTAGCAACGCACCAGCTCGTCCCACGCCGTCCTCAGCTCGCCGCGAGCGGCGTCGAGGATCTCGGCGGGCGCGGGCTCGGGCGTCCAGCGGTTCTTGATCGGCTCGGTGGCGACGAGCGACTCGAGCTCCTTGGAGGCGGTTCGCAGACGCTCACCGGCACGGCGCAGTCGGCGACGCTCCTCTTCGGTCAGCTCCTCGGGCGTGGACGCCATCGTCGCCATCATGCCTCAAGTCCGGACCGCACGTGCGCTTGTGCAAGCGCAGCGGACGACGCCACGACCTATCGTGATGCCCGATGACGGGCTCGCGAATCGGTCCTCGGCGGGGTGCGCGCTCGTGGCGCGCGGGGCTGGCGTGCGCTGCGGCGGGCCTCTGCATCGCTCCCGCCGTCGCCGCGGCCGACGTCTTCAACGGGCGGATCGCCTTCAGCAGCGTGCGCTCCGACCCGCAGGCGCGCAGCTTCGACATCTTCAGCATGAACGCCGACGGCAGCGGGGTGCGGCAGCTGACGACCAACCCGCGGCGCGACCGCCAGCCGGCCTGGTCGCCCGGCGGCCGGCACATCGTCTACTCGATCGACAAGCCCGACTCGGAGATCAACTTCGAGGTCGCGCGGATGACGGCCGACGGAACCGGGCATCGCCGGCTGACGACGACCGCGGAGCGCCAGGCATCCAGCCAGCCGGCGTGGCTGCCGAACGGGCGCGGGATCCTCTTTCGCCGCAGCGGGCCGACGAGCCGCACGACGTCGATCTGGCAGATGGGTCCGCTCGGCCAGCGGCCGGCGCTCCGCTTCAGCCCCGCGCAGCCGGCGCTCTATCCGAGCTGGTCGCCGGACATGCGCCGCGTCCTCTACACGGGCATCATGTCCCCGACGGGCGACACCGACCGGGGGATCTTCACGCTCGACGCCGACGGAGGCCGGCCGCGGACGCTGTTCGACGTCCCCGGCGCCTTCGACTCGGCCCCGGCGTGGTCGCCCGACGGCAGGCGGATCGCGTTCGAGAGCACCGCCAACGTCGACGGCGCCAACCCCGAGGGCGACATGGAGATCTGGGTGATGAACGCGGACGGAAGCGCGCCGCGGCAGCTGACGAGCAACGCCGCCCACGACGAGGGTCCGGCGTGGTCGCCCGACGGCCGGCTGATCGCCTATACGAGTGGTCCGGACGACAGCAACGGCGAGATCCACGTGATGACCGCGGCGGGCCGTCACGTGCGCCGGCTGACGCATTCCCCCGGCGCCGACGAATCGCCCGACTGGCAGGCGATCCCGGCGCCGCGCAGCGACCGTCGCTGCGGCGACGTCACGCTGACCGCGCGCCGCGTGCGCGACGCCCGCAGCGCCGGCAAGGGACTCACCTGCCTGCAGACGCGCGGGCTCGCGCGGGCATGGGCGACCGGTGGGCGCCCGCGCAGCGTCCGCGGCTACACCGCGACCGTGGCGAACTTCGGCGGGCTCGAGCGGGTGCAGCTGCGCCGCCGCGACGGCGACGGGCGCCGACTCGTCGTCTTTCTGCATCGGCGCTAGCGTCGCGAGGCTCGAGCTCGCATGCATCCGAGCTTCTGACTCGCGACACCGCAACCACTACGCGTCGCGCGTCTGCAGCGCGGCCAAGGCTCCGCCGAGGAAGACGGTCAGCCAGCCCGCCAGGACGACGAGCGCGAGCGCGGGCGCCATCGTCGCCGTCGCGCCCTCCAGGTGACCGGACGTGATCGCCTCGGCCGCCGCGCCCGGCAGGTAGTCCAGGACGTTGTCCTGCCACCACGCCGGCAACAGCGTGCCGAAGATCCCCGGCAGGAAGATCAGCCCGAGGACGGACGTCACCGCGCCGGCGGTGCTGCGCAGCGCGAATCCGAGCGCGAGCGCGATCAGCGCCAGCACCGGCGCCAGCAGGCCGTCGGCGACCACGATCCGCAGCGCGTCGCCATCGGTCAGGCTCGCGGTCTGGAGACCGTAGGAGCCGAAGATCGCCTGCGCCACGAGGAACATCGTCGCGTTCGCGAGGAGCCCGGCGGCGAGCGTGATCGCTGCGACGACCGCCGCCTTGGCCGCCAGCACCCGGCCGCGCCGCGGCGTCGCCGTCAACGTCAGCCGGATCATGCCCGAGGTGTACTCCGACGTCGCAGCCGTCGCGCCGAGGACGACGAAGACGATCGCGCTGAAGATGCCTCCGAAGAGCGCGTCCCGGGCCGGATCGAACGCCGCTCGGTCGGCGGCGCTCGCGTCATTCCAGGTGGCGCCGATGACGATCGCGATCAGGGCGCTCATGCCAACCGCCAGCACGAGCGCGAGAGCGACCTTGATCCAGGTGCCGCGCAGCGAGGCGAGCTTCGTCCACTCCGAGCGCAGCGTGACGGGGAACGCGGTCATCGCTGCACCGCCGGCCGGTAGTCGACGCTGTCATGGGTGAGCTCGATGAACGCCGCCTCGAGGCTGGCGCTGCGCGGCGTCAGCTCGTGCACGCGCAGGCGATGCTCGGCGGCGAGGTCGCCGATCCGTGCCGCCGGCAGACCGACGATCGTCAGCGCGCCGTCGCCGTCGACCACGACGGTCCCGCCGGCATCGTCGACCAGCCTCGCAAGCGCCTCCGCGTCGGGCGACACGACACGGACGTCGCCTCCCGCGCTGCGCTGGCGAAACTGCGCCATGCTCGTGTCGGCGATCAACCGTCCGCGGCCGATCACGAGGACGTGGTCGGCGGTCTCCTCCATCTCGTTCATGAGGTGGCTGGAGACGACGACCGTGCGGCCTTCCGCGGCGAGCCGCCGCATCAGGGTTCGGATCCAGTGGATCCCCTCCGGGTCGAGGCCGTTGACCGGCTCGTCGAAGAGCAGCGTGGGCGGATCGCCGAGCAGCGCCGCGGCGATGCCCAGGCGCTGCGACATCCCCAGCGAGAAGCCGCCGACGCGGCGGCCGGCGACCTCGCTGAGCCCGACCAGATCGAGCACCTCGTCGACGCGCGCCCGCGGCAGGCCACCGGCCTGTGCCAGCCAGCGCAGGTGCTGGCGGGCGGTGAGCTTGCCGTGCACGGCACCTGCGTCCAGCAGCGCGCCGACCTCGCGCATCGGAGCCGGCAGATCGCGGTAGTCGCGCCCCGCGACGGTCACCGATCCCGCGGTCGGGTGGTCGAGTCCGAGGATCATCCGCAGCGTCGTCGACTTGCCGGCGCCGTTGGGCCCGAGGAAGCCGGTCACGACGCCGGGCTTGATGTCGAACGTCAGCCCGTCGACGGCGACCGCGCCGCCGTAGCGCTTGGACAGCTCGCGTGCCTCGATCATGACGCGCTCCCGTCGTCGTCCCTGCTGCGCCGGCCGAGCTCGCCGAGCGCGACGAGCGCGACGATGACGAGCAGCAGGCCGGGGCCGGGCAGGTCGCCGATGAAGCGCAGCCAGCCCGGCATGTCGGGCAGCGACATCCAGCTGAAGTCGATGCTGCCGGCGATCGCGCCGAGCGGATCGAGGACGATCACGACGGCGATCGCGGCGACGACGAGGATCGGCGCGAGGAGCTTCGCGAGGTGGTTGGGCATGTCGTTGACGGCGTTGTCGCTCATGGTGAGATCATCGACGTGCCGGCCGCCGAGCGCATCGGGCGCGAGGATGGTCTTGCGCTCCGTCTTCAGGCGGAGCGCGGCTTCGTCAGGCCGACGTCGTAGGCGAGCACGACGGCCTGGACGCGATCGCGCAGGCCGAGCTTGCGCAGCACCGAGGAGACGTGCGTCTTGACCGTCGCCTCGGTGAGCACGAGCCGCTGCGCGATCTCCGCGTTCGTCAGCGCGAGCGCGACGAGTCGCAGCACCTCGACCTCGCGCTCGGTCAGCTCGTCGAGGTCGGGCGGCGGCGGCGCGTCGGCGCCCGGCAGCGCGTCGGCGAAGCGGTCGATCAGCCGCCGCGTGACCGACGGCGCGAGCAGCGCGTCGCCGCGGGCGACGACGTGGATCGCGTCGACGAGCTCGGCTGGGCGGACGTCCTTGAGCATGAACCCGCTCGCCCCGGCGCGCAGCGCCGCGTAGACGTAGTCGTCGATGTCGTACGTCGTCAGCACGATGACGCGCGCCGCGCTGCCGGCGGCGACGATCCGGCGCGTCGCCTCGAGGCCGTCGACCTCGGGCATGCGCACGTCCATCAGGACGACGTCGGGGTCCAGCTGCGCGACGAGCGCCACCGCCTCGCCGCCGTCTCCTGCCTCGCCGACGACCTCGACGTCGGGCTTCGCGTCGAGGATCATCCGAAAGCCGCCGCGCACGAGCTCCTGGTCATCGGCGATCACGACGCGGATCATCGCCGCGCTCCGGATTCGTCGAGCGGGAGGCGGGCACGGACGCGAAAGCCGCCGCCGGGCGTCGAGCGGGCCTCGAACGTGCCGCCCAGCATCGTCGCGCGCTCGCGCATCCCCGTGATCCCGCGGCCGCTGTCGTTCGCCTGCCCGGCGGGCGCGCCACGGCCGTCGTCGCGGATCTCGAGCTCGAGCACGCCGTCCGCGGCGCGCACCGACACGTCGACGCGCCGCGCGGAGGCGTGGCGCAGCGTGTTCGTCAGCGCCTCCTGGAGGATCCGGTAGGCGCACAGGTCGACGCCCACCGGGAGCGTCGGCGCGGCGGTGCGATCGTCGCGTACGACGACGTCGAGCCCGGCGGCGCGCAGCGAGCCGGCAAGCTCGTCGAGCCGGTCGAGGCCGGGGTGCGGGCGCAGGGGATCGCCATCGTCGCCGTCGGAGCCCACGGCGACGAGCAGCCGGCGCAGCTCGACGAGCGCCTCGCGCCCGGCGCCCTCGATCGAGCGCAGCGCGCGGCGAGCTTGGTCGGGGTGCTCGTCGAAGACGTCGTCGGCGGCAGCCGCCTGGACGACGATGACCGAGACGCTGTGGGCGATGACGTCGTGCAGCTCGCGCGCGATCCGCGCCTGCTCCTCGCCGACCGCGCGGCGCGACGCCTCGCCGATCGCCGCGCGGCGGCTGCGCGCGGCCTCCCCGAGCGCCCAGGCGACGACCGGGAAGATCATCACGAACGTCGCATCGTCCTGCGCGGCGGTGAGGTAGTTCAGCGCCGTCAGCGCGGCGAGCGCGGCGAGCGCGAGCAGCGAGACGCGCGGCGGCCGGGCGGCGGCGAGCGCGAAGATCGCGACGAGCCCGGCGAACGGGAACATGCCGTCGGGCGCGAGCGCCCAGATGACGAGGCCGCCGGCGAGCGCGATCGCCATGACGACCTGCGGATGCGAGCGACGCCACCAGAGCGCTGCGCCCTGGATCGCGCCGGCGAGCATCCCGAGCAGCGTCTCGATGGCGGACAGGCCGGTCGCGTCCTCGACGAGTGCCATGAGGAACAGGGCGACGACGAGCGGGACCGCGATGTCGGCCGCCTGCCTGAGCCGCCTGCGCTCGATGTTGCGCACGCGCGCAGTGTCGCCGATCGCCGCCCGGCGTACGATCCGCACCGGTGAGCGCCGACGTCCTCAGCCCACGCGCGCTGAACCGGGCGACGCTCGCTCGCCAGCTGCTGCTCGAGCGGTCCGATGGGAGCGTGCTCGCGACGGTCGAGCAGCTCGTCGGCATGCAGGCGCAGATCCCGCACGACCCGTACCTCGGGCTCTGGTCGCGCCTGGACGGGTTCGCGCCCGAGGAGCTCTCGCGCCTGTTGCTCGACCGCGCGGTCGTGCGGATCGTCGTCATGCGCGCGACGATCCACCTCGTCAGCGTCGACGACTGCCTGACGCTGCGCCCGCTCATGCAGCCCGTGCTCGACGCCGAGCTGCGCCGCCACCCGCAGTACGGGCCGCCGCTGCGCGGCGTCGACATGGAGCCCGTGCTCGCGTCCGCGCGCACCTTGCTCGCGCAGGCGCCGCGGACGGGCACGCAGCTGCGCGCCGCGCTCGCCGAGCGCTTCCCGCAGCACGACGCGGCCGCGCTCGCCTACGCCTGTCGCAACCTGCTGGCCTTCGTCCAGGTCCCGCCGCGCGGCGTCTGGGGCAAGACGCTGCAGGTCACGTCGACGACGGCGGAGGCCTGGCTCGGCCGGCCGCTGGATCCCGCGCCGTCGATCGACGACGTCGTGCTGCGCTACCTCGGCGCGTTCGGCCCGGCGACGGTGGCGGACATCGCGAGCTGGTCGCGACTGACCGGAATGCGCGCGGTCGTCGACCGCCTGCGCCCGCGGCTGCGGACGTTCGCCGACGAGCGCGGCCGCGAGCTGCTCGACCTGCCCGACGCGCCGCGACCGGACGCCGACGTGCCGGCGCCGCCGCGCTTCCTGCCCGAGTACGACAACGTCCTGCTCTCGCACGCCGACCGTGCGCGCTTCTTCTCGCCCGAGCAGCGCGGCCGGCTCGGATCGGGCGGGCACGCGATCCGCGGCACGCTGCTCGTCGACGGCGTCGGCCGTGCGACGTGGCGGATCGAGCGTTCCGGGCGTGACGCCGCGACGCTGCTCGTCGACCACGTCGATGCGTTTGCTGCTGACGAAGCCGAAGCGATCGTCGGCGAGGGCGCGCGCATGCTGCGGCTCCTCGAACCGCGCCGGTCGTCGTTTGACGTGCGTCTCGCGCCGGTCGACCGCTGAGCTGCCGCCTGGCTGCGACCCGGGCGCGGCCGCCGGCTTGAGCGCATCGTCACGGAGGATCGATCGGTGACGACCTCACGGGCTGCTGCCGGCGGACCGGCGCCGGGTCAGCGGCGCGCCGCCAGCTCGATCGCCTCCGCGACGCCCTCGGCGATGCGCCGCGGCCGCGGACCGATCCCGACCACCTTCGAGAGATCGCCGCGCGGATCGACCTCGAGCACCTTGGCCCCGGCGTCGACGGGCACCCCGTCATGGACGAGCCCGCGCAGGATGCCGTCCAGTGGCGCCAGCAGCGGCTCGTCGCCGATCGTCGCGACCGTCTCCCCCGCCGCGACGCGCTGCGCGATCACGGCGCGCGTCCGCATGACGCCCGCCGCCGGCGCGTAGACGAAGCGATCGCGCGCGTGTCCCTCGAAGCTGCGCGGCTCGCCGCCGAGCGGCTTCGTCGGACCGTCCGTCACGACCGTGCCGAGCTCGTCGCCCCATTGCGTCTCGATCGCGAGGTCGGTGGTCGCGCCGGCGACGAAGTTCGGCCCCAGGCCGATCGTCAGCGGCGCGAGGCCACGCTGCTCGCCGGGCTGCGCGCGCTTGCGCATGCGCGCGTCGACGAGGACGTCGGGCCGCAGCGCGGCGACCACGTCGCCGAGCTCCTCGGTCGTGACGAGCACCTCGTCACGATGCGGCCGGCGCAGCTCGGCGAGCGCGCCGACGCGCCGCGCGCGGACGCCGGCCAGCTCGCAGGCACCGTCGAAGACCGCGTCGGCGAAGGCCATCCCGCGGCGCGGCGCGGCGGGCAGCGCGACATCGTTGATGACGACCTCGTGTCCGTCGCCCAGCAGCAGGTGGGCAACGGCCGAGCCGATGTCGCCGCAGCCCCGGACGAGGACGCGAGCCACGGCGCTGCCGTCAGAGGGGCGACATTCGTGGACGGCTCACTACCCGACGAACTCGATGTCGACCGGCTCTCCCGCGCGCAGGACCTCGCAGTCCTCGGGAACGAGCGCGATCACCGGCACGCCGAGCATCGAGGTGAGGATGTGCGAGCGCTGATCGCCGTTGGGGGTCACGTGCCAGCCGTCGTCGTGCATCTCCGCGTGGCAGCGGATGACCGAGGTGCGGCCGATCGTGCCGGGCAGATCGGTCTCCGCGAAGCCGCGCGCCGTGTGCAGCGTCAGGCTGCGGCCGAGCATCCCGTAGATCGCCGGCACGACGAGCACGCGAAAGGCCGTCAGCGCTGACGCCGGGTTGCCGGGCAGCGCGAAGGCGAGCGTGCCGTCGGGCGCGACGTAGAAGCAGACCTGCCCGCCGGGCTTGAGGCTGACGCGGCAGAAGACCTGCTCGGCGCCGAGCTGCTCGAGTGCGGGCCGGACGTGATCGTGCGGGCCGACCGACACGCCGCCGACCGTCGCGACGATGTCCGCGCCGTCGATCGCGCCCTCGAGCGTCGCGACCGTCGCGCCGCGGTCGTCGCCGACGCGTACGTTCGTGACGGTCTGCGCCCCGGCCGCGCGGACGGCGGCCGTCAGCGCGGGCGCGTTGGCGTCGCGGATCTGGCCCGGCTGCAGCACGGGTCCCGGGGAGACGAGCTCGTCGCCCGTGCTGACGAGCGCGATCCGCGGCTGGCGCACGACGACGGGCCGCGCGATGTTCACCGCGGCGAGCGCGCCGATCTCGGCCGAGCCGAGCAGCGTGCCAGCGTGCAGGATGATCTCGCCCGCGCGGATGTCCTCGCCCGCGTAGCGCACGTCGTTGCCGGCCGTGACCTCCTCGTTGACGATCACCGCGCCGTCCTCGATCTCAGTCAGCTCCTGGCGCACGACTGCGTCGGCGCCGCGGGGCACGACGGCGCCGGTCGACACCCGGATCGCCGTCCCGTGCTCGACGGGCACCTGCGCGAGCATGCCCGCGCGCGACTCGCCGACGATCTTCAGGGCGACGGGAGCGTCGTCGGTGTCGGTCGCGATGACCGCGAAGCCGTCCATGCCCGACGAGTCGAACGGCGGCAGGTCGCTCGGCACGATCGCGTCCTGCGCGAGCACGCGGCCGAGCGCGTCGTCGAGCGCGATCTCCTCGCCGGGCAGGCGCACGAGCCGCTCGCCCACGAGCCGCCTGGCCTCCTCGATCGAGATTCGCTTCGGTTCGACGGCGCTCACCGCGCGCACGCTATCGAAGCGCGATGCCTGCGATCGCGCCAGCAACGCGGAGCATCGCTCGGCGATACGTACACTCGGATCCGACCATGATCGTCTACCACGGGACCACCGTCGACTGTCGCGAAGGGATCATCGCCGAGGGCCTGCGACCGGGCTCGTACGTCGCCCCGAACATCGCGCTGTCGCGCGACTACGCCTACGACCGAGCGATCACGCTCGGCGCCGATGCCTGCGTCGTGTTCGAGCTCGACGTGCCGGACGCGATGATCGCCAAGGTCGAGGCCTGGTGGTGGACCGGCGAGCAGCTGCTGCTGCCGCTCGGCTGCCCGCCGTCGTGCATCGTCTCGATCGACGACTCCGACCCGCGGCCCTACCAGGCCGTCGAGAGCGACCCGTCGTGAGCCGCTAGGCGGCGCGCAGCGCGAAGCGCCGGTCGGCATGCTCGCGCGCGACGAGCACGACCTGGAGGTCGTCGTCGGCGATGCGGATGAAGTGCGACGCGTTGAGCGCGCGCTGGAGCTCGCGTCGCAGGAGCTCGCTCGTCTGCTGGTCGGTCAGCTCGGGCATCGACTCGTCGAGCTCGAGCAGCACCGTGTAGCGCGCGATGCGCTCCTGTAGCCGCTCGCGCGCCTGCACGTCGACGACGATGTCGCCGTCGCTGAGGGCGCTGAGGTACGACGCGTTGAGGGCGAGCGCGAACTCGCTGCGCAGCAGCGCGTTCGCACGGGCCTCCCCGAGCGCGGCGTCGCGCTCCGGGATGTCGAGGTACAGCGTGTAGCGCGTGGTGGTCTGGGGGTGCATCGTGGCCTTCGGTTCGGGGAAGCTTGCGTCACTCGGCGCGTGCGGACGGTCTCACGGGCCTATGACAACGCCCGCGACGACCGTGAGTTGCGCGGGCGATCCTTCGGCTCGCGGATGGACAATGCACATCCGCCCAGCGCCCGCCCGCGCGGACGCTCCGCCGCTCACTATAGAAGCCCGCGCGGCGGCTGCTTGACAGGACGGCGCCCGAGGGGCACGATCATCCGGTGCCGATCTACGACTACTCCTGCAGCACCTGCGACGTGCGCTTCGAAGAGCTCGTTCGCTCCGATGCTCCGTCACCACCGTGCCCGACCTGCGGCGCGGAGCAGACCGAGCGTCTCCTGTCGACCTTCCTGACGCCGAACATGGCCTCGGGCCAGCGACACTTCCAGCGCGATGTCGGTGCCGCGATGGCCTCGATGGGCTGCTGCGGCGGGGGCGGCTGCGGTACCCACGCCGGGTAGCGCCCCGACCGCTCCGACAGGAGCATCCCGATGACCGTCGATCTCGCGGAGCTGCGTCCCGAGGCGATCGAGGCGGCTGAGGCTCGGGCACTGGAGCTGCTCGCCGACGGGCAGGGCGACGAGGCGGTCTCGCTGCTGCGCGCGATCGTCCACCGCGCGGTCACCAAGCACGGCGACGAAAGCGTGCTGACCGGGATGGCGCAGTCGGGGCTCGCCGACATGCTGCGCCGCACGGGCGCACCGGAGGCTGACCAGCTCGGCTGCCTGACGGACGCGATCAAGGCGTTCTCGGCCTCCGTCGGGCCGACGGACGCACGGACGACGTCGGCCTTCACCCGGCTCGCCCACGTCGCGCTCGCCGCCCAGGCCGTCGAGATCGCCGTCACCGCCGGGATGCAGGCACTCGCAGGCCTGCAGGCCCGCGGCGAGGACGAGACGCCAGTCGCCGGGGGCATCTACGCGGCCCTCGCGATGGCCGCCGCGGCGCGCCGCTCGCCGGCCGCTCCGGGGGCGGCGGAGCGCGCCTACCGCTTCACGCAGGACGCCGGCGGCGACGATGCCGATCGCCGGCGGGCCCTCGCGGCCTGGCGGTCGCTCGGCCACCCACGGCGACTGACCGTCAACGACGCGCTGTCGCTCGTCGCCTTCGGCACGCCGCCCGCGGTCGTCGTCGAGCTCGACCACGTCGCGGACGACGGCGCGCTCGATCAGCACAACCATGCGCTGGCGCTCGACGCCGCGCGCGACCTGCGGGCGCGGATCGGTGCGCCCCCCTTCGCCTGGCGCGCGTCCTCGAGCGGCTTCGAGGTCGTCAGCAGGTCGGGCGGCAGCGCGGTCGTGCGCTTCGGACCGCAGGTCGAGCTCGCGCTCGACGCCGGCGAGCTGGACGGCCTGCGCACCGCGCTCGGTGACGCGCTGTCGGGCACGAGCGCCGCGGACGAGCCGGGCCGCAACGCCCCCTGCCCGTGTGGGTCGGGGCAGAAGCACAAGCGCTGCTGCGGCAGTTGAACGGCTGAAGGCAGGCGATCAACGGGCGGCGGGCACCGTGCTCGTTGCACATTAGGGTACCCTAACTCGCCGTGTACGCCTGCGCCGACCGTGGAGAATGATGCTCGCCACCCAGCCCCGCCGCCCTCACCGTCGCAGGCAGCTGGCCGCCGCCGTCGCGGCCGCCGTCCTCGCAGTCGGGCTCGCCGCCTGCGGGAGCGCCGGCGACGACGCGTCCCCGAGCGCCGTCGCCGCCGATCAAGCCGCCTTCCCGGCCACGATCGCCCACAAGTACGGCACGACGACGATTCCCGCCGAGCCCAAGCGCGTCGTCACGATCGGCTACACCGACCACGACTACGTGCTCGCCCTCGGCGTCACGCCGGTCGGCGTGCGCGACTGGTTCGGCGATCGTCCGAACGCGACCTGGGCCTGGGCGCAGGACGCGCTCGGCGACGCGAAGCCCGAGGTCCTGCCGTCCGGGGAGCTGAACTTCGAGCAGATCGCATCGCTGCGCCCCGACCTCATCCTCGGCGTCTACTCGGGGATCAAGAGGTCCGACTACACGCGCCTCTCGAAGCTCGCGCCGACCGTCACGCAGACCGACGCGCAGATCGACTACGGCATGCCGTGGCAGGACCAGCTGCGGATCACGGGCCGCGCGCTGGGTCGCTCCGAGCGCGCCGAGGAGCTCGTCACCGAGCTCGAGGCGAGCTTCGCCAAGGCCCGCGAGGACCATCCGGAGTTCGACGGCGCAAGCGCCGTGTTCGCCGCCTTCTACCAGGGCTTCGCCGCCTATGCCGGCGACGACCCGCGCCCGCGATTCCTGCGCGCGCTCGGCCTGAAGACCGCCCCGGAGATCGACAAGCGCGCCGGCGACAGCTTCTTCGTCGACATCAGCAACGAGCGGCTGCGCGAGATCGACAAGGACGTCGTCGTCATGTACGGACCGACGAGGGCCGACCGCGAGCAGGTCCTCGACAACCCGCTGTACAAGCGCCTGAACGCCGTCAAGGAGGGCCGCGACGTCTACCTCGACGGCGAAGACGACCTCACGGGAGCACTGTCGTTCAGCAGCCCGCTGAGCATCCCCTATGCGCTCGCCGAGCTCGTCCCCAGGCTGGCGGCGGCGATCGACGGCGACCCGGAGACGCGCGTGCCCGAGGCGCGCTGAATGACGCAGGGGGCGGTCGAGCCCCGCGCCAGCACACCCCCGGCGACGGCGCGATCGCGGACGGCGCTGCTGCCGTCCGCCCGCGGCCGCGTCCTCGGGCTCTGCGCAGCCCTCGTCGCGCTGCTGGCCTGTGCCGTCGGGTCGCTGGCGATCGGATCGCTGGGCATCCCGATCGGCGAGGTGCTCGCGGCGTTCACGGCCTTCGACGACTCCGACGCGCACGTCATCGTCACCGAGCTGCGCCTGCCGCGCACGCTGATCGGACTCGTCGTCGGCGGTGCGCTCGGCGCGGCCGGCGCGCTCATGCAGGGCGTCACGCGCAACCCGCTCGCCGAGCCGGGAATCCTCGGCATCAACGCCGGCGCGTCGTTCGCGGTCGTGCTCGCGATCTTCGTGCTCGGCGTCTCGTCGGTCGCGCTGTACGCATGGTTCGCCCTGCTCGGCGCGGGCCTCGCCGCGCTGATGCTCTATGCCCTCGCCGGAGCGGGGCGCGGCGGCGCCACGCCGATCAAGCTCGCGCTGTCGGGAGCCGTGCTGAACGCGCTGCTCGTGGCCCTGACGAGCGCGGTGCTGACCTTCGACACCGAGACCCTGGAGCAGTTTCGCTTCTGGATCGTCGGCTCGATCGCCGGACGCGACACGGGCGTCCTGCTGTCGGTCGCTCCGTTCCTCGGCGCCGGGCTGATCATCGCCCTGCTCGCCGGCCGGCGGCTGAACGCGCTGGCGCTCGGCGAGGACGTCGCCCGGTCGCTGGGGCAGAGCGTCGGCCGCACCCGGGCGGCGTCCGGCGCCGGCTTCGTGCTGCTTGCCGGCGGGGCCGTCGCGGCCGCGGGACCGATCAGCTTCGTCGGCCTGACCGTCCCCCACGTCGCCCGCGCGCTCGTCGGTCCCGACTACCGCTGGATCGTGCCGTACAGCATCGTGCTGGGCGCGATCCTGCTGCTGATCAGCGACGTCCTGGGGCGTGTCGCCGCACCGCCCGGCGAGCTGCAGGTGGGGATCGTCACCGCGATCCTCGGCGCGCCGTTCTTCATCTGGCTCGTGCGACGGCGCAGGCTGGCGTCGCTGTGATGACGCGCCGGGTCACCGTACGCACGCAGTCGATCTCGCTGCGCCTGGACATGCGCGTGCTCGGCCTGCTCGGCGCGCTCGGCGTCGCGACGCTGCTGGCGCTGACGCTCAGCGTCGGCCGCGGCGACTTTCCGATCGCCCCACTCGAGGTGCTCTCGACGCTGACGGGCGCCGGCGACGAGGCGACGCGCTTCGTCGTGCTCGAGCTGCGCCTGCCGCGCGCCCTGACGGCGGTGCTCACCGGCATCGCGCTCGGCATCGCCGGCGCGATCTTCCAGGACCTCGCACGCAACCCGCTCGTCTCGCCCGACATCATCGGCATCAGCGCCGGCGCCTCCTTCGCGGCGGTGTCGCTGATCGTGCTCGGCGACACGAGCGGCGTGATCTCGGTCCCGCTGGCCGCCCTCGGCGGCGCGATCGCCGCCGGTGTCGCGCTGTACCTGCTGGCCTGGCGCGGAGGCGTGCAGGGATACCGGCTCGTGCTCGTCGGCATCGGCGTCGCGGCGCTGCTGCACGCGGGGATCGACTACGTCTTCACGCGCGGCCAGATCTTCCAGGTGGCCGAGGCCTACGTCTGGCTCGTCGGCTCGCTGAACGCCCGCGGCTGGGAGCACGTCTGGCCGCTCGCCGGCGCGCTCGCCGTGCTGCTGCCGCTCGCGCTCGCGCTCGGCCGCCAGCTCGAGGTGCTCCAGCTCGGCGACGACGTCGCCCGCGCGCTCGGGATCGGCGTCGAACGCGCGCGCCTGGCGCTGCTGGCGGTCGCCGTCGTGCTGACGGGGATCGCCGTCTCCGCCGCCGGCCCGATCGCGTTCGTCGCGTTCATCGCGCCGCACATCGCGCGGCGCATCTGCGGCACCGTCTCGCCGTCCGGCGTGCTGCCCGTCGCCGCCGCGACCGGCGCGCTGCTCGTCCTGTCAGCCGACCTGATCGGGCGACTCGCGTTCGCGCCCAACGGCGTCCCGGTCGGCATCGTGACGGCGATCATCGCCGCGCCGTACTTCCTGCTCCTGCTGCGCCGCGCCAACCTCCTGGGGGCCACCGGATGACCGAGCCGTTGCTGCAGACCGCCGCCGTCACGCTCGCCTACGACGAGCGCGTCGTCGTCCACGAGCTCGACCTCGTCATCCCGCAGGGCATGGTGACCGCCGTCGTCGGAGCCAACGGCTGCGGCAAGTCGACCCTGCTGCGAGCGCTCGCGCGCCTGATGCGCCCGCGCGGCGGCAGCGTGCTGCTCGACGGCGCGTCGATCGCCACGCTCCCGAGCCGCGAGATCGCCAAGCGCCTCGGGATCCTCCCCCAGTCCCCGCTCGCGCCCGACGGGCTGGCCGTCGAGGATCTCGTCGGGCGCGGCCGCTACCCGCACCAGACGCTGTTTCGCCACTGGTCGGCCGAAGACGAGGCCGCCGTCGAGTCGGCGCTCGCCGCGACGGGCACGAGCGAGCTGCGCGCCCGGCCGCTCGACGAGCTCTCCGGCGGCCAGCGCCAGCGCGCCTGGATCGCGATGACGCTCGCCCAGGAGACCGAGATCCTGCTGCTCGACGAGCCGACGACCTTCCTCGACCTGACGCACCAGATCGAGGTGCTCGACCTGCTCGACGATCTCGTCGACGCGCACGGGCGCACGGTCGTCATGGTGCTGCACGACCTCAACCAGGCGTGTCGCTACGCCGACCACATCGTCGCGATGCGCGACGGGCGCATCCACGCGGCCGGGGCCCCCGGCGACGTCGTCGACGCGGCGCTCGTGCAGGACGTCTTCGGCCTCCAGGCCCGCGTGATCGACGATCCCGTGACGGGAACGCCGCTGTGCCTGCCGACGGGCCGGCGAGCGGACGCCACGAACCGCCGGCGCGCGCGCAGCACCGGCCCGGATCCGAGGCCGTCAGGCGCCGAAGCGGACCGTCAGGCCTGACGGATAGGGACCGGCGAACCGCAGCTTGCCGGGATCCCCCTGGGCCCGCTGCAGGCGCGGGCCCTCCAGCAGCGCCGTCGCCAGCGCCGGCAGCTGGGCACGGACGATGTGCTCGCCATAGCACGTGTGCAGGCCGTGGCCGAAGAGCATGTAGTCGCTCCAGGGGCGGTCGACGCGAAACTCGCCGGGCGCCTCGATCGCGCGCTCGTCGTGCATCGCCGACAGCGTCGCCGCGAAGACCGTCGAGCCGGCCTTGACCGTCGTCTCCCGGTCGCTGCCGGCGGCGATCGTCGTGTCCTGCGGGACGTAGCGCAGCAGCGCGAAGTTCTGCGGCCGGAAGCGCGAGGCCTCGAAGGCGTAGCGGCCGACGAGCTCGCGATCTCCGGCGCGCGCGGCCTGCTGGGCACGCTCGAGCTCGTCGTCGCGCCCGAGCAGCTCCTCGACGACGCGCGCGAAGGCGTTGGAGATCGTCGGGATCCAGCCGGTGATGTTGCCGAGGATGTTGTGGCGGATCGCGATGTCGTGGAAGTTCGGCTCGTCCTCGGACTGCAGGCGCAGCAGCCGCGTCAGGACGTCGTCGGGGACGTCCTCGCCGGCCTTCAGCTGCGCCTTGCGCACGGCGATCTGACGGTCGAGGTGCGGGCGCCATCGCGCCGCGTCGGCGAGCGCACGCTCGCGGACCGGCGCGAGGTTGCCGACGTTGATGAACAGCTCCTGGAAGACGTTGCGCGCCCAGCGCAGGTGCGTCGCCCTGTCGGGGCCCGGGGTGCCGAAGTACTCGCCGATCGTGCGGTCGACCGCCGGATCGGCGAGCTGCGAGACGACGTCGATCTCTCCGTCGTCGTCGCGGCGCTCGGCGACGAGCGCGCGGGCGAGCTCGTACATGCGATCGCCGATCATCGGCAGGTCCTCGCGCAGCACCGCGCGGTCCATCGCGGCGTGGTCGTGGCGATACAGCGGCGTGTCGTCGACGCCGAGGATGAAGGGCCCCGTGATCGCGACCATCTTCGGCCCGTACAGGTCGACGGTGAAGCGCGCCGGATCGCCCAGCACCTCCTTGACGTCCTCGTTGCGCGTCACGATCGTCGTCGACCCGGCGCTGACGATCGGCCGGTGGCGGCGCATGAGGGCGAACGTCTTGAGCGCCGACGAGTCGGCGACGCGACCGAAGACGTCGGCGAGCCCGACCTGCAGGCGGTCCTTGTCGCCGCTGAGACGGTCGAGCGCGGTGCGGATCGCGTCGTCGAGGCCCATGCCGACCGGCTATCCGGTCGTGCCGTCGGCGAGCGCGGCGAGGGCCGTCATGCCGGGCACGAACAGATACTCGCCGCCGCGCGTCGTGACGAACGTCTCCTGCGGCGACAGCAGGAACGGCGGCTTGCCCTGGATCGTCATCTTGCCCTTGCCGAACGGGTCGCCGAGCAGGTAGTCCTTGTCGTTGCCGAGGCCGAAGATGTTGCCGGCGTTCAGCCACTGCACCTGGACGCCCTCGAACTGGCGCGAGATGCTCGCCTGGAAGCTCACGAAGACGAGGCCGCGGTCGACCCCGTCGTCCTCCATGACGCCCTCCGGCAGGACCGCTCCATACGGCATGCCGCGGCGGATCATGCGGTGGCGGAAGCTCAGGCTGCCGCCCCAGCCGAGCGCGTCGCGCGGGTTGGAGCGGCGGATGTGCGATCCGAGCGGGCAGCGCATCCCGTCGAGATCGTCGTCGTAGCGAAAGTCGTTGGCCTGCGACGAGGAGGGGTGGAACTCGTCGTCGGGCGCGTCGGGGTGCGTGACGAGCGGCGTGCCGTTGGCCCAGCGGCCGACGACCTTCGCCGACAGCAGGTCCTCGTCGCCGGCCGTGTAGAGCTTCGCGGCCGCGCGCATCGTGCGCCGCCACAGCGCGACGTCCTGGTAGAGCTTGCGCCAGACCATGTACGTGCCGCTGCGACCGAGCGGGTCGGCGGGCATGTTCGGCAGCCGCCGCTGGGGATCGACGCGCGTGTCCTCGTCCGGGTAGCCGAGGATGAACTCACCGGGCGCGAACGCGCGCCAGCCGCCGTCCTGCAGCGGGATCCCGCCGCCGCGCACCTTGCGCTCGGTCGCGCCCTCGACCGCCGGCTGCGCGAAGCCGTCGGCGTAGCCGAAGTGCTCGCGCGCCCCGGGCAGCATCTCGGTGTCCTCCTGGTAGATGACGCGCACCCCGCCGGCGGCCTTCATCGCCGCCTTCATCTTGCCCAGCGCGCGCTTGTGGTCGACGGGCTGCTGCGCGTTGATCGTCAGCAGCACGTGGGTCTCGCCCGTTCCGAGGCCCCGCTCCCACTGCGACGGCGCGCTCGGGCCGACGTCGCCGAGCAGCACCGCTCGCGCGGCATCCGACATGCCCTCGCGAAACTCACGCGAGAAGCTGCCGACCTTGTCGTCGGAGACGCCGAGCGCGCGCAGTCCAGGCGCCGTCAGCGCGACGTTCAGCGTCGTCAGCGGCTTCTCGCCGCGCGGCCACGGGTTGGCCGTCGTGACGTGGTCGACGACGCCGGAGAACCACGCCCGCGCCTGCTCAGGCGCGCAGTCGATGTGCACGAACGCGTACGACGTGCAGTCGTACGTGTTGCCGTAGGCGCGCAGGATGTCGCCCTGGATGTCGCCGAAGTCGATGTGCACCGGCGGGTGCTGCTTGGCCCCGGGCGCCATCAGCCGCCGAACTCCCGCACGAACGCGGCCTGCAGCGCCGCCGGGTCGAGCCCCTGCGAGTCGGTGGCGAAGGCGATCATCTGCTCGCGCTGCGCCAAGGCGTCCTTGACGACCGGCACCGTGGCGTCCCCGTAGGGCGTGAAGAACAGCCCGCAGTCGACCTGGTTGTGCTTGAGATAGGCCTTCAGCGCGGCCCCCTCGGCCTGCACCGGACAGCCGACGCAGCGCCCCCAGACCTCCGCCGCCTCGGTCGCGAGCTTGCTGCACAGCTCGTCGAGGTAGCTGTCGAGATCACCGTCGAAGTTGCTCGTGAAGACGAGGTAGGGCAGCTCGAGGTGCTCGGCCCTGCGCTGGCCCCAGGCCCTGTCGTTGACGAAGTCGGTGATGATCACCCAGCGCGCGATGTGCGTGCGCTCGAGCTTGGCCAGCGGACTCGGGCGATCGTCGTCGTAGAGGCCCTCGAGGTAGGCGCGCAGCGCATCCTCCTCGCCGGGCCGGATCGGCGTCATCGCCTGGAAGCCGTAGGCCTGCCCGACGACGTTGGGATCGCGGCGGCGGAGCATCACAGGCACCCCTGGACGTCGGTCAGCAGGCGCTCGTAGGCGGCGGCGAACGCCTCGGGATCCATCTGCGCCGCGCGGCCGCGCAGCGGCGCGAGCCTGCCGTCGAGCTCCAGCGCGCGCAGGACCATCGTCGTCGTCGCCTCCGGGTAGGCGCAGTAGTAGTGGCTGGCCTCCGTCTCGTTGCGCTGGATGTAGGTCTTGAAGGGCGCGGTCGGCAGCGGCTTGGGGAAGCCGAACGAGCTGCCCCAGAACGCCGTCATCCCGTCGGTCAGGATGTGGGAGAAGGCGTCGATGTACTCCTCCCAGCCGCCGTTGAAGTTGCTCTCGAAGTACATGTGCGCGTAGCGGAAGCGGCGCTTGCGCTGGGGCGGCCCGTTGTAGGGCAGCCTGCGGATCAGCGACCAGCGCGCGAAGTGGATGAACGACAGCTCGCGCAACGTCTCGGTCAGCTTCGGCCGCGCCGCCGTGACGGCGAACAGGATCGGCAGGAAGAGCCTGCCCGGGATCGGCAGCACGACGTCGCCGACGACCGGCAGCTTGAGCTGCATCCGCAGCGGCCGGATCGTGCTGAAGACCGTGATCGCGATCACCTGACCGGCGTAGTTGCGGTCCGAGCTCGAACCGGTGGCCGTCGGCGGGATGGCTGGGGCTTGCGCGCTCACCGCGGGCAACGTACGCGGCGTTCCGGAGCGCGTCAAGGGCGCCGGCGGCGCGCCAGGCGCGGTCGCCCGCGTTCAGGCGTCCGGCTCGACGCGCATCGCGCGCGCCAGCGCGCCGCCGAGAACGTGCTCGCCGTCGCCGAACCGCACGGTCAGCGGACCCTCGAATGGCTGCCGGGCGCTGATCTCGCAGCGATCGCCGATCGCGATCCCGCGCTCGGCCAGGTAGCGCAGCATCTCGGGATCCGAGTCCGAGACGCGCACGAAGCGCCCGCTCGCGCCGACCGGCAGGCTGTCGAGCGCCTCGGTGCTGCCCTCGTCGATGACGAGGTCCGAGTCGGGGATCGGATCGCCGTGCGGGTCGTGGGTCGGGTGGCCGAGCTTGGCCGCGATCCGCGCCTCGAGATCCTCGGAGAGCACGTGCTCGAGCGCCTCGGCCTCCTCGTGCACGCGGTCCCAGGGCACGTCGAGGTGCTCGGCGAGGTAGAGCTCCAGCAGCCGGTGGTGGCGCAGCATCTCCAGCGCCAGCCGCTCGCCGGCCGGCGTCAGGCGGACGCCGTGGTAGGGCTCGTGGATCGCCAGCCCCTGCTCGGCGAGCTTCTTGACCATCGCCGATGCCGACGCGGCCGTCACGCCGCAGCGCTCGGCGAGCGCGTTCGTGCTGACGGCCTCGCCGGCGGCGCGCTGCTGCAGCGAGTAGATCGACTTCGCGTAGTCCTCGATCGCGCTGCTGCGCGCGGCGGCTGACTCGACGGCCATCAGCGCGCCACCGTACCGAGCGCCGCCTGGATCTCGCGCTGGCGGCGGCGCCGCTGGACGGCGCGCGCGAGCAGCCCGTGGCTCGGCGACGCGACGAGCGCGAGCGCGAAGCAGATCGCTGCGACGAGACCCATCGCGCCGGCGATCGACGCGTCCAGCGCCGTCGCGGCGGCGTGACCGCCGAGCGCGCTGACCCAGCCCACCGCGACCGTCACGACGACCATCGCCCAGAGGCGGTTCGTCAACAGGTAGGCGGCGGCGGCGGGCACGATGAGCATGGTGACGACGAGGATCGCCCCGACGGACTCGAACGCCGTCACCGCGGTGATCGCGACGGCGATCAGCAGCAACCGCGACAGCAGCGCCGGCGGGATGCCGATCGTACGCGAGAACTCGGGGTCGAACGTCGTCGCCTTGTACTCCTTCCACAGCAGCGTGACGAGCGCGAGGTTGCACAGCGCGACGGCGCCGAGCAGGACGATCGAGCGCGCGATCTCGAGCTCGCCGATCGCGAGCGTCCGAAACGGCGCGAACGCGATCTCGCCGTAGATCGTCGAGTCGAGGTCGAGGTGGACCCCGCTGGCGTAGCGCGTCACGCCGAGCACGCCGAGCGCGAACAGCGCCGGGAAGACGAGCGCGATCGCCGCGTCGCTCTTGACGAGCCCGGTCGAGCGCAGCGCCTCGATCGCCAGCACGCAGATGATCGCGAACAGCGCCGCGCCGGCGATCACCGGCAGCGGCGCGCGCGTGCCGAGCAGCAGGTAGACGAGCACGATCCCCGGCAGCACGGCGTGCGAGACGGCGTCGCTCATCAGCGCGACGCGGCGCAGGACGAGAAACGGTCCGAGCAGGCCGGCGGCCGTCGCGACGAGCCCGGCGGTGAGGATGATCGTGAGGTCGTCGTCGAGCATGCCGTTCAGCGCTCCGCCGCCCGTGCGAGCGCGTGCAGCCGGTCGGCGTACTCGTCGCCGAGGCTGGCGCGCAGGTCGGTCGGATCGGGCTCGCGCGCGTCGGGCACGCCGAGCCGGGAGCCGTGCTCGAGCCAGGCGGCCCACAGGTCGCGCCGCTCGAGCACCGCGTGGGCGGCGGCGGCGCCGGGCTGCGACAAGTACAGGCGCTCGCCGTCGCGCCGCAGCATCCCGGCGCGGTCGAGGTCGCGCAGCGCGCGGCGCAGCGCACGGGCGGGTCGGGCACTGGCGAGCGCAAGCTCGGCGGCGGTCAGCGGCGGTCCGGCGTGGATCGCCGTCTCGAGGTCGACGAGCACGCCCTCGGCGAGGATCCGGCGGCGATCGCGCGCCAGCCGGCGGGCGCGCCAGAGCACGCCACGGCGCGGCGCGATGAGCACGCAGACGATGACGACGCTCACCGCGACGAGCACGATCACCGGTCCCGTCGGGATCTCCGCGCGCGATGCCAGCAGCGCCCCGCTGACGCCGACGGCGGCGCCGATCACGGCGGCCAGCGGGATCACGAGCGCCAGGCGCCCGGCGAGCTGGCGCGCGGCGACGGCCGGCGCGACGAGCATCGCGACCATGAGGATCGCCCCGACCATCCGCAGCCCGATCACGATCGCGACGACGAGCAGCGCCGTCATCGCGATCTCGAGGAGCCGCACCGGCAGCCCGACGGCCCCCGCGAAGGCCGGGTCGAAGAGCGTCGTCTTCAGCGCGCGGAAGCCGATCGCGACGAGCGTCAGGGCGACGATCGCCAGGCCCGCCATGACCGCGAGGTCGCGCTCGAGCAGCCCCGCCGCCTGCCCGAAGAGGTACTTCTCCAGCCCGGCCTGGTTGGAGTTGTCGGTGCTCGCGATGTACGTCAGCAGGACGATCCCGAGCGAGAAGAAGCTCGACAGCACGACCCCGATCGCGGCGTCCGGCCGGATCCGCCCGGTGCGCTCGATGCCGACCATCAGCAGCGCGCCGACGAGGCCGGCGATCGCCGCACCGGCCAGCAGCGACGTCGCATCCTTCGCGCCGGTCGCGATGAAGGCGATGCAGACGCCCGGCAGCGCCGCGTGCGCGAGCGCGTCGCCGACGAGGCTGCGCTGGCGCAGCACGGCGAGCACGCCGACCGCCCCCGCGGTGATCCCGAGCAGCATCGCTCCGAGGACGACGACCGCGTCGCTGTAGTCCAGCGGGACGAGGTCGATCAGCCAGCCCACGACGCCTGCGCCTGGTCGACGGGCTCGGCGGCGGCGCCGTACGCGCGCCGGACGTTGGCCGGCGTCAGCGTCTCGCCGACCGGGCCGGCGGCGACGACCCGCACGTTGAGCAGCAGCGCCCAGTCGAACGCCGAGCGGACCGTCGTGAGGTCGTGGTGCACGACGACCATCGAGCTGCCCTCGTCGCGCAGCTCGTGCAGCAGCTTCAGGATGCTCGCCTCGGTGCGCGCGTCGACGCCCGCGAAGGGCTCGTCGAGCAGCATGACCGGCGCCTGCTGCGCCAGCGCCCGGGCGATGAAGACCCGCTGGCGCTGGCCGCCCGACAGCTCGCCGATCTGGCGCGCCGCGTAGCCCGTCATCCCGACGCGCTCCAGGCAGGCGTCGACGAGCGCCGCCTGCGAGCGACCGACGCGACGCAGCCAGCCCGTCGCCGCGTAGCGCCCCATCTCGACGACCTCGCGCACCGTGATCGGGAAGTCCCAGTCGATCGCGTCGCGCTGGGGAACGTAGGCGACGCGATCACGCGCGCTGCGCACCGGGCGGCCCTCGATCAGCGTCTGCCCGCCGTCGGATGCGACGAGGCCCAGCGCGGCCTTCAGCAGCGTCGACTTGCCGGCGCCGTTGGGTCCGACGATCGCCGACAGGGCGCTGGCCGGAAAGCGCGCGTCGACGTCCCACAGCACCGGGTGGGCGCCGTAGGAGACCGTCAGGCGACGGACCTCGAGCGCGGGCGTCGGCGTGGCGGTCATCGCAGGCCCTTCGCGATCGTCTCGGCGTTGGCGCGCAGCATCCCGACGTACGTCCCTTCGGGCGTCCCGGCATCGCCGGCCGCGTCGCTGAACAGCGATCCGCCGATGCGCACGTCGGCGCCGCGGCGGCGGGCGGCGGCGAGCACCGCGTCGATCGTCTGGCGCGGCACGCTGGACTCGATGAACGCCGCCTTCACGCGACGCGAGGCGATCACCTCGGCGACGCGGCGGACCGATGCCGTCGTCGCCTCGGTGACCGTCGAGATGCCCTGGATCGCCACGACGTCGACGTCGTAGCGCCGGCCGAAGTAGCCGAACGCGTCATGCGACGTGACGAGCACACGGCGAGCGCGCGGGATCGTCGAGATCTGCGCGCGAACGTCGGTGTCGAGCGCGGAGAGCCGCTCGAGGTAGCGCGCGAGGTTGGCGTCGTAGACCGCGGCGTGAGTGGGGTCCTTCTCCTTCAGGGCGGCCGTCGCCGTGCGCGCGGCGATCCGCCACAGCCCGACGTCGAACCAGACGTGCGGGTCATGGTCGAAGGCGGTCCCCTGCGGCGGCGCCAGCAGCCGCTCGCGCGGGATGTCCCTGGTGATCGCAACGGTCGTCTGACGCTCGGCGAGCTCGTCGAGCAGGTCGGCCATCTTGCCCTCGAGGTTCAGGCCCCCGTAGACGATCAGGTCGGCGTCGCGCAGCTCGCCGACGTCACCGGCGCTGGCCTTGTAGAGGTGCGGGTCGACGCCCGCGCCCATCAGGCCCGTGACCTCGACGCGATCGCCGCCGAGCTCGCGCATCGTGTCGGTGATGAAGTTCGTCGTCGTCGTCACGCGCAGCTTGCGCTCGGCGAGATCGCCGGCGTCGTCCTGCGAGGAGCAGCCGGCCAGGCCGACGATCGCTGCAGCGAGCACAAGACGATAAATCGTGCGAGGCATATCCGTAGTTTAGCCACAACTAACTCTTGCCTGCGAACGGCCTCCACACGCACGCCGAAGTTGGCGCGTCCGGGCACGGCGAGCGCCGGCTTTCGATCGCCCGCGACAGCTCGCCGTGACGCCCGCGGCACGGAAAAGACCCCGCGCCGCCGGGGCAGCCGCTAGCGTAAGCGTCATCTGTACTCGAGACGGGAGCACTCAATGACCAAGCAGGAGCTCGCACAGAAGGTGGCCTCGGACACCGGTCTCAGCGGTTCTGACGCAAAGGGCGCGGTCGACGCCACCTTCGACGCGATCGCCGCAGAGCTCGCCGGAGGCGGCGAGGTTGCGGTCGCAGGCTTCGGCAAGTTCAGCGTGAGCGAGCGTTCCGCCCGCGAGGGCCGTAACCCGGCCACCGGGGAGCCGATCCAGATCGCAGCCAGCAAGGCCGCGAAGTTCTCGGCCGCGGCGGCGCTCAAGAAGTCGCTGAACGGCTGACCGCACCCGCGCGGCGCGGCGGCGCACGCCGCGCGGCCGACGTGTCGTCGACTTCCTCGACCTCGGTACGCCTTCGTGCGGCCCGGGGTCGTGCGTCGTCGTGCGCCGGCCGCGGGCTCACCATCCGGCGCTGGCGACCTCCGCGACGATCTTCGAGACCCGCCCGCCCTGCCAGGCCAGTGGCGAGGCGCCCGGCTCCTCGACGACGAGCCGCGCGCGCGGCAGCAGCTGCGCGTAGCGTTCGGCGACCGCCAGCGGGTGACCGGGATCGGCCTCGTCGCGCGATCCGACGACGACGGCCGGGCATTCGATCCGCTCGAGCGCCCGCAGACCGCCGAAGGGAGCCGAGCGCGGCACACAGCGCAGCGCGTCGGCGACCGCCTCGAGATCCTCGTGCAGCGCCATCCGCTGGCGCAGCGCGCGCCCCACCGTCTCGCGCCATTGCGACGGGATCCGCTGCACCCCGAACTCCGCCGCGAACGCTTCGACCCCACCGTTGCGCAACGCGTCGCTGAGCGCGTCCCAGCGCGCCAGCCGCGCGGGCGCGTCGTGCTCGGCGGGATCGAACCCGGGCGTGATCGCGACGAGGCCCGCCACGCGCTCGGGCGCCTCCAGCGCCAGCCGCAGGCACGTGTGCGCGCCCATCGAGACCCCGGCGAACGTCGCGCGCTCGATCTCGAGCTCGTCGAGCAGCGCCACGAGATCGCCGACGAGATCGCCGTAGCCGTAGCCGTCGGCCGCCGCCGGCGCCGAGGACGAGCCGTGCCCGCGCGCGTCGTAGGCGACGACACGATGGCCTGCGCGGGCCAGGCCGCTCGAGCCCATCACGACGTGGCGCCGCGCCGCCGTCAGCCCGTGCAGCAGGACGACCGGGGTCCCCTCGCCGTCGTCGGCCACGGCGAGCGTCACGCCTCCGGGCACCTCGATCGTGTACTGCGCCATGCGACGAAGCCTCGCAGCCCGGCGCGCGGACCGGTTCGCCGAACGGTCCCGACGGCTTCTCTACCCTGTTGCGCGGATGACCGTGATCGACGTCAGCGAAGCGCAGTTCGAGACCGAGGTGCTCGCGCGCTCGGCCGAGCTCCCGGTCGTCGTCGACTTCTGGGCGCCTTGGTGCGCGCCCTGCCGCCAGCTCGGCCCGCTGCTCGAACAGGCGGCCGGCGCCCGCGAGGGCAAGGTCGTGCTCGCGAAGATCGACACCGATCAGAACCCCGGCATCTCCCAGCGGTTCGGCATCCAGGGCATCCCGGCGGTCAAGGCCTTCGTCGACGGTGACGTCACCGCCGAGTTCGTCGGCGTCCTTGCGCCGGCGCAGGTCGAGGCCTTCTTCGACGAGCTGGCGCCGTCGGAGACCACGCTCCTGCTCGCGGCCGGCGACGCGGACTCGCTGCGCAGGGCGCTCGAGCTCGAGCCCACGAACGTCGAGGCGAACGTCCGGCTCGCCGAGCTGGAGTACCGCGACGGGGACAGCGACGGTGCGCTGGCGCGGCTGCGCGACGTCGCCGGCAGCTTCCGCGCCGACGGACTCGTGTCGCGGATCGAGCTCGAAGCAGCCAACGGCGCTCGCCCGCAGCTCGCCGAGGCCTTTGCCAAGCTCGACGCCGCAGACCACCAGGCGGGCCTCGACGTGCTGCTCGGCGAGCTGGCGGCCGCGCAAGCCGACAGCGCGAACCGCGAGCGCCTGCGCAAGGTGATCGTCGCCGTCCTCGACGAGCTCGGCGTCGATCACCCGATCGCGCGCGAGTCGCGCCGGCGGCTGGCGGCGGCGCTGTACTGACCGCGTCGCCGCGCTGACCGGACGCTACGCCTGCGCGGCCGCCGCCGCATGCTCGCGCACGAGCTCGGCGCTGCGCTCGGGCTGCTCCCAGAAGAACATGTGGCCAGACCCCTCCAGCAGCTCCAGGCGAGCGCCGGGGATCAGCCGTGCGATCAGCTCGCCGTTGACGGATTCCATCAGCCGGTCCTCGGTGCCGTGGATCACGAGCGTCGGCGCGGTCACCTCCGCGAGCCGCCCGCTCGCGTCATGGCCCATGATCGCGCTGAGCTGCGCCATCAGCAGCGGGATCGGCGCCGGATACTGGGCGGCGACCTCGGAGTACAGCTCGTAGGCGCCTTCGCGCGCACCGTACTGCGGCGCGATCATCACCTCGTATCCGACCTTCATCGCCTGCTCGCGATCGCCCGACAGGACGGCCTCGGCGAGCATCCCGACGACGCTCAGCTCGGTCATCTTCGCCTCCGGCCCGCCGGGGAAGGTGCAGCCGAGCGTCAGCGTGCGCACGCGGTCGGGTACGGACAGGACGAGCTCCTGGGCGACCATGCCGCCCATCGAGATCCCGACGACATGCGCGGCCGCGATCTCGAGCGCGTCGAGCAGCCCGATCGCGTCGCCGGCGAGATCGGCGATCGTGTGCTCGCCGTCGACCGGACCGCTGCGCCCCGCGCCGCGGTTGTCGAACAGGACCAGCTCGAAGTGGTCCTCGAGGCCGCCGAGAAAGCCGTCGCCCCAGTGCAGGCTGTTGCCGCCCAGGCCCTGGATCAGCAGCAGCGGATCGCCGGCGCCGCGGCGCTCGTAGTACAGGTCGGTTCCGTCGATCTCGATGTTCGGCATGTGCACAACGCTACAAGGGCAGCGCGAGCTGATCGTCGTCCGGCTGGGCAGCGCCGGCCTCGAACGCCGCGACGCGCACGCCCAGCAGCCGCACCGGCCGCGCCGGCGCATACTCGCGCAGCAGCCCGAGCGCGACCTCGCCGACGACCGCGGGGTCGTTCGTCGCGGCGGCGATCGTCCGCGCCCGCGTGACCGTCGTGAAGTCGTCCAGGCGCACCTTGATCGCGACGTTGCGCCCGCGCCGGTCCTGACGCGCGAGGCGCTCGCAGAGCTGGCCCGCCAGGTCTGACAGGATCGCCTCCAGGCGCGCGGCGTCGGCGATGTCGGCGTCGAAGGTCGTCTCGCGCGACTCCGAGACGGCCGTGCGGACCAGCGTCAGCTCCGCTGAGCCGCGAAAGCTCGCGCGGCGCTGCAGCTCGGGGCCGTGCCTTGCGCCGAACGCGGCGACGAGCGTGTCGACGGGCGTCGCCGCCAGCGCACGCAGCGTCGTGATGCCCAGCCGCTGCAGGCGGGCGACCGTCTTCGGACCGATGCCCGGCACCAGGCCCGGAGCGTGCTCGGCGAAGCGCGCGCAGGCCTGCTCGCGCGTGAGGACGACGAAGCCACGCGGCTTCTCGGCGTCGGAGGCGACCTTCGCGACGAGCCGGTTGGGACCGATCCCGATCGAGCAGTCCAGGCCCGTCGCGGCACGAACGTCGCCGACCAGCCGGCGCATCGCCGCGCGCGGCGCGACGAGGCCCTCGAGGTCGAGATAGGCCTCGTCGAGACCGACGACCTCGACGCGCTGGACCGCGCGGCGCACGAGCGCCATGACGGCCTGCGACGCCTCGCGATAGGCGGCGAAGTCCGGCGCCACGAGCACCGCCTCGGGGCACAGGCGCCGCGCCCGCGCCGTCGGCATCGCCGAGCCGATCCCGAAGCGGCGCGCCTCGTAGGAGGCCGTCGTGACGACCGCGCGCGGTCCGCTGCCCGACACGATCACCGGCAGGCCGCGCAGCTGCGGGCGGCGCTGCAGCTCGACGCTCGCGTAGAACGCGTCGACGTCGAGATGAGCGATCGCGGCCATCGCCGAAACAATGCCGGTCGCGCCGGACCGGAGCCGGCGCGCGAGCGTGGAACAATCCGCTGATCGCCCACGGCCACCGCATCTCGGCGCTCGACGCGTCGTTCCTGAATCTCGAGAAGGCGGGCGCGCGGCTGCACGTCGCCTCGGTGACGGTCTTCGAGGGTCCCGCCCCGCGCTACGACGAGCTGCGCGTCCACATCGAGCAGCGCCTGCATCTCGTGCCGCGCTTTCGTCAGCGGCTGGCCGAGGTCCCGCTGCAGCAGGGTCGTCCCGTGTGGGTCGACGACCCGCATTTCAACCTGCGCTACCACCTGCGCCACGCCGGGCTGCCGGCGCCCGGCAGCGAAGAGCAGCTGAAGAGGCTCGCCGGCCGGCTGTTCGCACAGCGCCTGGACCGCACGAAGCCACTGTGGGAGCTGTGCCTCGTCGACGGGCTGCGCGACGGCGGCTTCGCGCTGATCGCCAAGAGCCATCACGCGCTCGTCGACGGGATCGAGGCCGTCGACATCACGACCGTGCTGTTCGACGGCGAGCCGGCGCCACCGACGCCGGCGCCGCCGCTGCAGCGCTGGACGCCGCGCCCGCTGCCGAGCTCCGCCCAGCTGCTGTCCGACGCGCTGGTGGAGCGCGTGACACGTCCGGTGGAGCTCGTCCGCGCCGTCGCCCGCGCCCCCCACCAGGCGCTCGAGACGACCCGCGACGCGCTCCGGGCCGTCGGCGCGCTCACGTTCGCCGGCCTCGGCCCGGCACCGCCGGCGCCGCTGAGCATCAAGGTCGGGCCGCATCGCCGCTACACCTGGGTCGATGCCGAGCTCGTCGAGCTGCAGCGCGTCAAGGACGCGCTCGGCGGCACCGTCAACGACGCCGTGCTCGCCGTCGTCGCGGGCGCGCTCGGGCGCTTCCTGCGCCATCGCGGGATCGACACCGGCGAGCTCGCGCTCAAGGCGCTCGTCCCGGTCTCCGTGGCCCGTCGCGCGGAGCCCGGCGAGGCGCTCGGCAACGAGATCGCGGCGACGTGGGTCTCGCTGCCCGTCGGCATCGAGGACCCCGTACGCCAGCACGCCGTGATCCGCGACGCGACGACCGACCTGCACGACGCCGGGCAGGCGGTCGGCGCACGCGCCCAGACCGAGCTCGCCGGCTTCGCCCCGCCGACGATCATGAGCCAGGCCGCCCGGCTGCAGCAGCGCCAGCGCACGTCGCAGCTCGTCGTGACGAACGTCCCCGGGCCGCAGCAGCCGCTGTACCTGCTCGGGCGCCGCCTGCGCGCGCTGTACCCCGTCGTGCCGCTCGCCGGGCGCCAGGCGCTCGGCATCGCCGTCACGAGCTATGACGGCCGGCTCGGCTTCGGCCTGCTCGGCGACTACGACGCCATCGCCGACCTCGACGTCCTCGCCGGGCAGCTGCGCGCGTCGATCGACGCGCTCGGCGAGGGCGCGTCGGTCCCCCGCCGCGCCGCCCGCGGCCGGCGCTCGACGCGCAGCGCGCCACGACCGCCGACGACCGGTAGCGTGCGCTGATGGGCGCCAAGGCGTTGCTCGCGCTGGGCACGGTGGTCATCGCGGTGATCGCGGTGGCCGCGATCGCCGCGTTCTTCGTCGCGCGCGACGAGCCGACCGTCCCGCCGACCGACGCCGCCCAGCCCGGCACCGCCCGGCCGGCCGGCGCGCTGCCGGCGGTCGCGCCCGGAAACGTCCTGCTGCTGCACGGCGACGAGCGCCTGACGCGTGACCTGCGCCAGCTCGCCGAGCGGATCGCGGGCGCCCCTGACCCGGCGCTGACGGCTGCCGGCCAGGCAGTGCTCGTGCAGCGGCGCGCCGACCAGTCGGCACCGGTCGTCGCGGTCACGACGACGCGTACGCTCACGGCGACGGGCGCCGACGATCCCGCGCTCGAAGCGTTCGTCGAGCACTGGCTCGGGCGCCAGCCGTGACGGCGGCCCTGCGGATCGCCCTCGTGCAGATGAACGCCGTCGTCGGTGACATCGCCGGCAACGAGCGCGCGATCTCCGCCGCGATCGAGCGCGCGCACGACGCCGGCGCGCAGCTGGTCTGCTTCCCCGAGCTCGCGCTGACCGGCTACCCGCCCGAGGACCTGCTGCTCAAGGAGCACTTCCTTGCCGACGCTCGCGCCGCGCTCGAGCGGATCGCGTCGAGCACGACGCAGATCGTCGCCGTCGTCGGCTACCCGGAGCGCGCCGAGGACGTCCACAACGCTGCCGCGGTCCTCGCCGACGGCGCCGTCCGCGCGACGTACCGCAAGCTGCATCTGCCCAACTACGGCGTCTTCGACGAGCTGCGCTACTTCCAGCCGGGCGAGCGCGGCGCGACGATCGAGGTCGACGGGGTCACCGTCGGACTGACGATCTGCGAGGACATCTGGCAGCCCGGGCCGCCGCTCTCCGACGAGGCGCTGTCCGGCGCGCGCGTGATCGTCAACCTCTCCGCGTCGCCCTACCACGCCGGAAAGGGCATCGCTCGCGAGCGGATGCTCCAGCAGCGCGCCCGCGACGAGCTGGCGGTCGTCGCCTACTGCGGCCTCGTCGGCGGCCAGGACGAGCTCGTCTTCGACGGCCACTCGCTCGTCGTCGACCACGACGGCACAGTGCTCGCGCGCGCCGCGCAGTTCGAGCAGGCGCTGCTCGTCGTCGACGTCGATCCGGTCACGGTCGGCTCGGCGCGGCTACGCGACACGCGCCGGCGCGCGCCCGCGGCCGCCGCCGACGACCGCGTCGACCGGCTCGGCTCGTTCGCGGTCGGACGGCCCGACGGCAACGGCACGCCGCCGCCCACCGACCCACCGGTCGCGGAGCTGCTCGATCCCGTCGCGGAGGTCTACCGTGCGCTCGTCCTGGGGACGCACGACTACGCGCACAAGAACGGATTCGCGCACGTCGTGCTCGGCCTCAGCGGCGGGATCGACTCGACGCTCGTCGCGCTGATCGCCGTCGACGCGCTCGGCGCCGATGCCGTCACCTGCGTGACGATGCCCTCGCCGTACTCCTCGCAGGGCACGCGCGGCGACGCGCAGCGGCTCGCGACGAACCTCGGAGTACAGCTGCTGGAGCTGCCGATCGCGCCGCTGATGCGCGACTACGACGAGGCGCTCGGCGAGGTCTTCGCCGGCCACGAGCCCGATCTCACCGAGGAGAACCTGCAGGCCCGGATCCGCGGCAACCTGCTGATGGCGCTGTCGAACAAGTTCGGCTGGCTCGTCCTGACGACCGGCAACAAGTCCGAGATGTCGGTCGGCTACTCGACGCTCTACGGCGACAGCGCCGGCGGCTTCGCGGTCATCAAGGACGTCCCCAAGCAGCTCGTCTACCGCCTGGCCCGCCATCGCGACGAGCGCGCCGGCGACGACCTCGTGCCGGCCGAGCTGTTCACGCGCCCGCCGTCGGCCGAGCTACGGCCCGACCAGCGCGACGACGACTCGCTGCCGCCCTACGACGTGCTCGACGCGATCCTCGAGGGCTACGTCGAGCATGACCTCGGCCGCGAGCAGCTGATCGCCCGCGGCCTGCCGGCCGGCGACGTCGAGCGCGTCATCGGCCTCGTCGACGTCGCCGAGTACAAGCGCCGCCAGCAGCCGCCCGGGATCAAGGTCACGACGCGGGCCTTCGGCCGCGACCGGCGCGTGCCGATCACCAACCGCTACCGCGGTTGAGCGCGCGCGCTCAGGCCGTCGGCTCGCCGTCGGGCATCGGCCGCACGGCGATCGTCATCCGCGTCAGCGCGCAGATGCGACCGTCGTCGTCGGTGATCTCGACGTCCCAGACCCACGTCGTGCGACCGCGATGGCGGCGCAGCGCGCGCGCATGGATCGTGCCGCCGATGATCGGCCGCAGGAACGACGTGCTGTTGGCCGAGCCCATCGCGGCGCAGCCCTCGGGCACGACGACGACCGCGGTGCCCAGCGAAGCGAGCGTCTCGGAGATCGACGTCAGGACGCCGCCGTGGACGAGGCCGAACGGCTGACGCAGCTCGTCGCGGACGATGACCTGCGCGCGCACGAGCTCGTCGGTCACCTCGAGCACCTCGAGGCCGTAGAGGGCATCGAAGCCCTGGGGACGCTGGAACGCCGGATCGATGCTCGTCACACGCGAGACCCTAGTGGCCCTTCTCGGAAGGTTCGGCCGGAAACGCCGGGCGCCGGTGGCCGGCAGCGACCGACGAGCGGCGGTCTGCTCGCGGGGACGCTAGGGTTGCGCCCTGCATGGCCTCCCTCGACAGCCTCAACGACGGGCAGCGCGCGATCCTCCAGCTGCTCCTGCGCCAGGGCAAGTCCTACGACGACCTCGCGGTCCTGCTGAAGTCCGATCTGTCCGTCCTGCGCGCCCGCGCCCGGACCGCGGTCGCCGCGGTCGGACCCGATGCGGGCAGCATCGGCGACGAGCGTCGCGACGAGATCGCCGACTACCTGCTCGGCCAGCAGACCGCCTCGCGGCGGGCCGCGACGCGCGAGTACCTCGAGGCATCCCCTGCCGGGCGAGCATGGGCACGCGCGACCGCGACCGCGCTCGATCCGCTCGCCGACGGCCAGCTGCCGGAGATTCCCGCCGAGCGCGAGGAGGTCGCCGAGGCATTCGACGCGCTCGACCGGCGCGCCGCGCGCGAGGTCGAGGTCAAGCGCAGCTCGCAGCTCGGCAACCGGCTGCTCGCGGCCGCGATCGGCGTCGTGCTGGCGATCGGCATCATCCTCGTCTTCGGACTCACCAGCGGCGACGACGACCCGCAGACCACGACGACGACGCCCGCCGGCCAGGCGACGACCCCGAGCGGCGACGCGTTCGAGGTCATCGCGCAGGGCAACCTCACCCCGCCGGAGGGCGACTCGGAGGCCAGAGGCGAGGTCGCGATCGTCCGCTTCCCCGAGAACGACCAGTTCCGCCTCGCGCTGCAGGCGATCAGCTTGCCGCCGAGCAGCACGCGCGGCTCCTCGTACGGCGTCTGGCTCTACACGTCGCAGACCGAGAACCGCTTCCTCGGCTTCCCGGACACGCTCGTCGGCTCCGACGGCAGGCTGGAGACGGTCAGCGACCTGACGCCCGACACGCCGACCTACGAGGAGGTCCTGCTGACCCGCGAGACGACCGAGAATCCCGAGCGTCCGGGCACGATCATCCTGCGCGGCAGGATGATCACGGCCGCGTCGCCGGGCACGGGTGGAGCGCAGGCGCCGACGCAGACCACCCCGCAGACGCAGACCACGCCGTAGACGCCGGGCGCGCCGGCGGCTACTCCTCGGCGTAGGAGATCAGCGTGTGCACGTCGCGCCCGGCAAGCGCCGCCCGGCCGGGCAGGAACGCCAGCTCGATGAGAAACGCGCACCCGACGACGACCCCGCCGAGCTGCTCGACGAGCTCGCACAGCGCAGCCGCCGTGCCGCCGGTCGCGAGCAGGTCGTCGTGCACGAGCACGCGCGCGCCCGCTTCGATCGCGTCCTCGTGCAGCTCGAGCACGCTCGTCCCGTACTCGAGCGCGTACTCGGCGCGGATCGTGCGGTGCGGCAGCGAGCCGGGCTTGCGTGCGAGCACGAAGCCCGCACCCAGTCGGCAGGCCAGCGCCGGCCCGAACAGGAAGCCACGCGCCTCGGCACCGATCACGACGTCCGGCCGTAGCTGCTGCGTGAGCCCGGTCAGCGCCGTCAGCGACGCGTCCAATCCGACCGGACTGGCGAGCAGTGGCGTGATGTCGCGAAAGACGATCCCCGGCTTCGGGAAGTCGGGAATCGAGCGGATGTAGTGCGAGAGGTTTCGCCCTTCGGTCCTCGCAAGCTCGGACGAGGAGGTGTTTCGCCCTTCGGTCCTCGCAGGCTCGGACCTTCGGTCGACGTCACGCGCGGTCACTTGGCGATCTTTCGCAGGTCGCGGATCAGCAGCAGGTGCTTGAGATGGGTCGCGATCGCCGCGAGGTTCTCGAGCGCCTCGAGCGCCTCCTTGCGGCGCTCGGGATTGCGCGACCGCAGCGCCGGGGCGAGGATCTGCTGCAGCAGCGCCGCCTCGCGGTCGGCCGACGAGCGGAAGACGCGCAGGTTGCGCCCGCCGACGCCGTAGCGCGCGAGCTCGGTGACGGCGCCGATGATCTCGCGCTCGGTCTCGTCGTAGTAGTGCTTGCCGGCCCGCAGCTCGCTCTTGATGACGCCGTAGTCCTCCAGCTCGCGCACGAGCTCGGGGTCGGCGCGCGTCTCCTCGAGCACATCCTCCAGCGCGTACATCGCGCCGCCGTCGGTCACCGAGACGCTCGCGCGGCGCTTGCGCTTGCTGGCGGCCGAGCTCGGGCGGCCGGCATCGGCTGCGACGGCGCTCTCGCCGTCGGCCGCGCGACCGGACGCAAGCTCCTGGCGGATCACGCGCAGCGGCAGGAACTCGTCGCGCTGCAGGCGCAGGATCGTGCGCAGGCGGACCATGTCCGAGGCGGAGTAGAGGCGGTAGCCGCCCGCGGTACGCCGCGGGTTGAGCAGCTTCTGATCCTCGATGTAGCGGATCTTCGAGATCGAGATGTCCGGGAACTCCTGCGCCAGCCCCTTGCAGACGACGCCGATCGTCATCGCCTTCTGCTGCGGACGGCCGTCCTCGGCGGGCGGCGCCGCTTGTGCGTTCGTGTCGTTCGCGGTCGCCATCAGCGTGACAGGAACGTGAGCTTGTACTTGCCGACCTGCAGCTCGTCGCCGTCCTCCAGGCGGTGCGTCTCGATGCGATGGCGGTTGACGTACGTGCCGTTCAGCGAGCCGAGGTCGTCGAGGTGCCAGTCTCCGCCGCGACGCACGATCAGCGCGTGGTCGCGCGACACCGTCACGTCGTCGAGGAAGACGGCGCTGTCGGGACGGCGCCCGATCGGCATCCGCTCGCCCTCGAGCGGGAAGCTCTCGCCGACGCGGCCGCCGCCGGCGCGGATGACGAGCGCGGCGCCGTGCGCGACGACGTCCTCGAGCTCGACGGGGATGAGGTCACCGGTCTCGTCGATCCGATACGTCGCCGTGACGGGCTCCTGCGGGGGCTCCGGCGTCCCGACGAAGGCACCGCACTTCTGACAGTAGTTGGCACCCTCGGCGTTGACGAAGCCGCATTCGGGGCAGTGGTGCGCCATTACTCCTGCGTCGCGCGACCCGCGAGGATGTCCGTCAACCGCTGCACGTCCGCGCCGGAGATCACGTCCTCGCCGGTCTCGTGCTTCTTGCGCAGCCGGTTGACGAGCTCCGCACGCAGGATGTCGATCTTCCCGTGCAGGATCCGCCGCCGGTAGGACACCTCGACCTCCTCGTCGGTCAACTGCTGGATCAGGTCCTTCAGCTCCTGGTCGGCAAGCGAGCCGAGATCCGGAAACGTGTCCATCAAGAGAGGTCTCCTCCGTGAAAAGGGGGTGCCAGCCGGCGCGGTCGGGCGAGCATACCAGCGCCGGTCTTGCCTTCAAGCTGAGCTTGAGACTGATGCCCGGATCCGCGCGCGCTGCACCGCTTCTTGCACGTCGCACCAAGAACCCGATAGTCTGGCGCCAAGTCGCGTTAGGCGACCCTAACACTTGTCATCGCGATGCCACCGTCGATCTCGACCCCCAACCCGCCGCTTCCCACCCTGCTCGATCCGGCAGCGTGCGACGAGTGCTGCCTGGCGCCGGGATCGCTGCAGCGCGTGCGCCAGATGCAGGCGCTGCGCGAGCACGGCTGGAGCCTCGACGAGATCGCGCTGCGCTTCGGCGTCTCGCGCGAACGGGTGCGCCAGATCATCCGCGCACATGGCGGGCCCGGCCCGCAGGACATCGCCGATGCGCGCCGTCGCCGCGCCGAGGCACAGGCCGAGGCACGCATCGACGAGCTGCTCGCGCGCTGGCGCGCCGGCGAGCCGCCGCGCGTCGCAGCCAGCGAGCTCGGCCTGCAGGCCGCGGCCTGCCGCAGCACGATCGAGCGCTTCGCGACCGACGCCGACCGGATGGCGCGCAAGGCGAGCATGGCCGGCGCGCGCCGCGTGCAGACCTACTCCGACCGCGACATCATCCTCGCCCTCGTGTCCGTCGCGACGCGTGTCGGACGCGTGCCCAGCGCGAAGGAGTACGCGGCGCATGCCCGCGAGCTGAACTACCCGAGCCTGCCGACGGTGCTGAACCGGATGGGCGGCTGGACGCACGCGCTGCGCGCGACGGGCATGGAGCCGCTCACCGCACCGTCGCGCACGCGCACGCGGCGCTGGACCGAGGAGGCGTGCTGGACCGCGCTGCGCGAGGTCGTCGACGAGCTCGACGAGATTCCGACCGTGCTCGCCTACGAGCGCCACGCCGCGGGACGAGCCGAGCTGCCGTCGTCGGCGACGCTGCGCAACCGGCTCGGTCGCTGGAGCACGATCTCGACGCAGCTCGCCGCGCAGCGTGACCTCACGACGGCCCGGGCAGCCGGTGCGCACGACGCCTCAGCCGACGTCGCGCAGAGCGCGTAGCTGCGCCAGCGCGTCGCGCACGTAGAGCACGACGGCGTAGTACGCGAGCACGAGACCGGCGTAGAGCAGCAGCTCGGCGAGCGTCGCCAGCGCGACGAGCGCGAAGAAGATCGCCGACATCGTCGGCCATACCGCCAGCCGGCCCGGCCAGTTGATCGTCAGCTGCAGGCCGCGGCGCAGCGCCAGCTGACCGAAGACGAGCAGCAGCAGCTCGCGCGCGACGACGACGGCGATCGCCCAGCGCGGCAGCAGTGCGAAGTTCCAGCAGACGACGAGCCCCGAGACGACGAGCAGGCGGTCGACGAACGGATCGAGCAGCGCGCCGAAGCGGCTGTACTGGCCCGTGATCCGCGCCGCGATCCCGTCGAGGTAGTCGCTCCAGGCGACGACGGCGAAGATCACGGCCGGCAGCGCGTCGGTGCCGCTCTCGGAGCGCAGCGCGAGCACGAGGAAGACCGGAATCAGCGCCAGGCGAACGAAGCCGATCGCGTTGGGGATCGTCGCGACGTTCCACGGCTGGTCGCTCAGCGTCTGGGGCGGCGGCGGGCCGGAGCGGTCGAGGCCGACGAGCCGGCGGAACGTCAGCCGTGCCCGACCGGCATCCTCGGCTACGGGAGCGTCCGCCATAGCTCAGCGACCGCGTCGGCGGCTCCTTCGAGCGGGATGCCGCCCTCGACGGACCGCAGGCCACGACGGATCTGCGCCTCCGCGCGCCCGTCCTGCAGCGAGCGCCGTCCGACGGTCAGCCGCAACGGGCAACCGAGCAGCTCGGCGTCGGCGAACTTCGCGCCGGGACCCGCGTCGCGGTCGTCGAGCAGCACGTCGAGGCCGATCGTGCGCAGCTCGCGACAGAGCCCCTCGGCGGCGGCGAGCTCGTCGCTGCCCGGCTTGCCGAGCGCCACGACCTCGACGTCCCAGGGCGCGAGCGCGCGCGGCCAGGCGATCCCCTTCTCGTCGGCGAACTGCTCGACCGCGGCGGCGACGATGCGCGCCGGTCCGATCCCGTAGGAGCCCATCACGATCGGCTGCTCCCTGCCGTCGACGTCGAGGTACGTCGCGCCGAGCGGGACGGAGTAGCGCGTCCCGAGCTTGAAGATGTTGCCGACCTCGATCGCCGGCTCAAGCGTGATCGGCGTGCCGCCGACCGTGTCGCCCGCCTCGACCTTGCGCACGTCGACGCGCTCGAACGCGAAGTCGCGGCCCGGCTGCACGCCGCGCAGGTGGTGATCGCGCTCGTTGGCGCCGGCGACGTAGCCGCCGTCGCCGACGGCCTCGTCGAGCAGGATCGGGACGGTCGCGCCGACCGGGCCGATGAAGCCCGGCGGCCCGATCTTGTCGGCGATCTCGTCCTCGCGCGCGGGCCGCCACGGCGCGCCGAGCGCGTTCGCGAGCTTGATCTCGTTGACGCGGTGATCGCCGCGCACGACGACGAGCACGAGGCCGCCGGCTCGTCCCGCGCCGTCGTCGACGACGATCGGGAAGGCCTTCAGCAGCGCGCCGGCCGGCACGTCGAGCAGCCGCGCGACGGCCTCGACCGTCGTCGCGTCCGGCGTGTGCACCCGCTCGGGCGCGTCGAGCGGTGCCGACACGTCGACGGGCTGCGGCTCGGCGCTCGCGATCTCGACGTTGGCGGCATAGCCGGGCGCCAGCGCGACCTCGTTCTCGCCCGCGGCGCACGGCGCCATGTACTCGTGCGCGCCCGAGCCGCCCATCATCCCGACGTCGGACTCGACGCTGTACCACTCCAGGCCGGTGCGCTCGAAGATCCGGTCGTACGCGCGCGCGTACGCCTCGTAGGCGACGTCGAGGCCGGCCTCGTCGCGGTCGAACGTGTAGGCGTCCTTCATGATGAACTCGCGCGTGCGCAGGACGCCGGCGCGCGGGCGCGGCTCGTCGCGCTCCTTGGTCTGGAAGTGGTACACGGAGAACGGCAGGTCGCGGTAGGAGCGCACGACCTGCGCGACGTGCGTCGTGACGCACTCCTCGTGCGTCATCGCGAGCACCATCTCGGCGCCCTTGCGGTCCTGGAGCTTGAGCAGCTCGTCGATCTCGTAGCGCCCCGTCTTGCGCCAGGCGTCGGCCGGCTGCAGGACGGGCATCAGCATCTCCTGGCCGCCGATCGCGTCGATCTCCTCGCGGATGATCTGCACGACCTTCTGGTGCACGCGCCAGCCCGCCGGCAGCCACGACCACAGCCCCGTGCCGAGCTGGCGGACGAGTCCCGCGCGCACCATCAGCTTGTGCGAGATCGCCTCGGCGTCGGCCGGCGGCTCGCGCTCGGTCGGCAGCAGCAGCTGCGAGAGTCGGGTCATGCGTGCGTCATCTCCTAACGCCAAGCCTACGCGGGTAGAGTCCGCGACGAGTCCGACGAACAGAGGAGAAACGCCCTATGGCCTTTGAGGTTCCGCCCCTGCCGTACGCCCCCGATGCGCTCGAGCCCCACATCGACGCGCAGACGATGTCGATCCACCACGACAAGCACCATCAGGCGTACGTCGACAAGCTCAACGCGGCGCTGGAGGGAACCGAGCACGCGGACACGCCGATCGAGGACATCATCGCCAACCTCGACGCGATCCCCGAGGACAAGCGCGGCCCCGTCCGCAACAACGGCGGCGGGCACTACAACCACTCGCTCTTCTGGCCCTCGATGAGCCCGAGCGGCGGCGGTGCGCCCGACGGGGACCTCGGCGCTGCGATCGACGCCGCGTTCGGCTCGTTCGACGCGTTCAAGGAGAAGTTCGAGGCGGCCGGCGTCGGCCAGTTCGGCTCCGGCTGGGCCTGGCTCGTCCTCGACGGCGGCGTGCTCGCCGTCACGAGCACGCCCAACCAGGACAACCCGCTCAGCTCCGGCAAGACCCCGCTGCTGGGCAACGACGTCTGGGAGCACGCGTACTACCTGAAGTACCAGAACAAGCGCCCGGACTATCTGAAGGCCTGGTGGAACACGGTGAGCTGGACGGAGATCGCCGCGCGCTACAGCGCAGCCACCGGCTGACCGACCGACCAACCGGCCATCGGTCGCGCTACTTTCGCGACAATGTTTGTGTTGTAGGGGCGGGACGGTATGAGGCCGTCCCGCTCGTGTTCGTCACCTACGTCCAGCAGGAGCTCCATGTCGCCAAGGATTCGTTGCATCGTCATCGCGCTCGTCTTCGTGGCGCTCCTTCCTGCCGCCGCCGCGCAGGCCAGCGCCAACCAGGCATCGATCATGATGGACGATGACCTGCTGGTCTATCGCGACGACAACACCGCGAGCCGCGTCCTGACGCAGATGAAGACGATGGGCGTCGACATCATCCGCGTCACCGTGCTGTGGTCGGTCGTCGCCGAGAACGCGCGCACGACCCAGGCCGACCTGAACAAGCTCAGGGGCCGGCAGAACAACCGCCTGCGCGAAGCGGCCCTGCGCCAGAACCGGCGCTTCCGGCCGACCGACCCGAGCACGTATCCGGTCCGCAACTGGGATCGCTACGACAACCTCGTCCGGTCCGCCCAGAACCTCGGGATCCGCGTCTACTTCAACATCACCGGCCCCGGTCCGGCGTGGGCGCACGAGACCCCGCCGAGGGCCCAGCGCTCGCTGCGCGCCTCCTGGAAGCCCCGGCCGGCCGCCTTCAGGCAGTTCGTGACCGCCGTCGGCAGGCGCTACTCGGGCACGTACCGCGACGAGAACGCCGGCCGCACCACGCTCCCGCGCGTCAGCTTCTGGTCGCTGTGGAACGAGCCCAACCAGGGCGGCTGGCTGTCGCCGCAGTGGCAGCGCAACAGCAACGGCAGGTACGTGCCGGCCTCGCCGGCGATCTACCGCAAGCTGCACCAGGCCGGCTACCAGGGCCTCGCCACCAGCGGTCACACCGTCGACAGCGACGTCATCCTGATGGGCGAGACGGCGCCGCTGGGCTCCAACACGCCGAGCGAGAAGAACCCGATGCGCCCGGGGCTGTTCCTGCGCGAGCTGGCCTGCGTCTCGTCCAACGGCAGCAGCTACACGGGCGCGTCCGCGCGGGCACGCAGCTGTGGCGATCTCTCGACGCGCGGCGGATTGGCGGCGAATGGCTACGCGCACCACCCGTACACCAAGAACGTGTCGCCGCTCGTGCGCGATTCGCACCGCGACTCGCTGACGATGGCGAACATCTCCGAGCTCGGGACGCTGCTGGACACCCTGTCGGCGAGGACGAACGGGGCGATCCGCTCGGGCATGCCGCTGTTCATGACCGAGTTCGGCTTCGAGACCAACCCGCCGGACCGGTTCTCCGGCGTGTCGCTGCAGCTGCAGGCCAAGTACAACCAGCTCGGCGAGTACCAGGCGTGGCAGAACCCGCGCATCGCCGCGCAGGCACAGTTCCTGCTGCGCGACGTCGCGCCGGTGCGCAACCGCAGGCCGGGCACGAAGGCCTACTGGTTCACGTACCAGTCCGGGCTGTTCTTCCTCAACGGAACGGCCAAGCCCGCCGCGTTCGCCTACACGATGCCGTTCATCGCGACGCCGCACGGCGCCGATCCCGCGACCGGAGGCCCGCTGTACAGCTTCTGGGGTCAGCTGCGCTTCCTGCCGGACGGTGCGCCGGACGTCGCGCACATCCAGTGGAAGCCGAAGGACAACTCGACGGGCTGGGTGACGGTCGGCGATCCGGTGCCGGTCGACTTCCGCGGCTACTTCCAGGCCGCGCGCGTCGCGCCGTCGGCGGCGCCCGGCGAGTGGCGTTCGTTGTGGGTGCGGCCCGACGGTGGCGAGCCCTCGACGAGCCTCAGCACGGACGGAAGCTAGACGCGGAGCGCCGTCGCGCGGGTGCCGGCCGTTCGCGCCGGCACCGCGCCGCGCCGCGCCGCGCTTCGACCGGGTCGCGGCGCGCCGGCGTCCCTGCAAGGTCGCAGCCGTGCGGAAGCTGGTCGACTTGAGCATGCAGGACGTGCACGACTCGCCCAGCTCGGGCTCGGAGCGACCCGCCGGCGGCGCGACGGGCGCGATCAGGCGCGGGTGAAGCGGCGACCGGCGACCGGCGAGACGGTCTCGTCGAGCGGCGCGAGCGCCGCCAGCACGTCGTCGCCGCCGTCGTGAGCGGCGGCCTCGGCCGCCTCGAGCGCTGCCAGGCGCTCGGGCGTCATCGCCGTCGCGTCCTCGTTGGCCGCGAGCCAGGCGGCGCCCTCGGCGGCCGCGCGCTCGTCGACGTCGATCCGCCGTGAGGACGCGTACTTGTCGATCTCCTCGAACAGGACGTCGACGAGTTGCGCCGTCGGCACCTTGCGCAGCGGCTTGCCGCGGCTGAAGATCAGGCCCTCGTCCTTGGCGCCGGTGATGCCGAAGTCGGCGTGCGACGCCTCGCCGATCCCGTTGACCGCGCAGCCCAGCACGGCGACCTCGATCGGGTCGGCGTAGGCCTCCAGGCGCCGCTCGATCTCCGTCACGACGGTGTCCATGTCGAACTGCAGGCGCCCGCAGGTCGGGCAGGCGATCAGCACCGGTCCGCGCTCGCGCAGCTGCAGCGCCTTGAGGATCTCCCAGGCGACCTTGACCTCCTCCTCGGCGTGGAAGGTCGACAGGCTGATGCGGATCGTGTCGCCGATCCCGTCGGCCAGCAGCGTGCCGAGGCCGACCGCCGACTTCAGGCTGCCCGACCACTTCGTGCCGGCCTCGGTGATGCCGAGATGCAGCGGATGGTCGATCTTCTCGCTCAGCAGCCGGTTGGAGGCGATCGTGTTGGGCACGTTCGTCGACTTGATCGAGACCTTGAAGTCGTGGAAGTCCAGGCGGTGCATGAGCTCGACGAACTCCGTCGCGGCGGTCGTCAGCGCCTCGACCGGGCTCGAGCGCTCGAGCGCGTGCAGGTGCTTGGGCAGCGAGCCGGAGTTGACGCCGATGCGCATCGGCGTGCCGGCCTCGCGAGCGCGCTGCACGACCTCGGCGACCTTGTCCGGGCCGCCGATGTTGCCCGGGTTCAGGCGGATGCAGTGCGCGCCGGCGTCGATCGCCTTCAGCGCGAGCGTGTGGTTGAAGTGGATGTCGGCGATGATCGGGATCGGCGACTGCTCGACGATCGTCCTGAGCGCCTCGACGTCCTGGTCGCGCGGCACCGCGACGCGCACGATGTCGGCCCCCGCCTCGGCGACCTTGTGGATCTGATCCATCGTCGCCCGCAGGTTGGCGGTCTCGGTCTTCGTCATCGTCTGCACCGCGACCGGCGCTCCGCCGCCGACGGGGACGCTGCCGACCATGATCTGTCGCGCTGAGGCCATCGCCTGATTCTACGGAGCGCGGGCCTCTCCCCGATCATCGCGAGCCACGGCTAAGGTCGGGCGATGACGGACGGCAGGCAGTTCGTGTTCGGCTACGGCTCGCTCGTCGCCGTCCAGTCGGGCAGGAGGGCGGTCAGGCTGCACGGCCACCGGCGCATCTGGGGCGTGGCGATGGACAACACGATCGACGTCCCGGGATACAAGACGTACCGCCTGCGCGAGGACGGCAGCCGGCCGGCGGTGTTCGTCGCGTTCCTCGATCTCATCGCCGAGCCGGGCGCCGTCACGCAGGGCACCCTGCTGGCCGTCGACGACGCCGCGCTACGGGTACTCGACGAGCGCGAGCGCAACTACGACCGCATCGACGTGACCACCCAGATCGAGGCGGCGCCATCCGGCACGATCTGGACGTACCGCGGCAGCGACGACGGTCGCGAGCGGCTGCGGATCGGCCGGCGGGAGCGCACGGCGGTCATCGACAGCGCGTACCTCGAGGCCGTCGAGACGACGTTCACCGCGCTCGGGCTCGGCGACGAGCTGCCCGGCGACGACCTGCCGCTGATGTCGCTCCGGCGCGTCGACCTGCCCGCTCCTTGACCCGCGATCGAACCGGTGTGGCGGATCAGCCTCGCCCGCCGAGGGTCATACGCCACACCCCGGTCGCGTGTCCGGCGCCCTAGCGGACGCCGAAGCCCTCCCCGCTCGACAATCGCCCGATGTCGTTGGACAGGCCGACGTAGAACAGGAACAGCACGAGCATGAAGCCGACGATCGACGCGCGCTCCATGACGCGCAATGAGATCGCGCGGCCGCGCACCTTCTCGGCGACCGCCCAGAAGATGTGCCCGCCGTCAAGCGGCAGGAAGGGAAACAGGTTGATGATGCCCAGCGACAGCGAGATCAGCGCGAGGATGCTGACCGCGCGCACGGTGTCGAACTCGAAGCTCTGGCGCGTCGCCTCGTAGGAGCCGACGACGCCGGAGACGTCCTCGCGCGCGTCGGCGCTGAAGAACAGGCTGACGATCCGGTCGACCGTCAGCGTCGTGACCGTCCACATCCCCGTCACGCTGCGCTGGGCGGCCTCTCCCACGCCGATGTCGACGCCGCGCGTGCCGAACGTGAAGCCGATCAGCAGCCGATCCGCCTCCTCGCTGTAGCGCGGCACGACCTCCAGCGCGCGCCGCTCGCCGTCGCGCAGCACGACGAGCTCGACCGGCTTCGTCGCCTCGCAACCCTCGCGCGGCGTTCCGACGCAGCCGTGCGTGGCGATCGCCTCGCGCAGCGCCTCGACGCGATCGGCGCCCTCGTCGGCGGAGATCCCCTCCTCGAAGCCCGCGACGCCGTCGGCGGAGAGCAGCCGGTCGCCGGGCTGCAGCACGCCCTGCGCCGGGCTGTCGTCCTCGACGCGCTCCACGACGGCCTGCGAGAACTGCAGCGGCCGCGACGCGAACAGCACCCAGAGGATGAGGAACGCGAGCACGATGTTGACGATCGGCCCGGCCGAGATCACGACGACCCGCTTCCAGACCGGCTGGCGGCAGTACGCGCGGTGGGCGACCTCCGGAGCGAGCTCCTCCTCCGGGTTCATGCCGGTGATCTTCACGTAGCCGCCGAGCGGGATCGCCCCGACGGCGTACTCCGTCTCGCTGCCCTTGGGTCGCCACTTCGCCACGAGCGGCGGGAAGAAGAGCGCGAAGCGCTCGACCCGCATCCCGACGGCCTTGGCGGCCGCGAAATGCCCGAACTCGTGCAGGATGATCAGCGCGGCGAAGCCCGCGAAGGCCAGGAAATAGCTCACCGGATCAGTGTAGGAGCCGGTCTGACCAGGTCTCGACGAGCTCCGCGCCGACTGCGCGGGCCTGGCGATCGGCCTCGTAGAGCGATTCGAACGCGCGCACGGGCGCGGCCGGCAGGCGCTCGAGCGCGCCCTCGATGATGGCTGGGATGCCGAGGAAGCTCAGCCGTCCGGCGAGGAACGCATGCACGGCGACCTCGTTGGCGGCGTTCAGCACGCAGGGTGCCGTGCCGCCGGCGATCGCCGCGGCGCGCGCGAGCGCGAGCGCCGGGAAGGCGTCGGTGTCGACGGGCTCGAACGTCAGCGCGCCGACCTCCGCGAGGTCGAGCGCGCGCAGCGGCACGTCGACGCGCTCGGGGTGGTGCAGCGCGTAGGAGATCGGCACGCGCATGTCGGGGTAGCCGAGGTGTGCGAGCGCCGCGCCGTCGCACAGGGTGATCATGCTGTGGACGATCGACTGCGGGTGCACGACGACCTCGATGCGCTCGTAGGGCACGCCGAACAGGTGGTAGGCCTCGATCACCTCGAGGCCCTTGTTCATCAGCGTCGCCGAGTCGATCGTGATCTTGCCGCCCATCTCCCACGTCGGGTGGGCGAGCGCCTCGGCGACGCTGACCTCGGCGAGATCGGCGCGCGCGCGACCGCGAAACGGCCCTCCCGACGCCGTCAGGACGAGCTTCTCGACCGTGCCCGGCCGCTCTCCGGCGAGCAGCTGGTGCAGCGCCGAATGCTCGGAGTCGACGGGCAGGATCTGCGCGCCGGTCGCCTCCGCGAGCGCCATCACGAGCTCGCCGCCGACGACGAGCGACTCCTTGTTGGCGAGCGCGAGGTCGATGCCCTCGCCGAGCGTCGCGACCGTCGGGCCGAGGCCGGCCGAGCCGACGAGCGCGTTGAGCACGAGGTCGGCGCCGGACTCGAGCACGAGCCGCACGAGCCCCTCGGCCCCGACGAGCACCTCGCCATCGGTCCACGCCTCCGCCGCGCGGGCGCCCGCGTCGGCGTCGGCGAGCGCGACCCGGTCGACGCCGAACTGCCGCGCCTGCGCGATCAGCGCCTCCGACGAGCGCTCCGCGCTGAGCCCGACGAGCTCCAGCTCGGGGTCGCGCGCGACGATGTCGAGCGCCTGCGTGCCGATCGACCCGGTCGATCCGAGGATGAGAAGGCGCCGAGCCACGAGCGGAGCATTCTGGCAGGCGGCCGCCGGCCGCCCGCCGCCCTACAGCAGCGCGAGCCAGATGTAGTAGCCGGCGACGGTCGTGAAGAGCACCGCGTCGAGGCGATCGAGCGCGCCGCCGTGCGGACCGAACAGGCGGCCGGTGTCCTTCGTGCCGGCGTCGCGCTTGATGAACGACTCGAAGAGATCCCCGAGCGGTGCCGCGATCGCGACGCCGAGACCGAGCAGCAGCGCGTCGGTCCCCGACAGCCAGTCCTGGTAGGTCCCGGCCAGCCACGTCGCGAGCACCGCCGCGACCATCCCGATCAGCAGCCCCTCGACGGTCTTGTTGGGCGATACGCTGGGCGCGAGCTTGCGCTGGCCGAACCAGCGCCCGCCGAGGTATGCGGCGGAGTCGCCGACGAACGTGCCGACGAGGACGTCGACGATGATGCCGCCGCCGTGCGGCAGCTCGCGCAGCAGCACGCCGTGTGCCAGCGCGACGCCGATCCATACGACGCCGAAGACGGTGATCGCCATCCCCAGCGTGCCCGACCTGCGCTGCGCGAGGGTGATCGCGAACAGCACCGGGAAAAACGCCAGCAGCGCCAGCATGACGTGAAAGCCCTCGCCGAAGAACGCGGCCATGATCACCGCGGCGATGCCGATGAAGCCCGCCAGGCGGACCGGCTCGGCGTCGGCGTAGAGGTCGAACAGCTCGCCCGCGGCGATGATCGCCAGCGGCAGGATGCCGAGCGCGAACCAGATGTCGCCGACCGCGATGATCGTGATCGCGTAGGCGACCGCGGGGATCGCGACGAGCAGCCGCCCGACGAGCTCGGACTGCCCGGACTCGCGACGCGGCCGGCGCTCGCGCAGCTCGCGCGACGACCGCCGAGCCGGTGCGCGGCGACCGCCGCCGTAGCCCATCAGCGACCCCCGAAGCGCCGGCGCCGGACGCTGTACTCGACCATCGCCGCCTCGAAGTCGGCGCGATCGAAGTCGGGCCACAGCTGCTCGCTGAAGACGAGCTCGGAGTACGCCGACTGCCACATCAGGTAGTTGCTCAGCCGCTGCTCGCCGCTCGTGCGGATGATCAGGTCCGGGTCGTGCATCTCGGGGGCGTAGAGGAGCTTGCGAAAGTCCTCCTCGTCGCCGCCGTCGAAGCGCTTGGCGGCGTCGACGATCTCCGCGCGGCCGCCGTAGTTGAAGGCGACGCAGAGCGTGATCTTGTCGTTGGCGTCGGTCAGGTCCTGCGCCCACTCGATCTGCTCGACGAGCTTCGGCTCGATCCCGTCGCGGCGGCCGATGAAGCGCATCCGCACGCCGCTCTCGTGCAGCTCCGGGGTCTCGTCGACGATCCGCTCGGCGAACATCGCCATCAGGCCGTTGACCTCCTCGACCGGGCGCGACCAGTTCTCCGTCGAGAACGAGTAGACGGTCAGCTCGAGCACGCCGAGCTCGCCCGCGTCGCGCAGGCGCGCCTTGAGGTTGTCGGCGCCGGCGCGGTGGCCTTCGACGACGGGCAGGCCGCGGGCCCGCGCCCAGCGTCCGTTGCCATCGGTGATGATCGCGACGTAGCGCGCCGCCTCGCCGCGCTCCGACGCCAATTCAGACCTCGAGGATCTCTTCCTCTTTGCCCTTCAGCAGCACGTCGAGCTCGGCGATCTTGTCGTTCGTGAGCTTCGTCAGGCTCGTCTCGGCGCGGTGCTCCTCGTCGGCGCCGACGTCGCCCTCCTCCTTGAGCTCGCGCAGGTCGTGCATGACGTCGCGGCGCACGTTGCGGATCGCGATCCGGCCCTCCTCGGCGATGTTGCGCAGCATCTTCACGAACTCGCGGCGACGCTCCTCGGTGAGCTGCGGGATCACGAGCCGGATGATGTTGCCGTCGTTGCTCGGCGTCAGGCCGAGGTTGGCCTCCGTGATGCCCTTCTCGATCGCCTTCACCGAAGACTTGTCGTACGGCTGGACGGTCAGCAGCTGCGCCTCGGCGGCGTTGATCGTCGCGAGCTGCTTGAGCGGCGTCGAGACGCCGTAGTAGTCGACGAAGACGCGATCCAGCAGGGCCGGGCTCGCGCGGCCGGTCCGCACCGAGCTGAACTCCTGGTTCGTCGCCTCGACGGACTTCGCCATCCGCTCGGCGGCGTCGGCCAGCAGTTCGTCGATCAGCTCACTCATCTCGCGTCACCACCACCGTTCCCACCTGTTCGCCGGACACTATCCGCTCGATGTTGCGTTCGTCGTTCATATTGAAGACATACAGCGGCATGGCGTTCTCGGCGCACAGCGTGAGCGCCGTGTAGTCCATCACGCGCAGCCCGCGGCGCAGCGCGTCCATGTGGCTGATCTCGCGGATCAGCGTCGCGTCGGCGTCGACGCGCGGATCCCCGGTGAGCACGCCCTCGACGCCGTTCTTGGCCATCAGGATCGCCTCGGCGTGGATCTCGACCGCGCGCAGCGCGGCCGCCGTGTCGGTCGTGAAGAACGGGTTGCCGGTGCCCGCCGCGAAGATCACGATGCGCCCCTTCTCGAGATGGCGCATCGCGCGGCGGCGGATGTAGGGCTCGGCGACCTCGGAGATCGTGATCGCCGACTGCACGCGCGTGTCCGAGCCCTCCTTCTCGAGCGCGTCCTGCATCGTCAGCGCGTTGAGGACGGTCGCCATCATCCCCATGTAGTCCGCGGTCGCGCGGTCCATCCCGGCCGCCGCGCCCTTCAGCCCGCGATAGATGTTGCCGGCGCCGACGACGATCGCGATCTCGACGCCCTGCGCGCGCACGGACGCGATCTGTGCGGCGATCGTGCGGACCCGCTCGGGATCGGTGCCGTAGTCGAGGTCGCCCATCAGCGCCTCGCCGGACAGCTTGAGCAGGACCCGCTTGAAGGCGGGCGCGGCGGTCATCGCGCGATCGAGACTACTCGCCGACCGCGAAGCGCGAGAAGCGGCGCACGACGACGTTCTCGCCGGTCTTCGCCGACAGGTCGGCACGCAGCTGCTCGATCGTCTTGCCGTCGAACCTGTCGAGGTTGACGTGCGGCTGCATCAGCAGGACGGTCTCCTCCATCCACTTGCGCAGCTTGCCCTCGGCGATCTTCGCGCGGACGTTCTCGGGCTTGTCGGCGGCCTGCTGCTCGAAGACGCGCAGCTCGGCCTCGCGCGCCGCCTGCGGGATCTCGTCCTCGGAGACGTAGCGCGTCGTCGGCGAGCCGGCGACGTGCATCGCGACGTCCTTGGCGAACGCGACGAACTCCTCGTTGCGCGCGACGAAGTCCGTGTTGCAGTCGACCTCGACGAGCACGCCGACCTTGCCGTTGGCGTGGATGTAGGCCTGCACCGTGCCCTCGGTCGCGTCGCGCCCGGCGAGCTTGCCGATCTTGTTGCCGAGCTGCACGCGCAGCAGCTCGACGGCCGCGTCGACGTCGCCACCGGTCTCGACGAGCGCGCGCTTGCAATCCATCATCCCCGCACCGGTCTGGTCGCGCAGGGCCTTGACGTCCTTCGCGCTGATGTCGCTCACTTGGCTGCCTCCTCCGTCTCGGGTGCGGGAGCCGTCGTCGTCTCGGGTGCCGGCTCGGCAGCCGTCGGCTCGGGGGCGGCGTCGGCGGCCGGATCGGCGACGGGCTCGGCGGGAGCCTCCGCAGCCGGCGTCTCGTCGGCCGCGGCCTTGGCCGGCGCCTTCTTGCGCACACGGCGCGCGGGCTTGGCGGGAGCCTCCGGCACAGCCGGCTCCGCGGAAGCCTCCGGCACGGCGGGCTCGGCGGGCTCGGCGGTCGCTGCCGCTGGGTCGGGGGTCGGTGTCGCGGCAGGCGTTGGCTCGGACGATGCGCCGGCGTCGGCCGCGCCGTCCTCCACCGCTGCGGAGCTCTCAGCCGGAGCGTCCTGCGCCTCGGCCGCCGCCGTAGCCGCCCTGGCCGCCTCGGCCTCCGCGGCCTGCGCCTTGGCGGCCTCGGCCGCCTCGCGCTCGGCCTGCGCCGCCGCCTC
>JAUYGN010000080.1 GCA_030690545.1 Solirubrobacteraceae bacterium
CAGGCGATCGCGATCGCCGCGGGGCGCGGCGGCGCGCCATGTGGCTGCTTCGGCGCGCGCGGGCGGGTGACCTGGGGCTCCGTCGCGCGGACCGCCGCGCTGGCCGCCGCGGCGACGCTGCTCGCGCTGGCTGCCAGCGGCTCCGGCGTCGTGTCGGCGGCGCCGCTGCTCGGGCTCGCCGCCGCCGACACGACCGCGCCACCGCTGCTCGCGTCGCTGCTGGCCCTCGTGCTCGCCACGGCGATCGTGACTCGCGCGCGTCGCCCGACCGGCGCGCTGGACATCGAGGGCGAGGGGCCGCCGCTCGGCACCCGGATCGCGCTCGGCGAGGGCGTCCGGCTTGCCCTGTTCACGGCCGAGGGCTGTCGCCTCTGCCACGCGCTGATCCCGCGCGCGCGCCGGCTCGGCGCCACGATCTTCGACGAGCGGGCCGACGCGGCGGCGTGGTCGCTGGCCGCCGTGCCCGGCGCGCCGTTCGCGGTCGCGCTGGACGCCGACGGGACCGTGCTCGCCAAGGGCACCGTCAACACCCGTGCCCAGCTGGCCTCGGTCTTCGCCGCCACGCGACGGCAGGCGCACACGCAGGCGCTCGCGCGCCCACCGGCGCAGAGCGCCGGCACGCAGGCGCAGAGCGCCGGCGAGCACCACCACGAGCGCAGCTCGCGGCGCGGCTTCCTGGCGACCGCGACCGCCGCCGTCGCCGCGCTCACGGCAGGGCGCTTCGTCGGTGCGCTCGTCGCGCCCGGCGAGGCCGACGCGCATCACTTCTGCGGTCACATCTTCACGACCGACGGCTGCCCGCACCCGACCGGCCTGCCACGCATCGACCGCAACGGCTTCCCGCTGCGCGCCAGCGACGGCAAGCCGATCGACGACCTCGGCCGCGTCGTCGACGCGCGCGGGGCGCCGATCGACGAGTCCGGCGCGCCGCTGCTCGATCCCGACGGTCGCCCGCAACCGCCCACGCGGCGGCGGCGCATCTGCGCCGCCGCCGGCAAGCGCTACAACATCAACGTCCGCACCGACGGCGCCTGGTATCGCTGCTGCAACGGCCGCGTGCGCAAGCTGATCGACTGCTGCACGACCGGTCAGCGACGGATCAACGGCGACCGCGGGCTGAAGGGCTACTGCTACGGCAACCGCCGCGTCTTCTGCGTCATGTACTACCAGACGAGAACCCCATGCTGATCGCGCTGACCGCGGCGGCGCTCGTCGCCGGGCTCGCCGGCGCCTGGTCGCCGTGCGGCTTCTCGATGGTCGACACGCTCGCGCCGCACGGCTACGCGCGGCGCATGCGCGTCACGGCGGTTGCCTGCATGACGTTCGCGGCCGGTGCGCTGATCGGCGGCGTCGCGACGTTCGGCGGGCTCGCGCTGCTCGGCGCCGCGCTCGGCGCAGGCCAGGGCGCGGCGCTGGCGATCACCACCGCGCTGCTGCTGGCGGCCGCGGTCGGCGACGCTGCGGGGCGGCGGATCGTGCCGCAGGTGCGCCGCCAGGTGCCCGAGTCCTGGCGCCGCGTGCTGCCCGTCCCGTTCGCGGCGGCACTGTACGGCGGCCTGCTCGGGCTCGGCTTCACGACGTTCGTGCTGTCGTTCTCGGTCTACGCGTTGGCGGCCGCCTGCCTGCTGCTCGGCGAGCCCGTCGTCGGCGTCACGATCGGCCTGGCGTTCGCGACCGGGCGGATCATCCCGGTCGTCGTGCTCGCCCCGCTGCAGGAGACCGCGCGCGGGAGGGACGTCGCCGCGGCGATGGCCGAGCGGCCCGGCGTGCTGCGCGCGATCCGCGCGGTCGGGGCGCTCGCGCTGAGCGTCGCGGCGCTCGCGCTCGTGCTCGCCGGGGTGCCGGCGTCGGCGGCGACGGAGGTCGTGCTGACCGCCAACGGCACCGATCCCAGCGCGGCCGGCGCCGCCGTCGCGTGGCAGGCGCCCAACGGCGGTCAGGCGATGCTCAGCCGTGACGGCAACCCCGCGACGGCGCAGCCGATCCCGGGCTCGGACCCGGCGCTCGGCCCCGACAGCATCGTCTGGCGCGACGGCGAGACGCTCGTCGTCGCCGATCAGGCCACGCTCGCCGAGCGGCTGCGGATCGCCGCGCCGGGCGTCGAGGAGCCCGCTGTCTCCGAGCGCTGGCTGATCTGGCGCGCCCGCGAGCCCAGTGGCGATGTGCTGCGCGTCGTCGACATGCAGGCGCCGGAGCAACCGCCGGTCGACGTGCGCCGCGCGCGCTCGCCCGATCGCATCGGCCGGCCGTCGCTCGACGGCGACCGCGCCGTGTTCCACTACGCGCGCCAGAACGAGAACAGCACGATCGAGGAGCTCTACCTGCCGACGCGCCGGCGCACGACGCTGCGCTTCGGACGCAACGGCGTCCTGCTGCTCAACCCCTCCGAGCAGGGCGGTTCGCTGCTGTACGTCCGGGCATCGACGGATGGTCAGGAGCTGCGCATCGGGCCGCGCCGCGCGCGTCGTGGCGACCGCGATCGCAGCCTGCTGTCGATGCACCCGACGGTCCGTCGCGACGCGGTCCGCGAGCCCGGCCGCAGCCGCCACGGCGCGGGCTACCCGGGCGGTCGCCCACCGCGGCTGCCGCGGCGCGCGCCGACCGGCGGCGCGGTCACGCTGTGGAGCACGGCGCTCGCTCCCGGCGGCGCGTACGTCAGCCGCCTGCGGCAAACGGCGCAGGGCGCCTCGACGATGATCGTCTCCCTCCCGCGCTGACCGTCGCGTGCCCCTGGCACGCAAGGTTCCGAGCACGCCGCCAGACGGTGATCAGCGGCCGACGGGTGAAGGGGGACGTGGGAAACGGCGCGCTAGGCCCGCCCGTCGTCGGCAGTGGGCTTCAGCAGCGTCCTGGCCCAGTGCTCGTCGACGTCGCGCGCCTGGATCGCCGCAAGCACGTTGAGCAGCATCCCGTGCGCGAAGAACATGCGCACCTCGGCGCCGTCGGCGCCGGTCTCGCGCTCGACGATCTCCACGAGCTGGGCGAACCCGCGCCGTACGACGTCGCGGATCGCCGGGTCGTCGCAGGCGGCCTGCGCGTTGAGCTGGTTGAGCAGCAGCGGGCGGTCGTCGAGCAGCCCGATGTAGGCCATGCCCATCGCCGTCATCACCGGCTCGCCGGCTGCGCGCGCGGCGGCGGCGGCCTCGACGAACGTGCGGTTGATGCGGGCGTTGCAGCGCTCGACGAGTGCGATGAACAGCTCGCTCTTCGTCGGGAAGAGGCGAAACAGATAGGCCTGCGAGATGCCGGCCGCCTTGGCGATCTCCATCGTCGGCGTGCCGTGCAGCCCGCGCGCGGCGAAGACCCGCTCGGCTGCCACGAGGATCTCCTCGCGGCGCTCGTCGGCGGTCGACAACGGGCGGGCGGCCACCATGTGAGTATGTAATCACTCACATCGCCCTGTCAAGCGCTAACTGCGCTTGCGGACGATCAGCACGATCGCGACGATCATGAGCACGAGCGCGGCGGCCTGGACGGCCAGCCCGACGCCCCGGGCGCTTCCCTCGGTCAGGCCGCGGAGCGCCTGGAACGTGACGGACGCGCCGAAGAAGACGGTGATGCACCAAAGAGCGGTCTTGCGGTTCACGGCCCAGCACCCTACGCGAGATAGACTCCATGGCGGACCGTGCTAGGCGGGGAGTCAGCGGTGCCCTGTCGCTCGTAATCCGCTATAGCGAGGCCGAATCCCCTCTCGAGGGGCGCGGCCTTCGGGGTCAGCCCGCCTGCGGTGGTGCTGATGGCCCGGGTCCCGCGCGGTGTCGGCCCGTGAATCAGGTCAGGTCCGGAAGGAAGCAGCCTTAAGCGGTCACCGTCATGCGCAGTGGGAGTGCCCGGCCGGAGCCATCGCAGTCGAACGCGTCCGGGGGCTGCATCTCGGAGGAGGGTGCACGGTCCACTTCTTCAGCCCAGATCGCCGGCGCCGCGCTCAGCGGCGTACGGCGGTCGGAGCTGGGGAGTGTGGCGAGCAGGCCCGCTCAGAGCCGCGGGAGCACCTCGTAGGAGCGCATCTCGCCACGGATTCGCCGCTCGAAGTGGCCGGTGAACAGCGTGTAGGAATGCACGACGCCGCGCCGCTGCGCGATCGCCTGCCGGACGGCAGCGGGAAGCGCGACGTTGAAGGCGTAGCGCCCGCCTGAGATCGGCGCGGTGAACTCGAGCGTTCGCGTCTGCTGACCGGCCGGCTCGAACAGCAGCTGCAGGCGCACGACGCCGCGGGCGCGCGCGCTGATCCGACCCTGGGCGGTCAGCCGCCCGTTGCTGATCCGCGGCCGGGCGGCGGCAAGCCTGGCCGGCTGGGAAGCGGCGCGCAGGCGGACCCGCTGGGGCTGCGTGTCGCCGTCGCCGGGATACGTCAGCGTGAGGATTCCCGTCCCCAGCGCCGCTTGCGCGGCGGGGATCGACCGGTCGATGCGCACGCGCCGCTCGCGGACGTCGATCGGGGCACGGAAGCGCTGCGTGCGCCCCGCGGCCAGCAGCACTGCCGTGACCTCGCCGGAGGCGCGGGCCGTGATCGGCGCCAGCACGCTCAGGCGGCGAGCCGAGCGCTGCACCTGCGCGCGCGCGACCTCGAGCTTGGCGGCGAACGGTGGCGGTGGCGGTGGCGGTGGCGGTGGTGGTGGCGGCGGCGGATCGGATACGACGACGACCTCGCGGGCGATCGCGGTGCGGTCGCCGTCCGGGTAGACGGCCAGTGCCTGCACGACGTGCGCGCCCGCACTCGCGAAGACCAGGCCCGCTTGCGGGCCTGCCGCGTCGTCGAAGACGCCGTCGGCGTTCGTGTCCCAGGTGATCGCCGACGGGGCCGGCCCTGCGCTGCTGGCGGCGCTGAGGATGAACGGCTGTCCCGTGGCCGGCGCCGCGGGCGACGTGCTGATCGCGAGGCTCGGCACGATGCTCTTGACCCAGGCGTTGATCGCCGGGTCGCCGAGGCGGGCGTAGACGCCGGGGAACGGTGGGTTGCCACAGGGGGACGATCCCCACGAGGAGACGCCGACGATCGCGAACGCGCCCAGCCGCGGGACCATCAGCGGGCCACCGGAGTCACCGCCGCAGGTGTCGGTCGCCCCGGTTCCCGCGCAGACCATCGATGCGGCGCTGAAGCCCTGGGTCCAGATGCTGGCGCAGGTCGCGTCGCCGACGATCGGCGCCTTGGCCTCGTAGAGCTGCGTGTTGGACTGCTGCCCGGTCTCGCGAACTCCCCAGCCGATGATCGTCGCCGGCGTGCCGGGCGGCCAGTACAGGACCTCGCGCGCCTCGCCGCCGATCATCGTCATCGGCTCATGTGGAGCGGGCGTCGTGAGGCGCATCAGCGCAAGGTCGTAGCCGGGTGCGTTCGCCGAGTCGCTGTACAGCGGATGACGGACGATCTGATCGATCCCGTGCTCGGTGCCCCCGGTGACCCTGCTCGTGCTGCCGATGCGCAGCATGTAGTCGCCTGCCGTCCCGGCCACGCCGCCGGTCGTGGCGCAGTGCCCGGCGGTCAGCACCCAGCGCGCGCTGACCAGCGTCCCGCCGCAGACGGCGCTCGTCGGCGTATGCCGCACCGAGACCTGCGCCGGCCATGCCTGCGTCGGCAGCGTGCCGTTGATGATCCGCGGCTGCTGTTGGGCGCCCGCGCTCGCGCTCGCGCTCGCGCTCGCCGGAGCACTGAGCACGACGGTTGTGACGACGGCGAGGAGAACCCGCAGCGAGAACATGCGCACCACGCCGATTATCGACCAGGCGGACGCTGATACCAACGCCATGCCGTGTTGGCGTCGCGCAGCTCGTAGCGCGGCGGCGGTTGGCGCACGCGGCGGTCGCGGTCGCGACGGTCGAGGATGTAGTCGCGGGCGACCTGCGGCGTGGCGGGGACGAGATAGCTGCCGCGCAACGGCACGCCGGTCTGCGCATCGACGATCGCGCGCGGATCGAGCTTCAGCCACAGGGCCAGCAGCGGGATCGGGCGCCGGTTGGGCACGGCGACCGGCTCGCGCAACCGCTCGCCCGCGACGAGGTCGCCGAGCCGCGTCTGGATCGACTCCTGCGTCGCGAGCGCGTTGCCGAGACGGTCGATCCGTCCGGCCTGGCTGGGCGCGAAGGCGAGCAGCGCGACGAGCGCGACGGCGGCGAAGCGCGCCCACCACGTACGCGCGCGGCCCGGCAGCAGCTCGAGCCAGCCGAACACGCCGGCGCCGGCGAAGATCGCCAGCAGCGTCGCGGTCAGCAGCAGGTAGCGGGTGATGATCGGCAGGCCGGCGGTCGCCAGCACGCAGAACGCTGCGAGCGCGAGCAGGCTGGCGGCGACGGCGAGCCGGACGTGCCGGTCGCGGCGCCAGACGAGCGCCAGCAGACCGCCGCCGGCGGCGGCCAGCAGGACCGGCTCGCGGAGGATCTCGCCGAGCCGGCGCGGCACCGTCCCCGGCACGTTCTCCAGGCCCGTGACGCGTCCGAGCAGCGCCGCGTTGTCGCGCGTGCCGGTCAGCGAGTGCAGGGCGTTGCCGGTCAGCAGTAGGTCGTGCAGCGCCCACAGCAGCGGTCCGCTCGCCGCGAGCACCACGAGCGGCGTTGCGTCGCGCCAGGCGGCCGAGCGCCGCGGTCCCGCCCTGTGCGCCGCCGAGCGCAGCCCGGGATACAGCAGCCAGAGCAGGTAGGCGGCGCTGAACAGCCAGGCCTCGGGCCGCAGCAGGCCGGCGAGCGCGAGCAGGCCGAGCACCGCGACGCCGGCACGCGGGCGTCGCGTCTCGACGAGCAGCGCGCCGAGCAGCAGGACGAGGAACGGGATGTCGACGTAGGCGCGCGCGCCGAAGTCGAGCACCGGCACGCGCGTCAGCACGATCGCCGCGGCGAGCAGGCCGGCGGCCGCGTTGAACCACGCCCGTCCGAGCGCGAAGACGACCCAGCCCAGCAGCGCCAGCGAGACGTAGGCGACGCCGATCACGACCGTCGCCGCGAGCTCGCCGTGCAGCCCGCCGCCGTCCAGCGAGCTCAGCGGCGACAGCAGCACCGCGCCGAGGTTGGCCAGCGGGTGCGGCGTCGGCGCGATCGCGACCTCGAGGTCGGGCAGTGTCCCGGCCGCCAGCTGGCGGCCCCAGACGAGCGTGTAGAGCGTGTCGTAGTTGACGAGGCCGGGGCCGGCCAGCAGGCGCAGCGCGACGGCGCCGACGAGCACCCCGGCCACGAAGCGGATCCGAGCCATCGGGGCGAGACGGTACCGGCGCCCGCCGCGGGCCACGTCCCGGGTGTCCCACCCGCGCACGAAGCTATCCTCGCTGGCACGTGTCCGAGGTCCCGTCGCTCTACCGCCGCCACCGTCCGCGGACGTTCGCCGACGTCGTCGGCCAGGATCACGTCGTGCGCACGCTGCGCAACGCCGTCAGCCAGGACAAGGTCCATCACGCGTACCTGTTCGTCGGCTCGCGCGGGACCGGCAAGACGTCGATGGCGAAGATCCTCGCCGCCTGCCTGAACTGCGAGCAAGGACCGACGATCGAGCCGTGCGGCGCGTGCGACTCGTGCGTCTCGATCGCCGCCGCGAACTCGCTGGACGTCATCGAGATGGACGCCGCGTCGAACAACTCCGTCGACGACATCCGCGACCTGCGCGAGAGCGTCGTCTACGCGCCGGTCTCCGGCCGTCACAAGGTCTACATCCTCGACGAGGCGCACATGCTCTCCACGCAGGCGTGGAACGCGTTTCTCAAGACGCTCGAGGAGCCGCCGCCGAACACCGTCTTCGTGCTCGCGACGACCGAAGCCTCGAAGGTGCTGCCGACGGTCGTCGACCGCTGCCACCGCTTCGACTTCGGACGCCCGACGGTGGAGCAGCTCGCGGCCGTCGTCAAGCGCGTCGCCGATGCCGAGCGGATCGCGATCGCGCCCGACGCGATCGTCCTGCTGGCACGCCATGCGACGGGCTCCTTTCGCGACGCGCTCGGCACGCTCGAGCAGCTCGTCACCTACGCCGGAGAGGACCCCGCGGGCGACTCGGCCGCGCTGCGCATCGCGACCGAGGACGTGCTCGCGGTGCTCGGCGTCGCCGACGCCGACCTGCTGTTCGCGGCCTTCGACGCGATCGCCGCGGGCGATGCGCGCGCGGCGCTGCTGGCGGCCGCTGAGCTGACGCAGTCGGGCCGCGACGCGCTCGGCTTCGTGCGCGACCTCGAGGCGCACGCGCGCGACCTGATGATCGTCCAGATGCTCGGCCACGTTCCGCCGGAGCTGCAGATCACGCCCGACCGCGACGCGCGCCTGCAGGAGCAGTCCGGCCGCGTCGGGACGGGCGCCGTCGCGCGCCTGCTGGACCTGCTCGCGGCGGCGCTGGAGGCGACGAAGAACGGCTCGGACGCACGCACGCAGCTCGAGCTCGCGCTCGTCAAGGCATCGGCGCCCGCGGTCGATCCGTCGACGCAGGCGCTGCTGCAGCGCGTCGAGCGCTTGGAGGCGGCGCTGCGCGGCGTGTCGTCCGTGGCGCCGATCCAACCGACCCCGGCGCCCGCAGCCGAGCCGGTTGCGCCCGAGCCCCAGAGCGAGCCGGATCCGGGACCCGCGGCCGAGCCGGTTGCGGCCGAGCCGCGGAGCGAGCCGGCTCCGGGACCCGCGGCGGAGCCGGTTGCGGCCGAGCCCCAGAGCGAGCCGGCTCCGGGTCCCGCGGCCGAGCCCCGGAGCGAGCAGCCGGCGGGACCCGCCCCGGCGGCTGCGGCCGAACCCCGGAGCGAGCCGGCTCCGGCGCCCGGCCCGGAGGCCGCCGCTCCTGCCGCGGCACCGCATCCCCCGTCGCCGGCCGTCGCCGTGGCCGCTCCGATCGCGCTCGACGTCGAGCAGCTGCGCGCCGTCTGGCCCGCGGTCCTCGAGCAGGTCAAGTCGGCCGGCAACGTCCTCTGCGCGGCCGCGCTCGCCGAGACGCGCCCGATCGCCGTCGACGACGGCCGGCTCACCGTCGCCTTCGCGCACGACGCCGCCTACCTGCTGCGTCGCGTCGAGGACGCCGAGTACCGCGCGTGCGTCACCGACGCGATCCACGCGGTCACCGGCGCCAGGACCCAGATCGCCTACGTGCTCGACGACGCGGCCGCCGACGTCGCCGCGCCGGCGGCCGCGCCGCCGACCGAGAGCGAGTGGCTAGAGCGCTTCGTGGCAGAGTTCGATGCCGAGGAGATCCACCCCGAGAGCGAGGCCAGCTGATGCCCCAGCCGAACATGAACCAGATGCTCAAGCAGGTCCAGAAGATGCAGGCGGACATGATGAAGGCCCAGGAAGCGCTCGCCAACGAGACGATCGAGGCGTCGGCGGGCGGCGGCATGGTGACGGTGACGATCACCGGCGACCTCGCCATCCAGGCGATCGCGATCGATCCCGAGGCGATCGATCCCGAGGATCCCGAGCTGCTGCAGGACATGGTGCTCGCCGCCGTCAACGAGGCGATCCGCCAGGCGCAGGAGCTGGCGGCCAAGCGCATGGGCGGTCTGACCGGCGGGATGGATCTCGGTGCGCTCGGCGGCCTGGGCCTCTAGCGACCGCCCGCGCGGCCGTCGCGAGCCCGAGCAGATGAACCGCTAGCGCCGCGCTTGTACGCACCACCGATCCAGCGGCTGATCACCGAGCTCGGCAAGCTGCCGGGCGTCGGCGCGCGGACCGCGCAGCGCCTGGCGATGCACATCCTGCGCGCGTCGCCGCAGGACGCCGCCGCGCTCGCCGAGGCGATCCGCGAGGTCAAGGAGCGGATCGGGCTGTGCGAGGTCTGCTTCAACTTCGCCGACGAGCCGCGCTGCCGGATCTGCGCCGACGAGCGCCGCGACGCGGGCGTGATCTGCGTCGTCGAGGAGGCCGGCGACGTCATCCCGGTGGAGCGCACGCACGAGTTTCGCGGCCGCTACCACGTGCTCGGCGGCGCGCTGTCGCCGATCGACGGCGTCGACCCCGGCGACCTGAAGATCGGCGAGCTGTACCGCCGGGTGAGCGATCCCGCCGAGCCGATCCGCGAGGTCGTGCTGGCGACGAACTCGACCACGACCGGCGAGGCGACGGCGCTGCACATCGCCGACACGCTGCGCGAGCGCTCCCCCGACGTCGTCGTCACGCGACTGGCGAGCGGCCTGCCGGTCGGCGGCGACCTCGAGTACGCCGACGAGGTCACGCTCGGCAAGGCGTTTGCGGGGCGGCGACGGCTGTAGCTCTGCGTGTGTGGTCAGGGGCCGGCGGGCGGGGGACGATCAGGCCGTTCCGGGAGCTCCTGACCGTCCCCCGCCCGCCGACCCCGCAACAGTCTCGGGTGCATCACAGACGTCGCCTGGGTGGTGGGATGAGCCTTGGGTGGTGGATCGGGCGTGGGTGGCGGCGGATGGGCTCTTGGTCTTCAGCGGGCGATGCGGACGGGCTCGCGCGCTTCGCGCGTGAATCGGCGTAGCTCGGCGATCCGTCCGAGGGCTTCGATGACGCGCTCGGGTGCGATCGCGCGCGAGCGAACGGCCGCCACGACGGCGCGGAACGCCTCGTCCTGCTGGGCGCGACCGCCGGGGATCACGAGCACGTCGACGCCCGCCTTCAGTGCCTGCACCGCGGCTTCGCCGACCGATCCGCCCGCTGACGCGGTCGTCGCGACGAGATCGGCCGAGAAGACCGCGCCGTCGAAGTCGAGCCGGTCGCGCAGCTCCTTGACGGCGTCGGGCAGCAGCGTCGCCGGCGTCACGCCGTCGAAGGCGACGTAGATCGCGTTGGACATCTGCATCGCCGGCGCCGCGTCGTCACCGTCGGCGACCGCCTCGAAGGGCTTCATGTCGTTGTCGCGCAGCGCCTCGAGGCCGAGCCCGACTGGCGCCGGTCCGGCGTTGGGGTCCTGCGAGGCGGCGCCGGCGCCGGGGAACGGCCCGACGACGGCCGCGACGCCGGCTTCGTTGTACTCCGCCACGGAGGTCGTCACCGCGCTCGTGACCTTCTCCGACGTCTCGGCGAACGCCCGTCCCTGACCGGGACCGCCCGCGATCGCGATGTCGGCGTACGGTGCGAAGTTGACCCCGATGCCGAGCGCCGCCAGCTGCTGGGCCGCCGAGCGGGCGCTGGCGGCGATCGCGTCCCGGCTGCCCTCGCCGACGTCGACCTGACCGGCCGGCGCGAGGCTGCCGAACGCGTTGAACTCGCCGCCCTCCTGCTGGGCGGCGACGAGCGGCGCCGGGTTACCGGCCTCGCGCGCGACCTCCTGGATCTTCGCCGTCAGGCCCGACAGCTGCTGGGGCTGGTCGTAGTTGGCGCCCGTCAGCAGGACGCCGCCGTAGGGGCGGGCGGCGAGGCGCTCGAGGAAGGGGGTGTCGCGCAGCTTGCCGCGGAAGCCGACGACGAACAGGCCCGCGACGGCGTCGCCGGGCGCGCGGTTGAGCTCGTCGACGGACGGCGGGGCGGGGTCCGAGCCGGTGCTGCGTGCCTGCACGCGGGCGCCGAGCACCGGGGCGAGCGTGTCCAGCAGCGTTCCGCCGCCGCCGCCCGCGTCCTCGTCGCCGAAGCGCGATCCGGCCTCCAGCGTCGGCGCGTCGTCGCCGCCGCGCAGGAACAGGAGGTAGACGCCGCCGACGAGCACGAGCGCCGCGACCGCGACGACGGCGGCCAGGCGCGCCTTCGGGGGCAGTGCGCTCACCGGCTACCCTCCGAACCGCTCATGTCCGGCACGGTCGTCATGAAGTTCGGTGGAACCTCGGTGGCCGATGCCGAGCGGCTCAAGCGCGCCGCGCAGCGGATCGTCGCCAAGCGCGAGGCCGGCAACCGCGTCGTCGCGGTGCTGAGCGCGCGCGGCAAGACGACGGACTTCCTCATCGCCGAGGCGCAGGAGATCTCACCGACCCCGGATCCGCGGGAGATGGACATGCTGCTGTCGACGGGCGAGCGCCAGTCGTGTGCGTTGTGCGCGATGGCGATCAACGATCTTGGACACAGAGCGATCTCCCTGACCGGGTCACAGGCGGGGATCGTGACAGACACGTCGCACACGAAGGCGCGGATCCTAGATGTGCGCGCCGATCGGATCCGTCAGGGTCTCGAGGAGGACGCGATCGTACTCGTCGCGGGCTTTCAGGGCGTGTCGACCGCGAAGGACGTCACGACGCTCGGCCGCGGCGGCTCGGACACGACCGCCGTCGCGCTCGCGGCGGCGATCGGCGCCGACATCTGCGAGATCTACACCGACGTCGCGGGAGTCTTCAGCGCCGACCCGCGGATCGTCCCCGATGCCCGCAAGCTGTTGGTCGTGTCGTTCGAGGAGATGCTCGAGATGTCGGCCTCGGGCGCCGGGGTGCTGCAGCTGCGCTCGGTCGAGTACGCCCGCAACCATGGGGTTCGAATCCATTGCCGATCGAGCTTCACCGACGAGCCGGGTACCGTTGTCGTCGGAGAAGAGGAGACCGTGGAACAGCCGCTCATCACCGCCGTGACGCATTCGACCGAGGAGTCCCGAGTCACGATCAAGGGCGTCCCGGACTCGCCGGGCATCGCCGGGCGGATCGCGACCGCGCTCGCCCTCGCGGGCGTCAACATCGACATGATCATCCAGAACGAGCCCGTCTCGGAGGGGGCCGTCGCGGACATGTCGTTCACCGTGCCGCGCTCGGACCTCGCTGACGCTCGCGCCGCGCTCGCGCCGCTCGTCGACGAGCTCGGGTTGAACGTGCAGAGCGACGAGGCGATCGGCAAGGTCTCGGTGATCGGCGCCGGGATGAAGTCCCATCCCGGGGTCGCGGCGAAGGTCTTCACCGTGCTCGGCGACGAGGGCGTGAACATCGAGATGATCTCGACCTCGCCGATCAAGATCTCGTGCGTGATCGCGGGCGACGCGGTGCCCGGCGCGGTGCGCGCGCTGCACGCGGCGTTCGAGCTGTCCGGCGAGGGCACGATCCGCCCCGAGCGGCCGTTCGGGGAGTTCGGGTGAGCGGGTTGGCGGGAGCGGGAGCGGGCGGCAGGCTGCGGGTCGCCGTCGTCGGTGCGACGGGCGCCGTCGGCACGGTCATGCTGCGCCTGCTCGGCTCGCGCGCCTTCCCGGCGTCGGAGATCGTGCCGTTCGCCTCCGAGCGCTCGGTCGGCCGCGTGCTCGACGGCGGGCTCGTCGTCGAGCCGCTGGACGACGAGACGATCGGCGGCTTCGACGTCGCGCTGTTCTCGGCGGGAGCGACGCGCTCGCGCGAGTGGGCGCAGCGGTTCGTCGACGCCGGTGCGGTCGTCGTCGACAACTCGAGCGCGTTCCGGCGCGTCGACGACGTGCCGCTCGTCGTCTCGGAGGTCAATCCAGAGGCGCTCGACGCGCACTGCGGGATCGTCGCCAACCCGAACTGCACGACGATGGTCGCGATGCTGCCGCTGAAGGCGCTGCACGACGCGTTCTCGCTCGCCTCGATGGTCGCGACGAGCTATCAGGCGGCCGGCGGCGCCGGGCAGTCGGGGATCGACGAGCTGGCCGCGCAGATCGCTCCGCTCGCCTCCGACGTGACGCAGCTCTGCGAGGACGGCGCGACCGCCGCGGGCAAGGTGACCCATGCGGTGCATGCCGCGACGCTCGCCTTCAACGTCGTCCCGCTGCTCGGGACGCTCGGCGACGACGGGCACACCGACGAGGAGCGCAAGCTGCGCGACGAGTCGCGCAAGATCCTGGGCATCCCCTCGCTCGCGGTGTCCCCGACCTGCGTGCGCGTGCCGGTGATGGTCGGCCACGGCGTCGCGGTGCGCGCGACGTTCGAGCGCGAGGTCGACCTCGAGCGCGCGCTGTCGGCGTTGGCGGCGTTCCCGAACCTCGTCCTCGACGATCTCCCGACGCCGCTGGCGTACGCCGGCCGCGACGAGGTCGCCGTCGGCCGCGTGCGCCTCGACCTCGCCGACCCGCGCACGCTGAACTTCTTCGTCGTCGGCGACAACCTGCTCAAGGGCGCCGCGCTGAACACCGTCCAGCTCGCCGAGGCGCTCGTCGCGCGCGGGCTCGTCGGCGCGCGCGCCTCAGCCGCGTAGCGGTAACGGTCCTTCTGAACTGCATCACCGAAGGAGTGAGGTCTGCGGGGCCCTGCTACGACATTCGAGGCACGGCGGCCGGGGGTGGCGACGGCGTGCGATGACGTGAGGCGACGGCGCGGCCGTGAGCCGCGTGGGCGGGGCGATTCTGTGGCGGTGCTCGCGCCATGTGCGTCAGCTCACTGAAGGAACTGCGCCAAGATGGTCTCACTGGCCTGCGGCGCGCATCTGCTCTGGCACGGTGCGCTGGTGCTCGCCAGGCGTGAACCAGCGACGGATGCACGGCCGCCCGAAGCGGAGCCGTCACTCCTTCACGTTTGCGATGAAGTGGTGACGGATCTGCTCGATTCTGGCTTGGATCCGTCACTCGTTCACGCCGATCGGCGGATCAGCCTGCTCGCGGCGCGCCAGGACGGCATCGTCGCGTGGGCGCAGCTCATCGCGCTCGGGATCAGCCGGGGCATCATCGCGCGGCGCGTGCAACGCGGGACGTTGCGGGCGCTGCATGTCGGCGTGTACCTCTGGGCCGCTCCGGCGCCGACGTTTCGCGCGCGGGTTCGCGCTGCCGTGCTCGCCTGCGGGCGCGGTGCATTCGCGAGTCACGATGCGTCTGCTGCGCTCTGGGGGCACGGCGAGCCACAGCGCGGCCCGATCGACATCACCGTCGTAGGACGCCGCGTGCGCGGGCACGGGATCCGCGGGCACGAGGCGCTGCGCCTGCATCCCGACGACCGCGACGTCTGCGCCGGAATCGCGGTCACCGCGCCGGCGCGCTCGCTGCTCGAGATCGCCGGCAGGCTCTCGCAGGTCCAGCTCGCCGACGCCGTCGAGCAGGCGCAGCTCAACCGGCGCGTGCGCCGCGACCAGATCCTCGCCGCCATCGAGCGGGCTCCGCGGCTCGCCGGCGCCGGGGTGCTCCGCGCGCTCGCCGAGGAGCCGGCGTTCACCCGCTCGCGAGCCGAGCGGCGGTTGGTGGCGCTCGTGCGCGCCGCGCGGCTCCCCGAGCCCGAGTTCAACGTGCATGTCGACGGTTGCGGCGAGGTCGATGTGCTCTGGCGCCGCCAGCGCGTCGTGCTCGAGTTCGACTCGTACGCGTTTCATGCCACGCGCTCGGCGTTCGAGCGCGACCGTCGGCGCGATGCAGGGCTGACTCGCGATCGCTACGTCGTGCTGCGAACGACCTGGAGCGAGCTGACCGAGCGGTCGCACGCGCTTGTCGCCCGCCTCGCCGAGGCGCTGGCGTTCAGCGTCGCCGACCGACGCGCGGACCCGGCGGCCCGGGGCTGAGCGCTCTCGTCCTCAGCGCCGCGGCGCCGTCAGGGTCGTCAGCTCGCGCCGGCTGCGAACGCCGAGCTTGCGAAAGACGCTGCGCGCGTGGGTGCGGACCGTCTCGACGCTGACCGACAGCGCGAGCGCGATCTCGCTGTTGGAGCGTCCCAGCTGCAGCTGATCGAGAACGTCGGCCTCGCGCGGCGTCAGGAGATCGGGCAGCAGCGGTGCGCCGCTGCGGGCGGGCGTCGCGTGCGGCAGGACGTGCAGCCCGCGCGAGGCGAGGTGGATCGCGTTGAGCACGTCGCGACCCTCGACCTCCTTGCCGAGGCAAGCCGTCGCGCCGAGCGCGAGCAGCTGGCTGCACTCGCCGGGAGTCGGATGGTTGGCGAGCACGACGAGCCGGGTCGCGGGGTGCGCGGCGCTCAGCCGGCGGATGTCGGTGAGGGCGTGCAGCGAGCCGAAGCTCAGGATCGCCACGCGCGGCGCGTGCTCGGCGATCAGCGAGTCCAGCTCACCATGGTGCACGTCGGAGGCGACGATCCGCAGCGTGGCGTCCGCGCCGATCAGGCTGCGCAGGCCAGCGCTGACGAGGTCCTCGAAGCGCGCGAGCAGGATCGTGACCGGGACGTGGGCGTCCATCCCGGCTCCTATCGGCACAACGCGACGACGGGGTGAGGCCGTCTACCCCGAAGATCACCCGCGAGGGGGGAAGAGGGCCACGCGCCGATCGGCCAGGATGCGTGTCGGGAGCGCACCGAGAGAACGCGGGAATCGCAGCTCTCACAGGGACACGGGGAGCACAGATCTTCCGTAGGACGGAAGTTGGGGTACAGCGGAGAAGGGGCCTGGGGAGGCCCCTTTTTCGCGCTCGAGGTCAGTCGCCCTCCGGCGGCTCGATTGTCGCGCGCAGGCGCTCGCGGGCGGCGTCGAGCCGAGCGGCGGCGTCGTTCGCCGCCCGCTCGGCAGGCTGTGACTCGACGTCCGGCGAAGCGACGCGATCGGACTGAGCTTCGGCGTCCGACCGAGGCTCGGCGTCCGGCGAAGCAGCGGCGTCCGATCGAACCTCTGCGTCCGGCGGAACCTCAGCGTCCGGCCGAACCTCGTCGCTCTCGCCTCCGGGCAGCTCGGACTCGACGGACTGCGGGAAGGCCCACGGCGAGCTCGCTCGCGGCCCGACCCGCCGGCGAACGCCGGCGGCGAGCCGGCGAACCGCGGAGCGACTATCCCCCGGCGGAGGGGGCACCGACCTCGCCGACGACCGACGTCGTCCAGTCGATCACCGACGTCGGCTTGACGACGTGGCGCTGCAGCCCGAGCTCGCTCGGCGAGACGCCGAGCGCCAGCCCGACGAGCTGGGGCAGGTGCAGGACCGGCATCCCCAGGTCGCGGCCCACGACGCGCTCGGCGAGCGGCTGCTGCAGGTCGAGGTTCAGGTGGCACAGCGGGCATGGCGTCACGAGGCAGTCGGCGCCCGCGTCGACCGCGTCGCCGAGGTGCCGGCCGGCCTGCTTGAGCGACGCGTCCTTGTTCATCGTGATGATCGGAAAGCCACAGCACTTGTGCGCCCCGGCGTAGTCGGTGACCGTGCCGCCGAGGGCCTCGATCACCTGCCCGAGGTAGGCGTCGCGCGGATGCGCGTCGTCGATACCGAGACGGGTCACCGGCCGCACGATGTAGCAGCCGTAGAACGGGCCGACGCGCAGATCGGTCAGCGGCCGTACGACCCGTGAGCGCAGCTCGTCGAGCCCCATCTCCTCGACGAGCAGCCAGAGGAAGTTCTTGTTCGACAGCCCCGTCTCGTAGGTCAGGCCGTCGGCGGCGAGCGTCTCGTTGATCTTCGCGCGGTACTCGGCGCTGGCGTCGAGGCGCTCCTGGCACTCGGACTGCGCGCCCTGGCAGGTCGAGCAGATGTTCATCATCAGCGCCGTGCCCTCGGCCTGCTGGGCGAGCGCGAACGTGCGTGCGTTGAGCGTGTCGGCGAGCTCGGGGTTGTGCTCGGCGATCACGCCGGCGCCGCAGCACGAGGCGCGGTCCAGCGCCACGAGCTCGATGTCCAGCAGCGGCGCGATCTTCGCCATCGAGCCGTGCAGCTCGGGGGTGAAGCCGCGCGACACGCAGCCGGGCCAGTAGGCGACCTTCATGTCAGATCCTCGTCACGGCCGGAGATGTAGATGTTGAACTCGACGCGCTCGTCGCGGCCCTCGACCGTCTCGTAGATGCGCTTGACCTCGGCGCGATCCGCCGGCGCCAGCTTGTGCGGCTTGAAGACCGCGGCGGGCGTCACCTTGCGACGCAGCAGCGCCTTGGCGATCGCCGGCAGCGAGCTCGTCAGCTCGGCCGCCGCCGACGGCTTGAACTTCGCCAGCGGCGTGTCGCCGCCATAGCTGCGCGGCAGCAGCTCGGCCTCGTTGAGCAGCCCGTACTGCTTGACGAGCGAGACGAACGCCGCCTCGTGGCGCTCGCCGTTGTTGCGATCCTCGATCGCGAAGTCGTTGCCGGCCAGGCGCCGCAGGCGCATGATCTGGCTCATCGGGGCGACGCCCTTCGGGCACGCGTCGATGCACTGGAAGCAGTGCGTGCAGTCGTAGATGCCGTGCGGGTCCTCGGCGAGATCCTGCAGGCGCTCGAAGTGCTGGTCGTCGCGCGGGTCGCCGACGAAGCGGTAGGCCTTCGCCAGCGCGGCGGGCCCGATGAACTCCGGGTCGACCTCCATCGACAGGCAGTCCGAGACGCAGGCGCCGCACTGGATGCAGGCCATCGACTGCGTCACGTCGACCATCGCCTCGCGCGGCACGACGTACTCGCGCTCGGGCACCGGCTGCTTGGGGATCAGCCACGGCGTGACGCGCCGGATCTTCTTCCAGTGGACCGCTTCCATGTCGACGATCAGGTCCTTGATGACGGGCATGTTGCCCATCGGCTCGACCTCGATGACGCCGTCTGAGGAGTGCTTCTTGGCATGGTCCAGATGGGTGTGGCAGGCGAGGTCCGGGCGGCCGTTGATGCGCACGCCGCAGGAGCCGCAGATCGCCGCGCGGCACGAGCAGCGGATCCCGATCGAGCCGTCGTCGCGGTTCTTGGCCTGCAGGATCCCCTCGAGCACCGAGCGGTGCGGCTCGAGGTCGATCGTGTGCTCCTCCCAGTACGCGGCGTCGCCGGACTCGGGGTCATAGCGGCGCAGTCGCAACGTGAACTCGGCCATCAGCGAACCACTCCAGCCACTAGTACTTCCTCACTTCGGGTTCCCACTGCGTGATCGTCACCGGCGAGTAGGAGATCTCGGGCTCGCCGTCGGCGCTGCGGGTGACGTTGATGTGCTTGAGCCACTCCTCGTCATGGCGGTCCGGGTAGTCCAGGCGGAACTGCGCGCCGCGCGACTCCTTGCGGTCGATCGCCGAGACGATCGTCATCTCGGCGCAGTCGATCATGTATCCGACCTCGAGCGCGCCCAGCACGTCCTGGTTGAAGACCGTGCCGCGATCGTCGACGTAGGCCTCGGCGGCCTGCTCCTTCAGGCGTCCGACGATCTCGCCCGCCTTCTTCAGCCCGTCCTCGTCGCGGTAGACGGCGACGAACTCGTTCATCGTCGCGCCGAGCTCGTCCTTGATCTCCGAGACGCGGCGCCCGTCGTGCGGACGGTCGATGATCTGCTTGATCTGCGCGGCGTCCTCGCTCGCCCGCGTCGCCGGCGCCTTGGGCATCGCCAGCTCCTTGCCGCGCCGCGCGGCGTGCTCGCCCGAGCGGCGGCCGAAGATCAGCGTGTCGAGCAGCGAGTTCGCGCCGAGCCGGTTGCCGCCGTGCACCGACACGCAGGCGACCTCGCCGGCGGCGTACAGGCCGGGGATCGGCGTCTGGCCGTCGACGTCGGTCCTGACGCCGCCCATGATGTAGTGCTGGCCGGGGCGGATCATGATCGGCTCGCGCGTGATGTCGGTGCCGGCGAAGTCACGCCCGATGTTGACGATCTCGCGCAGCGCCTCGAGCACGCGCTTGCGCGGCACGACCGTGATGTCGAGGTAGATGCCCTGGCCGTCGGGCCCGACGCCGCGGCCCTCGTTGATCTCGGTCTGCTCGGCGCGCGAGACGACGTCGCGCGAGGCGAGCTCCATCTTGTTGGGGGCGTAGTCCTCCATGAAGCGCCGGCCCTCGGAGTTCAGCAGGTGCGCGCCCTCGCCGCGCGCGCCCTCGGTGATCAGGAAGCCGTTCTCGGCCAGCGTCGTGGGGTGATATTGGACCATCTCCATGTCCATAATCGGCGCGCCGGCGCGGTAGGCCTGCGCAATTCCGTCACCGGTGCAGATCAGCGCGTTCGTCGTCGGCTTGTAGCACTGGCCGTTGCCGCCGTTGGCGAGGATCACCGACTTCGCGTTGAAGACCTCGATCGTGCCGGAGCGGATGTCGCGCGCGACGGCGCCGGCGCAGTGCCCGTCGTCGTCGCGGATCAGCGACGTGCAGAACCACTCCTCGAAGCTGTCGACCGTCTCGTGATGGCGCATCAGCTGCTCGTAGAGGACGTGCAGGATCGCCTGGCCGGTGATGTCGGCGACGTAGGCGGTGCGCTTCTTGGAGGCGCCGCCGAAGGCCCGCAGGTCCAGCTCGCCCTTGTCGTTGCGGTGAAACGTGACGCCGATGTGCTCGAGGTGCATCGCCTCGCCGGGCGCCTCCGAGCACATGATCTCGATCGCGTCCTGGTCGCCGAGGAAGTCCGACCCCTTGACGGTGTCGTAGGCGTGCTCGGTCCAGTCGTCGTCGATCGCGATCGCGGCGTTGATGCCGCCGGCCGCGGCGACCGAGTGCGAGCGCACCGGGTGGACCTTGCTCATGATCGCGACGCTGGCGCCGGTCTCGGCTGCTGCGAGGGCGGCGCGCTGACCGGCGAGTCCGGCGCCGATGATGAGGACATCGTGGGCGGGCAAGGCTGGCGACTATATCCAGCCACCTTCATCGCAACGATGCGCGCGAGGCCGTTCGCTGCAGGTGCGTCTAGGCGATCCGTTGTGGCAGCGCGGCGCTGAGCGCGCGCCTCACCTGGTCGAGCGTCACGACGCCGCGCAGGATCCCGTCGGCGTCGACGGCCATCAGCGCGCCGTGCGAGCGCAGCTGCTCGTCGGCGAGCAGTGCTTCCAGCGGGGCGTCGGCTCGCACGCGCCACGACTCGGCCTCGCGATGCTCGACGAGATCGCCGACCGGCAGCACCGGCCGTCCGGCCGTGATCTCGTCGTCGACGGCGTGCTCGCGCACGACGCCGAGGAAGCGGCCGTGCTCGTCGACGACGGGAAACCAGTCCCAGCGGTAGCGCAGGAAGTACTCGTCCTGGGCTTGCGTCAGCGGGGTGGCGGCGGGCATCGAGACCGGCTGGGCGTCCATGATGTCGGCGACGGTGATGCCGTCGATGCGCTCGGTGAACACGGTCGAGGTGACGGCCGCTCGCGCCGACATCGCGATGAACCAGCCGAGCACCGCCAGCCAGAGCCCGTCGAACAGGCTGCCGCGCGCGGCGAGGAAGACGCCGATGCCGATCAGCAGGTACGCGAAGCCCTCGCCGATTCGTCCCGCGATGCGCGTCGCCCGGTTGCGGTCCCCGGTGATCCGCCAGACGGCCGCCCGCGCGATCCGGCCGCCGTCGAGCGGGAACGCGGGCACGAGATTGAAGACGAAGAGGATCGCGTTGATCCACATCAGGAAGCCGAGCAGCGCGAGCACCGGTGAGATCTCGGTGTCGCCGGCCAGGCGCGCGACCTCGAGCGCGGCCCCGTCCTGGATCGCGAGGCTGAGGCCGAGGCAGACGCCGACGACGGCGAGCGTCACGAGCGGACCCGCGACGGCGATCTTGAACTCCGTGCCGGGCGAGTCCGTATCGCGCGACATCTTCGCCACGCCGCCGAAGAACCACAGGTCGATGCCGCTGATGCCGATGCCCAGGCGCCGGGCGACGAGCGCGTGGCCGAGCTCGTGCATGACGAGCGAGACGAAGAACAGCAGCACGGCGGCGACGCCGACGAAGTAGCCCTCCGTCACGGAGCCGCCGAGCTCGGTGCGGAAGTGGTTCGACGCGAGGTAGATGAAGATGAACAGGACGACGAACCAGCTCGGGCTGGCGCCGATCCGGATGCCGAACAGGCGCATCAGCTGGATCGACGGGCCGGTTCCGAGCATGCGGGGCATCTTGGCAGGTGGTGGTGGTGCGGTCGCCCGCGCTGGTGGCGGCCGCCGCGACGGCCTCGATCCGCGGGCTCAGGTGGGCTCGGCGCGTGGGTTCACATCAGGTTGGGCGTATGGAGCTCCGAGAGATGGGTCGACGTCGCCAGGTCGAAGCCCGCGGCCTGCAGCCGCCGGATCCGGTTGTCCTCCATCGTCTGCATCAGATCGCGCACCGCGCGAGCGCCCTCCGCCAGCTCGGCCGGCTGCAGCGAACCGGCCGCCATGATCGTCAGGCCCTCGCCGAGCAGCGGGCTCAAGCCGGACATCTCGACGAGCTTCTCGGCCCGCCGCTCGGCCGCGGCGACGAGGCTCGCGCGCTGGTCGGGATCGCCCGCCATCCGCCGACGGACGTGGGAGATGCCGAAGTGCACGTGGCGGACCTCGTCGCGGTGGGCGAGATGCGCGGCGGCGCGCGTCGCCGCGTCGGGCGCGTGGTGCTCGACGAACGCGAGCAGGTCCAGGAACGTGCCCTCGCCGAGCACGTTGAGCAGCAGCGCCGCGCCGCTGAAGTCGCGCTCCTCGAGCAGGGTCTTCAGCGACAGCTCGGTCGAGGCGAGCGCCTGGCCGGCGTAGCCGCCGATCAGCGCGCGCTTCGTGAAGACCTCGATGTGGCGGGCCTCGTCGTGGATGTGGCCCGCGAGCCACATGACGACCTCCGCATAGGCCGGGTTGACGTGGGGCAGGAACGCGGCCGGCACGTACAGCGCGGCGTACTCGTTCTGGGCGATGAACGTCATGACCTGCGCGACGGCGCGCTCCATGTGGTCGGGTAGGTCGCGCGCCGCTGCCCACGGGACGTCGCGCGACGCGTCCCACTGCGCACGCGTCGCCTGCTCGGCGAGCTCTGCGACGTCGTCGGCCCAGAGCGCGTCGCGGTCGTTGAGCGCCCAGTGAAACGACGGGGCGCCGAGCTCGGCGACCGCGCGCACGGGCGTGAAGCCCCGCTGCGCGCCGGCGACGCCCGGCGCCGGCTCGCCGTCGCGCAGGTCGGCGCTGTGGAACTCGCCGCCGGCACGCAGCGGCGGCGGCTCCCGGCGCGGCCCGATCGGGTCGGCGAGCACCCGCGCGGTCGGTCCGCGCTCCACGACGACCGCATAGGGGCCGCCGTCCGGCATCAGCTCGCCCACGGTGCGATGGCCAGCGCGGCGCGCCCAGCCGTGGAGCTCCAGGGCGGTTGCGCGCGATGGGCTGACGACCTCGATCCGTCCGCCCGGCGCGAGTCCTTCCAGCGCGGCGACGAGCAGCACCTCCAGCCCGCCGCCGAGCTCCAGTTCCGCGGCGTCCAGACGCCGCGCGGTCACGTCTCCGGAGCGCCTGCCGCCATCGCCGCGGCAAGCGCCGAATAGCCGGTGCGGTCGCCCGGCAGCCAGCGCTTGACGCCTTCGAGATCCATCGCCTGCCGCTGGCCGGGATCGTCGTAGGACATCGCCAGCAGCGCGTCGAACCACCGCTGCGCCACGCCGTCGTCGAGTGACGGCAGCGCGGTGAAGTTGCAGTGGTAGTAGGTCGGGCTGCGCCACGACACCTCGAGGTCGGCCACCGCCGGCACCCGCTCGCCACGGAGCGCCGCGAGCGTCGGCTCGCCGAGGGCGCCGGCGTCCGCCCTCCCGTCCGCGACCGCGCGCACGACGCGCAGCTCGGAGTCGCCGGTGTCGCCGTGCTTGCCGAGGTCGGTGTCGAAGCGCACGAGCTCACACGCCGACTCGGCGTCCAGTCCCTGCTCGCGCAGGTAGTGCAGCGGCAGGATCGCCGCGTGACCCGAGTCCCTGCTGCCGAGCGCGAGCTTGCGTCCGGCGAGCGCCGCAGCGTCCTCGAACGTCTCGCCGCGGCGCGTCACGATGACGGTCGCGAACTCGGCGTCGAGGTCGCGCATCCCGAGGATCCGCGCCTCGCCGCCGAGCTGCTGCTCGGCGGCGACGAATGCCGTGTTCGTGTTCCAGGCGATGTCGATGTCGCCGGCGAGCAGCGCGCTGACCTGCCGCTCGTAGTTGGAGTACAGGATGTAGTCGGTCGGGACGCTCCGGGCCTCGAAGTGCTCCAAAAACGACTCCCATATCGTCACGATCCGCGGGTGGTAGGCGACGCAGCCGACCCGCACCTCGGCGGTGGCGCGGCTCATGGCACGGGCAGGCCGGCGAGGGCCTTGCCGATCCACGTCCTCAGGACGCCGTTCGTCGGCGCCATCACGGCGCCGGCACGCGCGTCGCGCAGGTGGCGCTCGACCGGGAGGCTGCGCGTGTAGCCCTGGCCACCGCAGACCTCCAGGGCGCCCTGCGTCACCTGCTGGGCGGCCTCGGTCGCGACGACCTTGGCCTCCATCAGCGCGACGAGCGCCGCCGCGTCGCCGGCGTCGGCGAGCGCCGCCGCGTCGCGCACGACGAGCCGCGCGGCGCGCGTCGTCATGTCCAGGGCGGCGAGCGCATGCTGCACCGACTGGATCTCCGCGAGCGACTGCCCATCGGGATAGCGGCGTCCGGCGGCGTGCTCGATGGCGGCCTGCTGCGCCGCGGCGGCGATGCCGACGTTGACGGCGGCCAGACCGGCCAGGAACACCGGCGCGACGGCGCCGAACACGAGATCGCCGCCTCCGCCGGCAGCTCCGATGCGCGCCGCGTCGTCGACGTGCGCGTCGAACTCCGCGGCGACGCTCGAGTTGCCCGCCATGCCGAGGCCGTCCCACGCGCCGTCGAACGTGATCCCGTCCGACGGCTGCACCGCGTAGCAGTCCAGGCCCTCGCCGCCGCTGCTCTGGACGAGGACGAGGTAGAGCTGCGCGTGCCCGCCGGAGGTCGTGAAGCTCTTGCGCCCCGCGATCCGGACGCCGCCGTCCTCCCGCTCGGCGGCGAGCTCGGGCGCGTAGAAGTGCGCGCCGGTGCCCCGCTCGCTGAAGGCCAGGGATCCGAGCGCCTCGCCCGCGGCCATCCGCTCCAGGTAGTCGTTGGCCCGCTCGCCGCCGCCGGCCGCGACCGTCGCGGCGGTGACGCTGTGCATCAGGAAGACCATCCCTGACGAGGCACAGGCGCCACCGACCGCCTCGCACGCCTCGACGAGCTCGGAGAGCCCGCCGCCTGAACCGCCGGCAGCCTCCGGCACCATCAGCCCGAGCGCTCCCTGCTCGGCCAGCGCATCGATCGCGTCGCGCGGGAAGGCGCGCTCGGCATCGACCGCTACAGCGCCCGGGGCGATCCGCTCGCGCGCGACGTCCCGGACGAGATCGACCAACGACATCGTCGTCGATGTCATGAACCGTCTCCTCTCTGTGAAAGACATGTCGTACGGCCCGCCCGACCGACCGGCCGGCGGCGCGGCGAGCGCACGACGGTACAGGGCGGTCCTACTCCGCGCGACGCGGTCGGCGGCGGCGCTTCGTCGCTCCGGCTACCGCCGGCGGCGCAGCACGCGCCGGTCGTCGGGCAGGCGCTTCGTGTAGCGCGCCTGGTCGAGGTGCTCGAGCAGCGCCTCGGCGTACTTGCGCGACGTCCCGAGCTCGTCGCGCAGGCGCGCGAGCGTCACCGCCCCCTCGCCGGCGATGATCGCGCCGACCCGCTCGGCGACGACGGCGAGGGCGTCGCGGTGCGCGTAGAGGTCACGGCCGATCCGCACGGCGATGCCCGCCTGGACGAGCGTTGGCAGATGCTCGACGTCGACGCTCAGCTCGGCGCGCGAGAGCGGCTCGTGGCCGGCCGCGAGCAGCCGCGCCGCGAGCTCGAGCACGTCGGGCTCGAGCGCCGGCTCCGACGTGGCGGACGCGGTCCCCTCGTCTACGGGCGATGCGGCGGCGGCCGCTGGTGGCTCGGGCTCCGGCTCGGGCTCGCCACGCCGTATCCGCTCCAGGCGCGCCAGCACGTCGGCGCGGCGACCATGCCGCCGCGCCCGCGGATCGAGCACCGTGCCGCCGGCCAGCGTGTCGGGCGGTGCGACCGATCGCACGACGAGCCGGTCGCCCGCGGCGGCGAGCAGCGGTGCCTCGAGGCGCACCTGCCACAGGCCGGTGCCGAGCGCGGCCAGCCGCGCCGCCACCGCCCGCGTGCCGTGATGGACCATGACGCGCCGGCCGTGCAGGTCGTCGCGCAGGTCTAGCGCCGCGTCGATGACCTGCGTCGGCACGAGTCCCGCCGCCGGATCGGCGAGCGCATCGCCGCGGGCGACGTCGCGGCGGGCGACCGCGGCGAGGTTGACGGCCACGCGCTGCCCGGCGTGGGCCCGCTCGGCGGGCTCGTCGTGCACCTGCAGCGACCGCACGCGGACGGGCCGCTGCGCGGGCAGCAGCGTCAGCGTGTCGCCGACCGCGAGGCTGCCCGACCACAGCGTCCCCGTGACGACGGTGCCCGCGCCGTGGATCGTGAACGCGCGGTCGATGTGCAGCACGGCCGGGCCGTCGCGGCGGCCATCGTCGCGCGGCGTCACGTGCTCCGCGACGCGCTCCAGCGCCGCCGCGACGTCCGCCACGCCGTCGCCGGTGCGCGCCGAGCACGCGACGATCTCGGCGTCTGGGAACAGCTCGGCGGCTTCCGCGGCGGCCCGCTCCGGAGCCGCGCGGTCGCTCTTCGTGATCGCGACGACGCCCTGCTCGATCCCCAGCGCCGCGAGCACCTCCGCGTGCTCGAGCGTCTGCGGCATGACGCCGTCGTCGGCGGCGATGACCATGAGATGGAAGTCGATCCCGGTCGCTCCGGCCACCATCGTCCTGACGAACCGCTCGTGGCCGGGCACGTCGACGATCGAGACGTGCCGCCCGCCCGGGAGCACGAGGGGCGCGAAGCCGAGCTCGATCGACATGCCGCGCGCCTTCTCCTGGGGCAGGCGGTCGGTGTCGACGCCGGTCAGCGCCCGCACGAGCGCCGTCTTGCCGTGGTCGATGTGGCCGGCGGTCCCGAGCGTCAGGGCCGCTGGCCCTCGTGCGGCGTTCGGCACGTCGGCTCCGGCGGCTCAGAGGCCGAGGATGTCTTCGAGGGCTGCGTCGAGCGCGTGGATCTCGTGGGCGCTCAGCCGGCCGACCGAGTCGCCGAGGCGCGTGACGTCGATCGCGCGCAGTTGCTCGACCAGGATGCGCGCGTCCCGGTCGTCGATCGTGATCGTCGGCCGGAACGATCGCGGCGGCGCTGAGCGAGACGTCGGGGCGATCAGCACCGTGCTGAGTGCCAGCAGCTCGTCGGCCTGCACGATGACGCCGTAGCGTGTCCCGGCCTGCTCGCGACCGCGCGGCGCGGGAAGTCGCAGCCTGAAGATCTCGCCGCGGACCACCGCTCAGTCCGGTGGCCAGTCCGGCGCGAGCGCCTCCATGTCGGCCAGGACCCCTTGCGACGCCGCCAGATCCCGGTCGTCGGTCGCGGCCTGCTGCGCCTCCTGGCGCAAGGACGATCGTCGTCGCCGCCGCGCGGCGGACTCTCGCAACGCCAGGCGCACGGCCGAAGAGTCCGAGCCGGCCTCGCCGCGCAGCAGCGCGAGGTCGCCTTCGGCGACGTCGTCGAGCCGTGCTTGCACCGTACGCGCCACAGCGCCATCGTACGACATCTCGTACTACAGATCACGGGCAAGGGCGCCGAGATCAAGGGCGTTTCAGCCGATCGCCGAGCGCACCGCGCGCGCCACCTCGCGCGCCTCGTCGTCGGTCAGCGTGCGCGGGTCGAGCAGCAGCCGGCCGTCGTGGATGCGGCCCACGACGGCGGGGTCGCCGGCCCGCAGCTGCGCGGCGAGCGCGGTCGCGCCGGCCGGACCGGGGTCGATCGCGACCGCCGGACCCGGCAGCTCGAGCAGCGGCAGCGCACCGCCGCCGACGCGCGCCGTCGACGCGAGGACCGCGCCGCCGGTCGCGTCCGCGAGCTCGTCGGCGCGGCGGTGCAGCGTTGCGCTGTCGGCGTCGAGCATCGCGAGCACCGGCAGCGCGCGGCGCGCGGCGGCGGGGTCGCGATGCAGGGCAAGGGTCGCCTCGAGCGCGGCGAGCGACAGCTTGTCGATCCGGACGGCGCGCGCGAGCGGATGGCGGCGGCACGCCTCGACCGCCTCCCGCGTTCCGACGAGCAGCCCCGCCTGCGGGCCGCCGAGCAGCTTGTCGCCCGAGAACGCCGTCAGCGCGGCGCCGGCGCGGACCGAGCGGCGCACCGGCGGCTCGCCGGCGAGCAGCTCGAAATCGTCGCTGAGCACGCCGGAGCCGACATCGTCGATGACCGGCACGCCGAGGTCGCAGAGCGCCTCGATCTCGACCTCGGCGACGAAGCCGACGGTGCGGAAGTTCGAGGGATGCGCGCGCAGGATCGCTCCGACGTTCTCGTCCCCGGCAGCCAGTGCTTGTTCGTAGTCCGCCCGGCGCGTCCGGTTCGTCGTGCCCACCTCGACGAGCCGCGTGCCCGCGGCGGCGAGGACCTCGGGAATCCGGAAGCCGCCGCCGATCTCGATCAGCTGCCCGCGCGAGACGACGGTGTCGCGGCCGCCCGCGAGCGCGGCGCAGGCCAGCAGGACCGCCGCCGCGCAGTTGTTGACCGCGATCGCTGAGTCGGCGCCCGTGAGCTCCTTGAGCAGATCCTCGACGTGCGCGTGCCGCGAGCCCCGCGTTCCGGTGGCGAGGTCGAGCTCGAGGTTGCTGTAGCCCTTCGCGGCGGTCGCCACGGCCGCCTGTGCCTCGACGGCGAGCGGGGCGCGGCCGAGGTTCGTGTGGACGACGACGCCGGTCGCGTTGAGCACGCGCCGCAGCCGCAGGCGCAAGCGGTCGCGGGCGCGCGCGACGAGATCGACGGTCGCGTCGTCGGTCGCCGCATCACCGCCGCTGAGGATCTCCTCGCGCCGGGCCTGCAGCTCGGCGCGCGCGACCGCGGTCGCCAGCCGGTCGACGGACGGCAGGTCGCGCAGCCGCTCGCGGTCGCTCATACGCAACGGCCTCCAGCCCGCATGGCCGGGCCGGGCATCGGGTGGACATCATCAGAGCCACGAGCTTCGGAGATCCGCTCAAGTCGCTTCGCGTCCTCGCCCTTGACGCCGACGAGCACGATGAGCTTCGCATCGCAATCGCCGTCGTGATGCTCAACGTAGCGGGGGTCGAGCTTTGCCAGCTCGGCATCGAAATTGCCGGGCTGAGGATCAGGGTCTGTCCAGGGTTTCGCGCTCATCGGTTCGCTCCCCCAGTCGCCTCTACGCCTCTTGCTTGGTGCCGTAGCGCTGACGTGCCGCCTCTCCCGATGTGCCCAGCAGGCGGCCGATGAACGCCCACGAATAGCCGTGTTCGCGGGCCTCATTGATGGCGGCCTGGATTGAGCGCTCGGCGTCGGATCTGGCCACGGCGGCGTCGCGAAGTGCCGTGAAGATCCGTGGGTCGCGCTCGTCCTCTGGTGCGGGCTCGTAGTTCTCAAAGCGGCGGGCGAGCTCATCGGCGTGGTCGAGGATGTCTTTGACGGTACGGGGCATGTGCATCACCTCAGGAACGGAACGGCGAAGGAGTCGAACCTTCCAGCGCGGAGTGCCGCGCCCCGCCGGTTTTGAAGACCGGATGGGCCACCGGGCCCGGGCCGCTCCAGGCTGATGGTGCCCGTGCGGGGCGATCATCGCACCGCGATGGCGCCGGGCTCGCCGTCGACGATCTCGCCGACGACCGGACCCGGCAGCGACGGCGCGGCGTCGGGCGCGACCGCGACGAGCAGCCCGCCCGACGTCGTCGCGTCGCACACGAGGCGCCGCCGCGATTCGGGCACATGCTCGGCGAACGCCGTGAAGGTCTCGGCGTACTCGCGATTGCGCCGGCTGCCGCCCGAGACGGAGTCGTCGCGCTCGAGCAGTTCCATCACGCCGCCGATCGCCGGCACGGCCGAGGCATCGATCGCCGCCGCGACGCCGCTCGCGCGCCCGAGCGAGTGCAGGTGGCCGAGCAGGCCGAAGCCGGTGACGTCGGTCATCGCGTGCGCGCCGGCCGCGCGCGCCGCGGCGGACGCCGAGTCGTTGAGCGCCGTCATCGTCGCGACTCCGCGTGCCAGCAGGTCGTCGTCGCGCACGCCGCGCTTGCGCGCCGTCGTGATCGCGCCGACGCCGAGCGGCTTCGTGAGGACGAGCACGTCGCCGACCTGCGCTCCGGCGTTGGAGATCAGCTCGTCGGGATGGACGGTGCCGGTGACCGACATGCCGTACTTCGGCTCCGGATCGTCGATCGAGTGCCCGCCGACGACCGCGATCCCGGCTCCCGCCGCGACGTCCGCGCCGCCGCGCAGGATCTCGCGCAGGATCTCCCCGCCGAGCTGCTCGAGGGGGAACGCGACGACGTTCATCGCCGCCAGCGGCACCCCGCCCATCGCGTAGACGTCCGACAGCGCGTTCGCCGCCGCGATCCGCCCGAAGTCGTACGGGTCGTCGACGATCGGCGTGAAGAAGTCGATCGTCATCACGAGCGCGATCTCGTCGGTCAGCTTGAGCACCGCCGCGTCGTCGGCCGTGTTCGATCCCACGAGCAGCCGCGGGTCGTCGACGGAGGGCAGCCCCCGGACGATCGGCAGCAGCGCCGCCGCCGGCAGCTTGCACCCGCAGCCGGCGCCGTGCGCGAGCGACGTGAGCGCCACGGGCGGGGCGTGCGGCGCGCTCATGGGCGTGCCACCGGGCCGGGCGTGGGCTGGGCGTGATGATGCATCGGCTTGCGGGCGACGTTACCGGTGGGTCCCCGACACGTCACGCGGGGCCGTCACTTGTCGCCGGCCGTCTGCGATGGCGGATCCGGTCGAGGGCGACCGCGACGACACGAGCGGACGCAGCGCGCGACTCGAGTGGGCGCCCGCGTCTACCCCGCCCAGCGGAAGCCCGTGGCTTCGGGGCGGGGCGCCAGCGGGCTTGCGGTGTTCATCGCGGTCATCGTCTCACAGGCTCGCCATCGGCCAGGCGATCGACTCGCTCGGCGCAATGCGACCGCTGCGCCAAGACCCCCCACGGTGGACGGGTCGTCGCAAGCCGAACCCTGATCGGTACACCGCGCCCTGCGGTCATGCCGTGATCGGTGGTGCTCATAGGACACGCGCGACGCGCCGCGCCGCCAGGGAATACGCTGCACCGACAGCGGGAAGGAGCCGGGGAGATGCAAGCGGACGTCGGGCTGACGCGAATGGTCCACGAAGTGAGCGAGCTCGACCTGGGCGAGCGCACGAGCTACGACGCGGGCCGCCTCACCGTCGGCGAGGACACGGTGCGTGACCTTCTGCAAGACGGCGCGTTCGCCGAGGTCCGGCTGGGCGTCGCCTCGCCCGGCGACTCCGTGCGCATCGTCGGCGTGCTCGACGCGATCCAGCCCTGCTCCAAGGGGCCCGGCGGTGGCGGCGCGTTCCCCGGGCTGCTCGGTCCGGCGATGCCCGTCGGCCGTGGCGAGACCCATGTGCTGCGCGGCGCCGCCGTGCTGGCCGCCGGCTACCTGCCGCGCGCGCAGGAAGCCGTCATCGACATGTCGGGACCCGCAGCGCCGCTGTCGCCGCTCGCCGCGACGCACAACCTCGTTGTCGAATGGACGCCCGCCGAGGACGCATCCTGGGAGGACGTCGACCAGGCGCTGCGGCGCGGGCTCGTCAAGGTTGCGGCTCACCTCGCCGAGGCGGCGCTGGATGCCGAGCCCGATGCTGTCGAGGAGCTCGCCGACCCCGCCACATCGGCCGCGAACGGCAAACCGCGCGTCGGGGTCATCCTCAACCTCCAGACGCAGGGCACGTTCAAGGACGTCTTCGTTTACGGACGCTCCCTCTCCGGCGGCCTGCCGACCGTCATCTCGCCGACCGAGCTCGACGACGGCGCCGTCGTCAGCGGGCAGTTCGGCCATCCCTCGCTGAAGAACCCCACGTACCTGCACCAGACCCACCCGGTGGTCGCCGCCCTGCGCGAGCGCTCCGACGAGCTCGAGCTGGCGGCGCTCGTCCTCTGCCCCGAGCCCGTCGACCAGGCGAACAAGGAGCTCGTCTCGGCGCACGCCGCGCGGCTGTGCAAGCAGCTGAAGCTCGACGCCGCCATCGCCACGAAGGAGGGCGGCGGCAACGCCGACGCCGACGTCTCGCTGAAGATGGACCGCCTCGAGGAGGAGGGGATCGCGGCCGTCGGCATCCTCGCCGAGATGGCGGGGCGCGACGGGACCGGACCGCCGCTCGTCGTCCCGCCCACGAAGGCCACGGCCCTCGTCAGCACCGGCAACTACGACGAGCGGATGACGCTGCCCGTAGTCGAGCGCGCACTGGGCCGCCCGAGCATCGCGCTGCTCGACGACCAGGCCTCGACCGACGAGGTCGTGCTGCCGGTGGCCGCCGTCTACTGCGCCCAGAGCACCCTGGGCTGGGGCCGCCTCACCTGCGCGGAGGTCCTCGCCTGATGAAGATCGTCCACTACGTCAACCAGTTCTTCGCCGGCATGGGCGGCGAGGACTCCGCGGGCACCGGGCCGGAGCTACGCGACGGGGCCACCGGCCCAGGGCGCAAGCTCGCCAGCCTGCTCGGCGACGAGCACGAGATCATCGCCACCGCCGTCTGCGGTGACGACTACGCCGCGTCGCACCCCGAGTTCGCCGCCGAGCTCGTCGCCCGGGCCAAGGAGCGCGGCGCCGAGATGATCGTCGCCGGGCCCTCGTTCACGAGCGGGCGCTACGGCATGGCGTGCGCGCGGATCGCCGCCGCGGCCAGCGAGGCGGACCTGCCCGCGCTGGCCTCGATGCACCCCGACAATCCCGGCATCGGCGAGGCCGCGGGCACGACGGTCGTCGAGAGCGGCCTGACCGCGCGCCAGATGAAGGACTCGCTCGAGCGCTTCGCCGCCGCCGCGCTGAAGATCGCGAGCGGCGAGGAGCTCACCGCCCGGGACGGCCGCATCGGCCCCGTGGCCCGCACGAACCGCTTCGCAGCGGACAACGCGGCCCAGCGCGCCGTCGCGCTCGTGCTCACGCGGCTCGGCGGCGACAGGGACGCCACCGAGATCCCGCTCCCGGACTTCGACAGCGTCACGCCCGCAGCGCCGATCGCCGACGCCGGCGAGGCGCTGTTCGCGCTCGTCACCGAGGGCGGCTTCGTGCCCTTCGGCAATCCCGACCGCCTCGAGTCGGCCCGCGCGACGAAGTGGGTGCGCCACTCGCTCGACGGCCTCGACTCGGCCGACGAGGGCGCGTTCATGTCGGTGCACGGCGGCTTCTCGACCGTGTGGGCCAATGCCGATCCGAACCGCATCCTCCCGCTCGACGTCGCCCGCGAGATGGAGCGCGAGGGCGCGATCGGGCGCCTGCACGGCGAGTACCTCGGCACGACCGGCAACGGCACGACGGTCGCCGACGCGCGCCGCTTCGGCATGGAGTGGGCCGCCGATCTGCGCCAGCAGGGCATCCAGGCGGCGATCCTCACCGCCACCTGAGGAACCGGCACGCGTTGCGGGTCAACGCTCACGAAGGAGCTGGAGCGCGCCGGGATCCCCACCGCGCTGCTGTGCAACCTCGTCTCGATCGCGCAGCGCGTCGGTGCGCCGCGGATCGTGTCGACGCGCGGCATCCCGTTTCCGGCGGGCGACCCCGAGCTCGGGCCCGAGCAGGAGCGCGCCTGGCGCCGGCAACTGCTGCAGCGCGCGCTGCACGCCGTCGCCACGCCGGTCAGCGAGCCGACGGTCTTCGACGCCGATCCGGTTCAATAGGCACCAGAGTGGATCACTGATGCCGATACCGGTTGTCTCGGCCGCGAGCGCGGCACTCGCGCACGTGCCCGGCCTCTGCCGCCACGGCTCCAAGCCGTCGCGCGAGCTGCCGAAGAATCCTGAGGTTCAGGCGCAGTTCCTGGCCTCCCTGCGCACCTTCGAGCAGGCGGTGGCCTACGGGCCCCACCAGGCCTACCTCGGCGCGATCCACCCGCGCGACCTGCCTGAGCGGCCGTGGGTCGGCGCCGCCCCCAACGGCGAGGGCCGCTTCGCCGGCGTCGGCGAGCTCATGCCCGAGGACGAGTTCCTCGGCCTGCTGGCAGCGGTCGACGACTTCGGCCTCGTCAGGCTCGGTGCGCCGGAGGCCGCCGCGATCGGCGAGCGGCTCGCACGCCATCCGCTCGGCGCGCACTTCGACCTCGAGAAGGTGGCGGCGGCGGCCGGCGACGCCGAAGCGGTCGCCGCCGAGCCGGGGGCGTTGCCGCTGCACCTCGGCGCCGACCGCCTGGCGGCGGCCGTGCGTCGCGCCCACGAGAGCGATGCCGCCCTCACCGCGGACGTGTTCCTCGAGAACCTCGCGGGGAAGGCGAGCGCCACGCTGGCGCTCCTGCGCGTGCTCGCCGACAACGGCATCGATCCCGCCTCGATCGACTACGTCATCGGCTCCGGCGAGGAGGCGATCGGGGACCGCTACCAGCGCGGCGGGGGCAACCTGGGCAAGTCGGTGGCGGCGGCCGCGGGCTGCGTCAACGCCTCGGGCTGCGACGTCAAGAACTTCTGCGCCGCCCCGGTTCCCGCGCTCGTCATCGCGAGCAGCCTCGTCGCCGCGGGGGTCTTCCAGCGCGTCGCGGTGGTCGCGGGCGGCTCGCTGCCGAAGGTCGGGATGAAGTTCCAGGGGCACCTCAAGCACGACCTGCCGGTGCTCGAGGACGTGCTCGGCGCGAGCGCGCTGATCGTCGAGGCCGACGATGGTCGCTCGCCGCGCGTGCGGCTGGACTCCGTCGGCAGGCATCCGGTGGCCGCGGGGTCCTCGAACCCGAAGATCATGGAGGCGCTCGCGTTCGCGCCGCTCGACCGCCTCGGCATGAGCTCGACCGACGTCGACGACTACGCCACCGAGCTGCACAATCCCGAGATCACGGAGCCCCAGGGCTCGGGCAACGTCCCGGAGCGCAACTACAAGACGATCGCCGCGCTGGCCCTGCGCAGGGGCGACATCGGCCGTGCCGACATGGGCGATTTCGTGGAGACGCGGGGGATGCCCGGCTTCGCCCCGACGCAGGGTCATATCGCCTCGGCGCTCTGCTACGTTCCGCACGCTCGCGCTCGGTTGATGGATGGGGGCGCGCAACGGGTACAGCTGATCGCGAAGGGCAGCCTGTTCCTGGGTCGGATGTCCGAGCAGTCCGACGGCATGAGCGTGCTGCTCGAGTCCAACGACGAAGCGGAAGGATGAGCGGATGGGAGCGGTAGCCGAGGCGACGCGCGAGAACTTCGACGAGCTCGTCGAGAGCGGCACCACGCTCGTCGACGTGTGGGGACCCGAGTGCCGGCCGTGCCTGGCGCTGAAGCCGCACGTCGAGAAGCTGGCCGAGGCCCGCGACGACATCTCGGTCGTCATGCTCGAGGCGCCCAAGGCGCGCCGGGTCTGCATCCGCCTCAAGGTCCACGGGCTGCCGACCTTCCTGCTCATGCACGACGGCGAAGAGGTGGCGCGGTTGTCGGCCTCGACGATCAGTCCGGCAGAGCTCAAGACCTGGCTCGACAAGAGCCTCGGCGAGATGACAGAGGAGGTGAGTTAGCACCCTATGTTCGAGAGCAAGCAGGTGATCGTGCTCGGCGAGCGCGACGGCATCGCGGGTCCCGCGATCGCGGCCTGCGTCAAGAGCGCCGGCGGACATGTCGAGTACACGTCGACGGAGTGCTTCGTCTGAACGGCCTCGGGGGCCATGGACCTCAATAGCCAGGAGGTGATCAAGCGCCTAGCCGACGAGCACGGGGCCGACAATCTTGTCGTCATCCTCGGAGCTCCGGACGACGAGAGCGCGGAGATCGCCGCCGAGACCGTTGTGCTCGGCGATCCGACCTATGCAGGTGCATTGGCCGAGGCCCAGTTGGGTCTCTCCGTGTATCACGTACTTGAGGACGACTTTCGCGCGCTGGTCGACGAGGACGTCTGGGAAGAGCAGATCGGCGTCATGGCCGACGTGCTCGACGCCGAGGTCATCTCCGCGGCGGTCAAGGGCATGCGCGAGCAAGCGCCGTAGCCCGGCATCGTGCAGCCTGCGCTGAGGCGTGCGGGGCGAGGCCCGGTCAGTGTCGGCAGGCGCTCGCCCGCTATGGGGTGACGCCGGTCTCCAGGACCGCCAGCGCGGCAGCGAACGTCGCGCTCGGCCGCATGACGGCGTCGACGCGCACGGGGTCGGGGCGGTAGTAGCCGCCGACGTCGACCGGCTCGCCCTGCACGGCGGCGAGCTCGGCGACGATCGCCTGCTCGTCGCCCGCGAGCCGCTCGGCGACGGCCGCGAAGCGTGCCGCCAGCTCGCCGTCGTCGGTCTGGCCGGCGAGCTCCCGGGCCCAGTACAGCGCGAGATAGAAGTGGCTGCCGCGGTTGTCGAGCTCGCCGCAGCGGCGCGACGGCGAGCGGCCGTTCTCCAGCAGGCTGCCGGTCGCCCGGTCGAGCGCCTCGCCGAGCAGCTTGGCGCGCGCGTTGCCGGTCTGCTCGGCGAGCATCTCCAGCGACACCGCGAGCGCGAGGAACTCGCCGAGCGAGTCCCAGCGCAGGTGGTTCTCGGCGAGCAGCTGCGCGACGTGCTTGGGCGCCGAGCCGCCGGCGCCCGTCTCGAACAGGCCGCCGCCGTTCATGAGCGGCACGATCGAGAGCATCTTCGCGCTCGTCCCGAGCTCGAGGATCGGGAACAGGTCGGTGAGGTAGTCGCGCAGGACGTTGCCGGTCACGGAGATCGTGTCCTGGCCGGCACGAGCGCGCCGCAGCGTGAAGCGCGTCGCCTCGGCGACGGGCAGGACCTCGATCCGCAGGCCCTCGGTGTCGAGCTGCGCGAGCGCCGGGCGGACCTTCTTCAGCAGCTCGGCGTCGTGCGGGCGCGTCTCGTCGAGCCAGAAGACCGCGGGCGCGCCGGTCGCACGGGCGCGGGCCACCGCGAGCCGCACCCAATCCTGGATCGGCGCGTCCTTGGTCTGGCACATCCGCCAGATGTCGCCGGCGTCGACCTCGTGCTCGAGCAGCGTCGTGCCGTCACCGTCGACGACCCGTACCACTCCCGCGGCAGCGATCTCGAACGTCTTGTCGTGCGAGCCGTACTCCTCGGCCTTCTGCGCCATCAGGCCGACGTTCGGCGTCGTCCCCATCGTCGTGGGATCGAACGCGCCGTGCTCGCGGCAGTGGTCGACCGTCTCCGCGTACAGCGCCGCGTACGAGGAGTCGGGGATGACGAACTTGCAGTCCTGCTGCTCGCCGGCCGCGTTCCACATCTGCCCCGACGAGCGGATCGCCGCGGGCATCGAGGCGTCGACGATGACGTCGGACGGAGCGTGCAGGTTCGTGATGCCCTTGTCGGAGTCGACCATCGCGACCGCGGGACCGGCGGCGAGCGCGGCGTCGACCGCGTCGCGCGCCTCCGGGTGAGCGCCCAGCAGGCTGCCGAGCCCGTCGTTCGGGTTGGCGTCGAGCCCCTCGAAGGCGTCGCCCACGACCGCGCGCACGGCGTGGCCGAAGATGATCGGGTCGGACACCTTCATCATCGTCGCCTTGAGGTGGACCGAGAAGAGGACGCCCTGCTGCCTGGCCTCGGCGACCTGCTCGGCGAGGAACGCGTCGAGCGCCGCGCGGCGCATGACGGCGGCGTCGAGCACCTCGCCCGCGAGCACCCCGAACGGCTCCTTGAGGACCGTGACGGCGCCGTCGCCGGCGACGTGCTCGATCCGCACGACGCCGTCCGCGTCGACCGTCACGGACTGCTCGGTGGAGCGGAAGTCGCCGCCGGACATCGTCGCGACGTGTGACGTGCAGTCCGGCGACCACGCGCCCATGCGGTGCGGGTGCGTGCGCGCGAAGGTCTTGACCGACGCCGGCGCGCGGCGATCGGAGTTGCCCTCGCGCAGGATCGGGTTGACCGCCGAGCCCTTGACCGCGTCGTACTTCGCGCGCGCGGGGTCGGCCGGATCGGCCGGGTAGTCCGGGATCGCATAACCCTTCTCCTGCAGTTCGGCGATCGCCGCCCGCAGCTGCGGCAGCGACGCGCTGATGTTCGGCAGCTTGATGATGTTCGCCGCCGGCGTCGTGGCGAGCTCGCCGAGCTCGGCCAGCGCGTCGGGAACCCGCTGCTCGGGGCGCAGCAGCTCCGGGAACCGGGCGAGGATCCTGCCGGCGAGCGAGATGTCGCGCAGCTGCACGTCCACGTCCGCGGCGGCAGCGAACGCCCGCACGACCGGCATCAAGGAAGCCGTGGCGAGCGCGGGGGCTTCGTCGGTGTGGGTGTAGATGATCTTCATTGGCGGGCCGACACGCTAGCTGGAGCGTCAGGGCGCCGCGGGATGGCGATCCCTTGGGCAGGACGATCCCGCTATACCCGGGCCGTGAGATGAGTGCGATCACCGACCTCCGATGCCGGTGTCCCGGCACCCGATCTCGACGGATCAGTCACCGATCATCGCCCGGCGCCGGGCGCGGACCCGCCGGTAGCATCGCCGGCTCCCCCCGACGCAGGACACATCCCCCGAGAGGCGACCATGGCGCACGACGTGACCTTCATCCCCGGAGACGGCACCGGCCCCGAGCTGACCGAGGCCACCCGGCGCGTGCTCGAGGCCACCGGCGTCGACTTCAACTGGGATCGCCACGAGGCCGGCATCGATGAGTACCGCAAGCACGGCAACCCGTTCCCGGAGGCCACGCTCGAGTCGCTCAAGACGAACGGGATCGGGATCAAGGGGCCGACGACGACGCCGGTCGGCTCGGGCTTTCGCTCGATCAACGTGCTGCTGCGCAAGGAGCTCGATCTCTACGCCTGCGTTCGCCCGTGCAAGGCGTTCGAAGGCGTGCGGACGCGCTTCCCGGAGACCGATCTCGTGATCGTGCGCGAGAACACCGAGGACCTCTACGCGGGGATCGAGTTCGAGCGCGGAACCGAGGGCAACGCAGCGCTCCGCGAGAAGCTCGCGGAGCTCGGCGCTCACGTCCGCGACGACGCGGGGATCTCGATCAAGCCGATCAGCGTCTTCGGCTCCGAGCGGATCGTCCGCCACGCCTTCGACTACGCCGTCACCCACGGGTACAAGAAGGTCGTCGCCGCGCACAAGGCGAACATCATGAAGTTCTCCGACGGCCTGTTTCTCGAGGTCGCGCGCACGGTCGCCGAGGACTACCCGGCGATCGACTTTGCGGACTGCATCATCGACAACCTCTGCAACCAGCTGATCACCTATCCGGAGGACTACGAGGTCATCGTGCTGCCGAACCTCTACGGGGACATCGTCTCGGACCTGTGCGCCGCGATGATCGGCGGCCTGGGGGTCGCGGGCGGGGCGAACATCGGCACGCAGGCCGCCGTCTTCGAGGCGACGCACGGATCGTCGCCGTCGTACGCGGGGAAGAACCGCATGAACCCGACGGCGATCATGCTGTCGGGCGTCTACATGCTCGACCACCTGCGGGAGACGGCCGCGGCACGCGCGCTCGAGAACGCGATCGCGGCGGTCATACGCAAGGGCGACAAGGTCACATACGATCTGAAGGCCAGCCGTACCGACCCCACCGCCGTCGGCACCAGCGAGTTCGCCGACGCGGTCATCGAGGAGATGAACGCATGACGAGCAGTACCCCAGTGAAGGTCGCGGTCACCGGTGCCGCCGGGCAGATCGGCTATGCGCTGCTGTTTCGCATCGCATCCGGCCAGCTGCTGGGACCGGACACCCCCGTCGCGCTGAAGCTGCTGGAGATCCCGCAGGCCGTCAAGGCGGCCGAGGGGACGACGCTCGAGCTGACCGACTGCGCCTTCCCGCTGCTGGCCTCCGTCGACATCTACGACGACCCGGCGCAGGCCTTCGACGGGACGAACATCGCGCTGCTCGTCGGCGCGCGCCCGCGCTCGAAGGGGATGGAGCGCGCCGACCTGCTGGAGGCCAACGGAGCGATCTTCAAGCCGCAGGGCGAGGCGCTGAACGCCGGCGCGGCGGACGACGTCAAGGTGCTCGTCGTCGGCAACCCGGCGAACACGAACGCGCTCATCCTCGCCGCCAACGCCCCCGACATCCCGGCCGAGCGGATCACCGCGATGACACGGCTGGACCAGAACCGCGCGGTCGCGCTGCTGGCCCAGAAGCTCGGCGTCGGCGTCGGCGAGGTCTCCGATCTCGTCGTCTGGGGCAACCACTCGCCGTCGATGTTCCCCGACCTCTTCAACGCGCAGGTCAACGGCGAGCGCGCCGCCGACCTCGTCGACAAGGACTGGTATGCATCGGACTACATCCCGCGCGTCGGCAAGCGCGGTGCCGAGGTCATCGAGGCGCGCGGCGCGTCGTCGGCCGCATCGGCCGCGAACGCAGCGATCGACCACGTCCGCGACTGGGTGAGCGGCGCCGCCGGGCTGCGCTCGATGGCCGTCGCGACGGACGGCTCCTACGGCATCGGTGAGGGCATCATCTCGAGCTTTCCCGTTCGCTGCACGGGCGGCGCCTACGAGATCGTGCCGGGCCTCGAGGTCGGCGAGTTCGCGCAGTCGAAGATCGATGCGACGGTGAAGGAGTTGACCGACGAGCGCGCCGCGGTCAGCGCCCTCGGGCTTGTTTGAGCCCGACGTTGCGGCGTCGCCGGCGCGCCGGGGTGGGAACCATCATCGACTGGCCACCCTGACCTGCCCTTGCCACGAGGCGGCTGAGCGTGGTGTAACACCGCACGGTTAGGACGCCGGTCGGCGCCCAAACCGTGCAGGATCGTCATCGGCGGGGTGAGTCAGGCGGCCTCTTTGGGATGCCAGCCGCGACCGTCCTTCTTGACGAGTCCGTCGTCGGCCAGGCCCGGGAGGACTCGGTACAGGTAGTTCTGCTTGATGCCCATGCTCTCGGCGATCTCCGGAATCGTGATGCCGGGCTTCTCGCGGACGAGCCTGAGCGCCTCGGCGCCACGCGTGCCGGTGCCCTTCGGGCGACCGCGGCGCCCGGTGCCCGTGCCCCGCGTGCGCTTGGCCGCGGCCGACTGGCCGCGCGGGCCGCGCCGTGGGGCCGTGGATGCTCCGCGCGACGAGGAATTGTTCGTGATCGGGACGCCGTCGAGTGCCGAGACGGCGGCTTCGAGGCGCTGGTACTCGTCGACGAGCGGCTTGAGCTCCTTCAAGCGCGCCCCGATCTCGCTTCGCTTCTCATCAAGAAAATCTGCCATGTACTTCTCCCCGTTCAGGCATGGATAGTAATTACCGTCACAGAGAGTAAAGCATCGCGCACCCGTTTCGCACCGCATTTAGGGATTCGTTAGGTAGCCGTTTCCAGAATCTGCTGCAGGCTGCGCAGGGAGGCGTTCGCCTCCTTCTCGGGAATGCCACCGACGATGACGCGCGAGGCCGCGGCGCCGAGCGGCCCGAAGGGGGTACGAAACTCGTTGCGGTAGTCGAAGTGCGTGCGACCGTCGCGCTCGGTGAGGCGGTTCTCGGTGACGGCTTTCGAGCGTGCCGGACCGTTCCCTTCCCAGCGAGCGAAGTGCGGCGCGTCAAGCGCCTCGAGCGTCCAGTGGACCTTGAAGTTCACGCCGCGCAGATGCAGCGTCTGGGTCATCCGAAAGCCGGGCCGGACCGGACCGGGATCGATCCGATCGATCCGATCGACGATCGTGACCCAGTCGCTCATCCGGGCGGGCGTCATCACGTAGTCCCAGACGTCCTGCACCGGGGCGGCGATGTCGATGCTGGCGATCACGAGCGACACGGGCGCAAACCTAGCGTCTGCCGGTGGTCGGCCGGTCGCCGCCCTCAGCGGGCGGCGAGCCGCTCGTCGGCCTCCCACTCGCGCAGCGCTCGCTCGACCGCGCTGTCGAAGCGGTGCAGGCGCACTCCGAGCAGCTGTGCGGCGCGCTCGTCGCGCGGCAGCAGGTCACCGGCCAGGCTTTCCATCAGCGGCCCGATGAAGCCAGGGTCTTCACCGGCGATGGCGGCGGCGATCGGCGCGATGACCGGTGTCGCGTTGCGACCCAGGCGCAGCGCGGGACGGCGGACGAGCATGATGTCGGCGATCCGCTCGATCATCTGTCCATAGCTCAGGACGTCGGGTCCGGCGATATCCAGTGACAGGCCGCCGCGGGCGTCCGGCGCCGTCGCCGACGCGACGAGCAGCGCGCCGACGTCGCGCACGTCGATCGGCTGCGTGCGGTGCTCGCGCCAGGCGGGCAGCGCAAGCAGGTGCATGCGCTCGACGAGGCGCACGAGAAAGCGAAACGAGCGCGAGCGCGCGCCGATCACGATCGACGCGCGCAGGGCGACGGCCTCGGGCGTCCCGGCGAGCAGGATCCGCTCGACCTCCAGGCGGCTGGCGAGATGGCGCGACGGCGTGCGCTGCGCCGGCACGAGCCCGCCGAGATAGACGACGCGGCGCAACCCGGCGCGCTGTGCGGCCGCGACGAAGCGCTCCGCGGCGGCGCGCTCGTCGGCCTCGAAGCCGCCTCCGCCGCCCTCCATCGAGTGGATCAGGAAGTAGGCGACCTCGATTCCGTCGAGCGCCTCGTCGAGGCCGGCGCCGCTGATCGCGTCGCCGCGCACGAACGGCAGCGACGGGGGCACGCGGGCCGGGTCGCGACCGAAGCCGCGCACGTCGTGGCCCGCCCGCGCGAGCGCTGGCGCGAGCGCGGCGCCGATCGAGCCGCTGGCGCCGGTGAGCAGGACGCGCATCGGTCAATCGTCGCCGATCGGGTGCGCGGGGTTGCGCTCGGGGGTGGAGGGAGGGGGCTGGTGCAGGCCGTTCCGGGAGTTCCTGCACGACCCCCTCCCTCCACCCCAAGGGCCGTTGCGGCTCGTCGACGATGGAGCCTCAGGGCAGCTGGTCGGCGGCGTCGGCGATCTTGGCGGCGAGGGCGAGCGACGACGTGGCGGCGGGGGAGGGGGCGTTGCGCACGTGGATCGCGCGCGGCGTCGCCGACAGCAGGAAGTCGTCGACGAGCCGCCCGTCGCGGCCGACCGCCTGCGCGCGGACGCCGGCGAACGCCGGCTGCAGATCCTCGCCGCGCAGGTCCGGCACGTACTGCGCTGCGACGGCGGCGAACGCCTCGCGGCTGATGGCGAGACGCAGCTCGTGGATGCCGGTGCGCCACCAGCGTCTCGCCATCCGCCAGGTCCCGGGCCACGTCGCGGTGTCGCGGATGTCGGCGGCGCGCAGCGTGCTCAGCCGGTAGCCGTCGCGCGCGCCGGCGAGCAGCGCGGACGGGCCGAGCAGCACCTCGCCGTCGATCCGCGGCGTCAGGTGGACCCCCAGGAACGGCAGGCTCGGGTCGGGTACCGGGTAGATCAGGCCGCGCACGAGCTCGCGCCGCTCGGGGCGCAGGCGCATGTAGCCGCCGCGGAACGGCACGATCCGCGGGTCCGGGTCGGTGCCGGCGAGCACGGCGAGGCGATCAGACCACAGGCCGGCGCAGAAGATCGCGCGGGCGCCCTGCAGCTCGTCGCCGCTGCCCGCGCGCAGGCGGATCGTGCGGTCGCCGGCGGCGACGGCGACGACCTCGAAGCGCGGACGCAGCTCAGCGCCCGCCTCGCGCAGATCGGTCGCCAATCGGGCGCAGACGGCGCCGAAGTCGACGATCCCGGTGTTCGGCGAGTGCAGCGCGGCGATCCCGCTCGCGTGTGGCTCGATCGCTCGCAGGCCGTCGGCGTCCAGCCGCCGCACGCCGCCGACGCCGTTGGCGCGGGCGCGGCGCTCGAGCTCGTCGAGCGCCGGCAGCTCGTCGCGGCGCAGGGCGATGATCAGCTTGCCGATCGCACGCGCGTCGATCCCGTGGCGCTCGCAGTAGGCGTACATCAGCGCGGCACCGTCGACGCACAGCCGCGCCTTCAGCGAACCGGGCGCGTAGTAGACGCCGGCGTGGATCACGCCGCTGCTGTGCGAGCTCTGGTGTGCGGCGGGGCGCGGCTCGCGCTCGACGACGAGCACCCGCTCGCGCGGCCGGCGGGCGAGCACCTCGCGGGCGACCGCGAGGCCGAGGATCCCCGCTCCCACGACGATGGTGTCGACGTGATCGACGGACATCAGCGAAGCGAAAGTGTGCCCAAAGAGCGCGCACGCGGCTGTCGTGGGGGGCGAGATCTGCTTGTCCACACCCTCGTCTCGGGGAGGGCCGTGATTCGTCCGGCATTTGCGGACTGGCCGTCTCAGAAAACCCCATACGTGCGGAAACGCTCGCCGGCGATCCCTTGATACGGGTCTGCGGCGCTGCTGTGATGCCCCCCTGGTTCGGAGACCTCGACGAAGGGATGTTGGGACGGCATGAGCAAGACGCGCACGACGAAGAAGGCGGCATGCGAGGACTGCTTCTTTGCCCGCAACCTGCTTTGTGCGCTCGATCTCGACGAGCCCTGCCCGACGTTCCGGCCCGACGGCCCCGACGGACTGCGACCACCGCAGCAGCTGCGCTTCGCGTTTCGCCAGGAGCGCCGCACGCAGGCCGCGTGGGCGTTTCCGAGCGCGCAGGAGCAGGCCACGCTGCACGCACACTGACCGCGCGACGAGCCCGATCGGTGCGATTGCGCGACGCCGTGCGGGTAGATTGGCGGTCATGCCCCGTGAGCGCGACCTGTTCGCGAACTTCGAGCGCATGCGGCGCGAGATGGACGAGCTGTTCGGCGACGTCTTCGGCAGCGTCGGTCTGACCTCGCGGCGGACCGGCTTCAGCCCTGCCGTCGACGTCTTCTACGCCGACGACCCGCCGCGCGCGGTCGTCCATGCCGAGCTCGCCGGGATCGACGCCGGCGACCTCGGCCTCGAGATCCAGGGCCGCGCGCTGACGCTGACCGGCCATCGCCGCGAGGTCGACGCCGAGAGCCGCGTCTACCAGCAGCTGGAGATCGAGCACGGCCCCTTCCGGCGCACGATCGAGCTCGGCGCGGAGGTCGTCGCCGAGCAGGCGCGGGCGACCTACCAGGACGGCATCCTGCGCGTCGAGCTGCCGCTCGCCGACGCGCCGTCGCACACGCGCAGCGTGCCAATCGAGCGCGGTGGCCCCGCGCCCGCCCAGTCCGACGTCGAGCAGCGATGATCGACGTCGTCAGCGACGGCAGCGCGGCCCGTGAGATCGAGGTCGGCATGAGCTCGTCGCTGCCCGACACGCTGCCCGTGCTGCCGCTGCGCGAGACGGTGCCGTTCCCCGAGACGCTGACGCCGCTGGCGATCGGCCAGGAGCGCTCGATCCAGCTCGTCAACGACGTGCTCGCCGGCAACCGGATGCTCGTGATGGTCGCAAGCCGCCAGCCCGAGCTCGAGGAGCCCGGGCCGGACGAGCTCTACGACGTCGGCGTCGTGGGCGTCATCGCGCGGATGCTGAAGGTGCCCGACGGCACGCTGCGCGTGCTCGTCCAGGGCGCCCAGCGCGTGAAGATCGAGCGCTGGGTCAGCGACGAGCGGCCCTACCTCGTCGCGGAGCTCTCCGAGCGCGCCGACGTCGTCGAGGAGTCGCCCGAGCTGACGGCGCTGATGCGCAACGTGCAGCAGACGTTCTCGCAGATCGTCGAGGCCGTCCCGTACCTGCCCGAGGAGCTGCAGATCGCGGTCGCCAACGTCGAGGAGCCGGGCGCCCTGAGCCACATCATCTCCGGCTCGCTGCGGCTGCCGACCGAGGACAAGCAGCACCTGCTCGAGGAGGCCAACGTCGCCAAGCGCCTGCGTCGCCTGACCGAGGCGCTGGCGCGCGAGCTCGAGGTCATCTCGATCGGCTCGGAGATCCAGAACCAGGTCCAGTCCGACATGGACCGCACGCAGCGCGAGTTCATCCTGCGCCAGCAGCTCAAGGCGATCCAGGAGGAGCTCGGCGAGTTCGACGAGTCGGCCGCCGAGGCCAACGAGCTGCGCGAGCAGCTCGCGGCGATCGCGCTGCCCGAGGATGCCCGCAAGCAGGTCGACCGCGAGCTCGGGCGGCTGGAGAACCTGCCGCCCGCGGCCGCCGAGCACGGCGTCATCCGCACGTACCTGGAGTGGATCGCCTCGCTGCCGTGGGACAGCTCGACCGAGGACGACCTCGAGCTCGACCACGCGCGCGAGGTGCTCGACGCCGATCACTACGGCCTCGAGCAGGTCAAGGACCGCATCCTCGAGTTCCTCGCGGTGCGCAAGCTCAATCCGGACGCGCGAGGATCGATCCTCAGCTTCGTCGGACCGCCGGGCGTCGGCAAGACGTCGCTGGGCAAGTCGATCGCGCGAGCGCTCGGTCGCGAGTTCGAGCGCATCAGCGCGGGCGGCGTGCGCGACGAGGCCGAGATCCGCGGTCATCGCCGCACGTACATCGGCGCGATGCCCGGCACGATCATCCGCGCGCTGCGCGATGCGGGCTCCAACAATCCGCTGTTCATGATCGACGAGATCGACAAGATGGGTTCGGACTTTCGCGGCGGGGCGGGCGGGATCGAGTCCTCGATGCTCGAGGTGCTCGATCCCGAGCAGAACGAGAACTTCCGCGACCACTATCTCGACCTGCCGTTCGACCTCTCGCGCGTGATGTTCATCACGACGGCGAACACGCTCGACACGGTGCCCGGGCCCTTGGGCGATCGCATGGAGACGATCGAGATCGCCGGCTACACGGCCGACGAGAAGCTGCAGATCGCCAAGCGCTACCTCGTCGCGCGCCAGGCTGAGCGCAACGGCCTGAAGCGCAGCCAGCTGCGGATCACCGACGCCGCGCTGCGCGCGGTGATCGCCGACTACACGCGCGAGGCCGGCGTGCGCGAGCTCGAGCGCCAGATCGGCGCGATCGCGCGCAAGGTCGCGCGCGGCGTCGCCGAGGGCGGCAGGACGAAGGGCTCGATCGGCGAGGCTCGCGCCCGCGAGCTGCTCGGCCGCCAGCGCTATCACTCCGAGACCCGCCGGCGCACGCGGGTGTCCGGCGTCGCGACGGGACTCGCCTGGACGCCGGTCGGCGGCGACGTGCTGTTCATCGAGGCGCAGGCCTTCGACGGCGAGGCCAAGCTGCAGATCACCGGCCAGCTCGGCGACGTGATGAAGGAGTCGGCGGCGGCGGCGCTGTCCTACGTGCGCAGCCACCACGCACAGCTCGCGCCCGACCTGGCGTCGGACTGGTTTCAGACGCACGACATCCACATCCACGTGCCGGCCGGCGCGATCCCGAAGGATGGGCCGAGCGCCGGGATCACGATGGCGACCGCACTGCTGTCGCTGCTGACCGGTCGTCAGGTGCGCGCCGATCTCGCGATGACGGGCGAGATGACGCTGACCGGGCAGGTGCTGCCGATCGGCGGTCTGAAGGACAAGGCGCTCGCCGCCCAGCGCAACGGGATCACGACGATCATCGCGCCCGAGCTCAACGAGCCCGACACCGACGAGATCCCCGAGCACCTGCGCTCCAAGCTCGCGTTTCGCTTCGTCAGCGAGATCGGCGAGGTGTTCGAGGCGGCGCTGGAGCCCGCCAAAGCGTCTGGTCGCTCCTGAAGTCGGGTATATGCTGCTGCACTGAACAGCAACCCGAGGTGAGTGAACGAGATGGCAGCGAAGGACAAGGCCGCGAAGGCCGCCGCAGCCGCCCAGTCCGCCAAGGAGAACCCGTACTTCCAGCGGATCATCCAGGACGACGAGCTGCGCGACAACATGGTCGTGGCATTCGAGGCCGCGCGCAACGCCTACGGGCGCCTGAACCATGGCAAGTCTCCGACGAAGAACCTGATCGACGACAAGAAGCTGCACGCCGACCTCAAGCGCTCCGCCGACGCGCTGCGTGATGCGTCCTCGGCGCTGCGCGAGGCGCCCAAGAGCGCGACGCCGAAGAAGAAGCGCAAGGGCGGCTTCGGGCGCATCCTGCTGCTTGGCATCGTCGGCGGCGTGATCGCGATCGCCGTCAGCGAGAGCCTGCGCAACAAGCTGCTCGACGCGCTGTTCGGTGCCGAGGAGGAGTTCGACTACACGTCGAACACGACGCCGGTCGCGCCGCCCGAGGCGGCGCCCGCGAGCTGATCGCGCGCCCGGCAGGACCGATGGACCAGGAGGCGCCCCGCGGGGCGCCTTCGTCGTGTGGGGTGCGTCCGGCTTCCTGGCCAGCCAGCCAGCCAGCCAGCTACGCTGCGGCACGTCATGGCGATGCAGGCGTCGACGGCGGCGAGCGAGCGACAGCTGACGGGCGACAAGGCCGCGCGGATCGTCGAGGCGATGCGCGCCTCGGTCGCCGAGCGGGGCACGGCCGGCTCGACGTTCGACCAGGTGGCTCGCGCGGCGGGCGTCTCGCGGGGGCTGCTGCACTACTACTTCGGCACGAAGGAGCGGCTGCTCGTCGAGGTCGTGCGGCGCGACTGCGACGTGCGTCAGGCGGCGCTCGGCGCGGCGCTCGCGCAGGCCGGCAGCGCCGACGACGTGATCGCCGTGCTCGTCGCGAGCCTCGAGGACGTCGCGCGCAGCGACCCCGGCTTCGTGACGCTGATCTTCGAGCTGTTCGTCCTGTCGCGCCGCCACGACGACATCGCCGCGGAGTTCGGCGAGCTGCTGGACCGCCTGCGCACCCAGGTCTGTGACGTGCTGCGCGTCAAGCGGGCCGCCGGCGCGCTGGAGCTCGGCGCCGAGCCCGAGGCGGTCGTCGACGTGATCTTCTCGCTCGGCGACGGGCTCATGCTGCGGATGCTCGCCGACGGCGAGCGCGACTTCGGGCCGGCGATCGCCGCCGGCGTGCGCTGCGTGCGATCGCTGGTCTACGAGCCGGCGCCGGCGTAGCGCCGGCGGGTGGCGTGGCACCTTGGCCCTTGCGGGAAGGGCAACGCGCCACGGCCTGCGGGGAGTCATGGGCATGGCACGTAGGGGGTCAAGACGCCACGACCCGCGCGACGTCGATAGCGTGACGGGCACGTCGAGGCTTCACCCTCGGCGTCGCGCCCCCGGTCTGCTTCTAACAGGCGCGGGGGTCTTTCGTGGTGGGCCGGAGTGCTGCTACCGCGGGTCGGGCGTGCCGATCCGCCGGACCGGATCGCGGGCGAGCTGGCGCGGATCGCGACGCACGGGCTCGGCCTCGGGGTCGTACTCGTCGCCGAACAGCTCGCCGCCGTAGAGCTCGAGGTTCTTGGCGACCTGATCGAAGCGAAACGGGTCGACGTGCAGCTCGGAGTACGCGGTCCAGCGCGGGACGACGCCCCCGGTCAGCGTCGCCTGCAGCCGCGTCGTGTTGACCTGGTCGTGGTTGGCGCGCAGCGTGATGTCGCCGCCGGCCGACTGCCAGCCCTTGTCACCGTCCCAGCCCTTGTGGTGCTCGGCGAGCTCGGCGCAGAACTCGGGCAGCGTCTGCGGCGACTCGGGGTCCTCGAAGTAGCGCCCTGAGACGTCGAGCTCGGGGCCCGTCAGCTGGATGTCCCAGGCGGGCTGGGTGGTCTCGGTGTCCCACGGGTGGCGGATCGGCGTCACACGCAGGGTGACGTCGCCGAAGCGCGACACGATGTCGACGTAGTTCATCGCGCGCAATGTAGTGGATCGCCGCCCGGCGACGGTCGTTCTGGCGCCTGGTCGCTCGGCGTGCCGGCGGTGCCCGCGCGGCGCCTCAGGCCGCCGGCCGGAAGCGCGTCCCGATCGTGACGAGCAGGTGCGCGACGCCGAGCACGAGGAAGAAGGCCGTCGCGGTCGTCTCGCCGCTGAAGGCGAACAGGAACGGCGCCGCGATCAGCACCGCGGCGAGCACGAAGTCCAGCAGCATGTGGACGGCGATCGGGATCGAGTTGATCAGCGAGCTCGGACCCTCGCTGCTGGCGGCGACTGCGAGCACGACGACGCCGGCGACGACCGCCACCGCGGTGGCGGCGTCGGACTCGAAGCTGAACAGAAACGGCGCGGCGATCAGCAGCACGCCGGCGACGTACTCGATCACGCCGTGAAGGAAGCGCGAGATGGGACCTTGACGCAACATGTCGTGCGGGACGTTACCTGCACTGTCCAGTGTTGGGCCAGCGCGGGCGTTAGTGGAACAGGCGCTGGAGCTTGAGCAGGACGCGCGGGTCGCCCCACGGCCGCATGCGGCCGCGCATGACGAGCCGGTTCGGGTGCGCGCGTTCGGAGACGAGGTCGCCGAAGTCGTTCCAGCGCAGCTTCAGGCGGACGGTCGGCTTGGAGACGCGTCCCTGGATCGCCTGCTTGTCGGCCGCGCCGTTGATGAGCAGGTACCAGGGGTCGGCGTCCTTGAAGTCCCATTGGATCGTCGTGCCGCTCGCGACCTCGTCGCCGCGGACGTTGCGCGCGAGCAGCTCGAAGAACGTCCGCACGGTCTCGGGATCGCGGCCGGTCGTGCCGCTGCCGTCGCCGGCGCCGAGCAGCCCGGCCCGCAGGAACGCGAGCGCCCGCTGGCCGCGCTCGCGCGGCGTGATGTCCATCGGGAACGGGAAGTGCGCGATCTCGTCGAGCGGCAGCCCGATCGCGCGCAGCCGCGCCTCGTTGGCGCGCGCGCCCTCCTCGTAGAGGTCCTCCATCGTGTAGCCCAGGCTCTCCGTGTAGGACGTGTCCCAGCCGGGCGGGATCGGCACGCTGAGCGTGTACTGCAGGACCTCGCGGACGAGGTCGACGATCGCGTCCTGCGTCTGCGCGGGGTTCGCGCGGTAGGCGTCGGCGAGCAGCTTGACGCCGAAGGCGATGTGGCGCTGCTCGTCGATCGCGATCTGGCGCATCCCCTCGCGGAATCCGGGCATGACGTCCATCCGCTCCAGCGACGTCTCGATCATGTGCTGGCCGGGCTGGGCGAGCGTTCCCTCGACGACGATGTGGTAGAGCGTCACGGCTTGGACGAGCGTGCGCTGCGAGCGGTCGCGGCGCAGCTCGTCGGCCATCCGGTCCAGGCGGCCGAAGAGCGTCCGGTGGCCCCAGGTGAGCTCGTGCTGCGTCGACTGCAGGCCGTTGCTCAGCGAGCCGTCGCCGACGCCGACGACCTCGTGCATCCAGCGATGAAAGAAGACCGCGTGACGCGCCTCGTCGACCTGCTGCGTGGCGAGGAAGTACTTCTGCTCCTCCAGCGGCGCGGCGTCGATGTACGGCGACAGGTTGTCGGCGACCGAGTCCTCGCCGTGGAAGAACAGCGTGTAGAGCCACAGCGCGCCGCGGCGCTGCTCGTCGCTGAAGCGCTCGTGCCAGTCGATCCGGTCCTGCGTGAAGTCGATCTCCGTCGCCGACCAGTTGCCGCGCTCCCAGCGCGCATAGAGATCGGCGTAGTCGATCTGCTCCGTGCCGGCGGGGATCGTGATGGCCATCGTGGCTCTCCAAGGCTTCGGGTTCGGGAGCCTCGCTTGGCTCCGGAGGGACCGTAGCGCAGCAGGTCGGGAGGGGCGCGGACCTCACTGATCGTCTATTTCTGCAACGATAGGCGATAAGTGATATTCCGGTGTGGCGGCGGTCGATCCCGCGCGCTGCTCATGTGACAGGACGAGCGCTTCGAGCGGGGGTACGCGGACATGGTCGATGACAGGGACGAACACCGGCGAATGAGCCGTCGCGCCGCTCGACGGGCAGCGTGGCTGACCGTCGTCCTGACGCTCACGTTCTGCGCGCCGGCGAGCGCGACGATCCTGCCGGCCGGGTCGTTCGTCTTCGACGGCGAGGTCAACGACATCGCGCGCAGCGGCGGCGACGTCTACGTCGCCGGCACGTTCACGCAGCAGCAGAAGGCGACCGGTGGCGGGCTCATTCTCGACCAGGGCGGCTCAGGGGTGCCCGACACGTCGAAGTTCCCGCAGGTGGCGGGAACGGTTAGCGCGGTTGCGCCTGATGGTGCGGGCGGCTGGTTCATCGGCGGAGAGTTCACCCATGTCGGTGGGCAGCCCCGCAGCAATCTCGCGCACGTCCTGCCTGACGGCACGCTCGACGCCACCTGGAACCCCAACCCCAGCGGCGACGAGTACGGCACGCGCGTACGCGCGATCGACACATCCGGATCGATCGTCTACGTCGGCGGAGACTTCTCCTCGATCGGCGGGCAGCCACGCAACGGACTCGCCGCGCTGGACACCGCTACGGGCAACGCCACTCCATGGAACCCCAACCCCAACTGGAGCGTGGAGGTACTCGCCGTGTCTGGGTCGACCGTCTACGTCGGCGGACGGTTCTCGTCGATCGGCGGGCAGCCACGCAACGGACTCGCCGCGCTCGACACCGGTACAGGTAGCGCCACTTCGTGGAACCCCGTCGGCTTCGGCTTCGCGTCTGTGTACGCGCTTGCGGTGTCGGGGTCGACCGTCTACGTCGGCGGATCCTTCTTCTCCTCGATCGGCGGACAGCTACGCAACGGACTCGCAGCGCTCGACGCAACCACCGGCAACGCCACCGCCTGGAACCCCAACCCCACCGACAGCCATGGCCAGACCTTCGTTTTTGCACTCGCCGTGTCTGGGTCGACCGTCTATGTCGGCGGACAGTTCTCGTCGATTGGTGGGCAGCCACGCAACCACCTTGCAGCGCTCGACGCAACCACCGGCAACGCCAGCGCTTGGAACCCCAACCCACAAGCACACGTGCGTGAGCTCGCAGTGCTCGGATCAACCGTCTACGCCGGCGGATTCTTCTCCTCGATCGGCGGGCAGCCACGCAACAGACTCGCCGCGCTCGACACCACGACCGGCAGCCCGACCGCCTGGAACCCGAACCCCAACGGCAGTGTGAAGGCACTCGCGGCGTCGGGGTCGACCGTCTACGTCGGTGGAGCGTTTTCGGGTGCCGGGACACCGATCGCAACGGTTCGCAGACTCGCCAAGCTGACCTCAGCCGGGGATCTCGACAGCGCGTGGAGCCCCAACCCGCCAGGCGAGTTCGCAACCGTGGAGAGGATTGCGGCTACTGGATCGACCGTTTACGTGGCCGGTGGGTTTACGTCGATTGGCGGGCTGCCGCGTAACGGCCTCGCGGCGCTTGACGCCGCTACAGGTAATGCCACCGCGTGGAACCCGCAGCCGACGGGCGGCGGGTTCACGGACGTGAGGACGCTTGCGGTGTCTGGGTCGACTGTCTACGTCGCTGGGTTCTTTACGTCGATTGGCGGGCTGCCGCGTAACGGCCTCGCGGCGCTTGACGCCACTACCGGCAACGCTACCGCCTGGAACCCCAACCATGATGGCGGCATAAGAGCTCTCACGGTCTCCGGGCCCGTCGTCTACGCGGGCGGATCCTTCTCGGAGATTGGTGGGCAGCCCCGCAACCACCTGGCCGCGCTCGACACCGTCACCGGGAACGCCACTCCATGGAACCCTGAGCTCAGTGAGGACGACAGCGTCTTCGCTCTCGCGGTCTACGGGTCGACGGTCTACGTCGCGGGCGAGGACGGGCTGGCGGCACTCGCCGCCACCACCGGCGATGCGAAGGTCTGGGACCCTGCCCCGAACAGCATCGTGAAGACGCTTTCGGCGTCCGAGTCAACCGTCTATGCCGGTGGATTCTTCTCGTCGATCGGTGGGCAGTCGCGCCAGAGTTTTGCGGCACTCGACGCCATCACTGCCAGCGCAACCACCTGGAACCCGAACCCTACCGGTGACCTGCCGCAGGTCGCCGGCGACCTCGGGCATGTGGACGTGCGCACGCTCGTCGTGTCCGGGTCGAATGTCTACGCTGGCGGAACCTTCAACTCGATCGATGGTCGCGTGACGGGTCCGTTCGCTGTCCTCACGGACGACACCGCACCGCCCGGCGACACGACGCCACCGTCGATCACGATCACCACGCCGACGGAGGGTCAGCGCTTCACGCAGGGCCAGTCGGTCGCGTCGGCGTTCACGTGCGTCGACGATCCCGGCGGATCGGGCGTGCAGACCTGCGACGGACCGGCGACCGTCGACACGTCGACGGTCGGTGCGCGTCAGTTCACGGTCACCGCGTCCGATCAGGCGGGCAACACGGCGAGCACGATCGTCAACTACGTCGTCGACAGCCCGCCCGTCTCGCCACCACCACCGGTTCCACCGCCGGTCGTGCCGCCACCGGTCCCGCCCGCTCCTCCGCCGCCCGGACCGCCAGCACCGCCGCCGGCACCGCCAGCGCCCGGACCACCACCCGGCACCGCCACGGTCGACAGGACGCCACCGACCGCGAGGCTGTCCGGCGCGACGATCCAGAAGCTCGCCAGGACGATCAGCGTCACGATCGCCTGCACGAGCGAGCCCTGCACCGCCAGGGCGACCGCAACGGTCCGCACGCCGCGGAT
>JAUYGN010000082.1 GCA_030690545.1 Solirubrobacteraceae bacterium
GGCGCGCGACGCAGCGCGAGCGCGAGCGCCTCGACGTGCTCGCGGCGGGCGGGCGTCGGTTCGCCCGGCGTCACCTCGGGCGGCCCGAGCCGGCGTGCGCGCGACGCCAGCCACAGGAGCCCCGCGAGGACGCCGATCGCCAGCCCGACGCGCCAGCGCGCGGGCAGCGCCGCCAGGCCGGTCGCCTGCCCGAATCCATGGACGGACTCGACGAACGTCACCGGTCGCCGGGGCGACCCCGCGAGCGCGAGGCCGAGCGCGGCGTTGTCGGCGCGCGCGAGCAGCCGGTTCTGCAGCGGTCCGGAGTCGGCGAGCAGCAGCGCCCGGCCCCCGCGCGCTGCGCTCGGCTCGGCGACCGCGAGCAGCGTGACGCCGTCGCCGTCGCCGCCGACGAGGAGCGGCCGCACGCCACCGCCCGCCGCGAAGCCCCCGTCGCCTGCGCTGACCACGCTGCGCACCGCGCCTGCCTCGGGCTCGCCGCTCGCCTCGGACGCGGCGGCCGGCGGGCGCGCGCTGCGCGGGCCGGTCGGCGTCCAGCGCGGCGCACCCGGAACGAAGCCGCGCCCGGCGTTCCTGCCGCCGGCCACGAGACGGCCGCCGCTGCGCACGAACCGTGCCAGCGCGCGGCGCTCGCCGCTCGCAAGTCCGAGCGCGTCGAGCACGACGACCGTCCGCGCCGGGTCGAGTCGCGCCTCGGCGAGCGGCTCGCGCAGGTGGTCGACCGGATGACCGGCGCGGCGCAGCAGCTCCGCATAGGCGGCGACGCCGCGCGGCTGGGTCGCGTACGCCGAGCCGTCGACGCCGCTGGGCTGCGGCGCGACGCTCGTGACGGCCAGCGCGACGAGGTTGAGCGCGACGAAGAAGGTCACGACGACGACGAGCAGGCGCGCGACGGGGTTGCGCGGCAGCAGGCGTGCGAGGCTGCTGCTTGACAACCGCGGCCTCGTCACGCTCGCACCTCGTCTGCCGATCGCGGCCGCGGTCCGCTCCTCACGCTCGCACCTCGTCGGCGACGCGTGGCCAGCCGTCGCGCGCGTCGCGCAGGTCGTCGGCGCCCGCCGGCCGTCCCCCGTAGGCGACGGACTCGAAGCCCTCGACGAGGTCGGCGAGCGTCGGCGAAGGCACCGCCCGCAGCAGCTCGCTGTTCGTCAGCGCCGGGCGCAGCTCGATCAGCGCTCGACTGTCGAGGTCGACGAGGCCTGCCCGGAAGCGCAGGCGCAGCGCGTCGTCGAGATCGCCGCTGCGCTCGGCGCGATCGGCCGCCTCGCGCAGCTCGACCGCGCTGAGCGACGCCGATCCACCGGCGACCGCTGCGCCCCGTGACGAGGCGGTGCGGGCGCTGTCGCGCGCGCGCCGCACCCCAGCCCGCGTGGCGAGCAACGCGGCACCGGCGAGGACGAGCGCGGCGAGCAGCGCCCACACGACGAGCGGTCCGTCGGCGATCCAGCGGTAGGCACGTTCGAACGGCCCGCCGAGCGGGCGCAGGGCCGCGCCGATGCGCTCGCGCAGGCCGCGCAGCGGCGCCGGGACGTTCGTCGGCTGAAAGCGCCGCTGGGCGAGTACCTCACGCGCTTGCGCGCGAGCGCGGTCGGCTCGTGCCGCGGCGGCGGCGTCGCGCTCCATCGTCTCGGCAGGCGCGGGCGCGCCCCGCTGCTCCGTGGTCGCCGTGGCGCCGGAGGCGACCGCCGGCGCGACTGTCAGCAGCGCGCACGCCACAACGGCCGCGCCCCACCTCACCCGGACGGGACCCCCGGCAGTCGCGGCGGCTCGTCGTCGTCCCCACGATCCCCGGGGTCCGGCCACCCCCAGCCGGGCGGCGGCGGCGGCCGGGACGGTTCGTCGCCGCGCTCGGGCGCGCGCTCATCGGGCTCGGGAGCGGGGGGCGCGTCCGATGGCGCGGACGCTGGCCAGTACGGCCCGCCCGCCGGCTCTCCGAACGGTGTCGATGCGGGGCTCGCCGCGTTGCCGGAAGGCGCCGGCACGAGCGGATCCCCCGCCGGCACAGCAGCGCCGATCCCGCTCGCCAGCAACTCGATGTCGAAGCCCTCCTTGCGCACGCGCAGGTCGAAGTAGACGACCGTCAGCAGCGCGGCCTGAAACGGCGTGCTGATCGCCAGGCCGACGATCCCCGCGAGCCCCGCGAGCACGAGCACGAGCGCATCGCTGTCGGCGTCGACCAGCAGCCCCAGCAGGAAGATGCCCTGCACGAGCGTCGAGATGATCAGCGCAAGGATGAAGCCGAGCACGATCACCCCGAACGTCCTCCACCAGCGCCCCCTGACGAGCCCGTAGGAGCGTGCGAGCGCCTGACGACCGCGCAGTCCCTCGACGAGCAGCACCGGCATGGCGAACGCCCATGCGATGTACAGCCAGATTCCCGGCAGCAGGAACAGGAACGCCCCGGCGACCACGCCGAGGACGTACAGCAGCGCCAGCAGCAGCAGCGAGGGCGCGTGGCGCAGCGCGTAGGACAGCGAGCTGCGCCAGTCCGTCGACTCGCCGAGATAGGCGAGCGCGATCGCGCGGAAGCACGCCGCGGTCGCGAGCAAGAGCGCCAGGATCTGCAACATCGACGACAGCACGATCCCACCGATGTACTGGTTGAGCTCGTCGAGCATCTCTCGCGTCGTCTGCGAGGAGCTCGAGCCGAAATCGAACGACGAGACCGTGTAGTCGGCCGTCAGCAGCGTGCTGACGATCTGCACCGGCACGACGACCACGAGCACGGTCTTGACGAGCGTCCGCCAGTGCGCCAGGCAGATCTTGATCGCGACATCGAGGAGCTCACCGACCGACAGCGGTCGCAGCTGCGGGCGCTCGCCCAGAGGTGATGTCACGCGGTCTGCCGAGCCTGTCTCATCGGGCCATTGTGCAGCACGCGTCGACGCGATGGGTGAACGCGCTCTCACGAGTCGCGGCCGGCGTGCACGGGTAGAGCTGGTCCCGATGACGACGTCGCGCCGCCGACCGCGGTGGCCGGCGCATCAACGAGGAGGTCATCGTGTCGATCATGTCCAAAGTCTCCGAGCTCGTGCGATCGCTGACGTCCAACCGGGCCAACACGGACGTCCAGCCGGGCGTCAGCGTGCCGCCGACCGACGACGGCGCGGTCGAGATGCCCGAGCGCGAGCCGATGGCCGGCTTCGAGCCCGACGGCAGGTCCTGACCGCCGCGCCTCTGCTCAGTCGCCCAGCTCGAGCACCGCGAGGAACGCCTCCTGCGGCACCTCGATGCGCCCGACCTGCTTCATCCGCTTCTTGCCGGCCTTCTGCTTCTCGAGCAGCTTGCGCTTGCGCGAGATGTCGCCGCCGTAGCACCCGGCGATGACGTCCTTGCGGTAGGCCTTGACCGTCTCGCGCGCGATGATCGCGGCGCCGATCGCCGCCTGGATCGGGACGTCGTACTGCTGGCGCGGGATCTTCGCCTTGAGCTTCTCGACCATGTTGCGCCCGACGGCGTAGGCCTTGTCGCGGTGCACGACCATCGACAGCGCGTCGACCTGCTCGCCGCCGAGCAGGATGTCGAGCTTGACCATGTCCGAAGCCTGCATCCCGGCCAGCTCGTAGTCCAGCGAGGCGTAGCCGCGGGTGCGTGACTTCAGCGCGTCGAAGAAGTCGATCACGATCTCGCAGAGCGGCAGGTCGTAGGTCAGCTGCACGCGATCGGCGGTCAGGTAGTGCATCGCCTTGTGCGTCCCGCGCCGGTCGATGCAGAGCTCCATGATCGGGCCGATGTACTCCTTCGGCGTGAGGATCGAGGCCTCGATCATCGGCTCGCGGATCTCCTTGATCCGGCCCGGGTCGGGGAAGTCCGACGGGATGTGAACCTCGATCTCCGAGTCGTCGGTGAGCGTGACGTCGAAGCGCACCGACGGCATCGTCGCCATCAGCTCGATGTCGTACTCGCGCTCCAGGCGCTCGCGCACGATGTCCATGTGCAGCAGGCCGAGGAAGCCGCAGCGAAAGCCGAAGCCGAGCGCCTCGGACACCTCCGGCTCCCACGACAGCGCGGCGTCGTTGAGCGTCAGCTTCTCGAGCGCGTCGCGCAGGTCGGGGTAGTCGTCGGAGTCGATCGGGAAGAGGCCGCAGAAGACGACCGGCTGCACGTCGCGGTAGCCCGGCAGCGGCTTCAGACTCGGATCCCCCGCCCACCCGACCTTCGTCGTCAGCGTGTCGCCGACGGCGAGCGCCGAGACCTCCTTGATGCCGGTGATGAGGAAGCCGACCTCGCCGGCCGAGAGCTCGTCGCAGACGACCATCGCCGGCGTGAAGAAGCCGATGTCGCTGATCTCGGCCTCGGTGCTGCCGACCATCGCCTTGATCGCCTGGCCCTTCCTGAAGGTGCCGTCGACGACGCGGATGTAGGCGATCACGCCGCGGTACTGGTCGAACTCGGAGTCGAAGATCAGCGCGCGCGGCGGCGCGTCGCGATCGCCGGACGGCGGCGGCACCTGCGCGACGAGCTGCTCGAGCACGTCGATCACGCCCTCTCCCGTCTTGCCGGAGATGTGCAGGATGTCGTCGGTCGGCTCGCCGAGCAGGTCGGCGACCTCCTCGGCGACGCGCTCGGGCTCGGCGCCGGGCAGGTCGATCTTGTTGAGCACCGGGATCAGCTCGAGGCCGCCCTCGATCGCGAGGTAGGTGTTGGCGAGCGTCTGCGCCTCGACGCCCTGCGAGGCGTCGACGACGAGCAGCGCCCCCTCGCAGGCCGCCAGCGAGCGGCTCACCTCGTAGGTGAAGTCGACGTGGCCGGGCGTGTCGATCAGGTGCAGCTGGTAGCGCTCGCCGTCGCGCGCCTCGTAGAGCACGCGCACCGCCTGCGCCTTGATCGTGATCCCGCGCTCACGCTCGAGGTCCATCGAGTCGAGCACCTGCGCACGCATCGCGCGCGGGTCGACGGTCTGCGTCATCTCGAGGATGCGGTCGGCGAGCGTCGACTTGCCGTGGTCGATGTGCGCGATGATCGAGAAGTTGCGGATGTGCGCTTGGTCGGCCACGGGATACAGGGTAGGGCGCGCCCTGAGCGTCCACCGGCGCGCCCGGCGAATTCGGCGAGGCCGCCGGACTCGACCTCGTGCGAGTCGTCAAGACGCTCACGCCCGGAGCCGCCGACGTCGCCCGAGGGCAAGCACCCGCGTTCAGCCGCATCCACGACTGGGCGCGAGCGAGAGAGCGCGCCGCGCCAGACGACTCCCAGGTCGTCGCCGAGCTCGAAGGATCCGGGCGGCCTGCGCAGCGCCGGCGCCGATCGGGACGTCGGTGCCTGCCCTGAGGCCGCGTCAGGCCCCCTCGCACCACAGCGTCGCGACCCCGAGCGCGACGATGGCCGGGTCGCGTGTGACGAGCGTCCAGCCTCGGCGGCGCGCCGTGGCCGCCAGCAGCCGGTCGAACGGGTCACGCCGGGCAGGCGGCAGCGCGGCGACAGCCTCGGCATCAGCGTGCGTGACGTCCGTGAGGGTGAAGCCGTGCCCGCGACATGCCTCCGGAAACGAGACGGCGTCAGGGAGCACGAGCGTTAGCCTGCCGATCGCGCGCTTGATCGCGACCTCCCACGTCGTCACCGCGCTCACATGCACCGACGGCGCCGCGCTGATCGCTCTCTGGGTGGCAGGCGGAAGCTCGGGGGCGGCGAGAAGCCACCACAGCGCGACGTGCGTGTCGAGAAGCAGCGTCCCGGAGTCGCTCACGCCGACGCGTCGCCCAGGTACGGGGCGAACTCGGGCAGCGGTGCGTCGAAGTCCTCGGCCAGGTGACCGCTGACGCCCTCGACCGAGCCCGGTGGCAGGATCGCACCGCTCGGCTCGCGGACCAGCCGGACCACGGGCGTCGGCCCCCGGCGGATGACGATCTCCTCGCCGCCTTCGACCCGACGCACCAGCTCCGACAGGCGTGTCTTCGCCTCGTTGAGCGGGATCGAGTCGGCCATCGGGCACAGTATGCGCCGCTTGACCGACCTGGTCAACCAATCCAACCGCGCTAGGCAACGGCCTTTGACGCCCTAGGTATCTTAGGTAGACTCCTACTGATCTTAGTTTCGCCTGCCTCGAAGGGACGCCCCATGCGCCGACAGCCGCTCACCGACACGATCACCCAGCTCACCCGCATGCGCATCATGAACGCGTACCTCGTTCGCGAGGACGACGGCCTGACGCTGGTCGACACGATGATGGCCGGAAGCGCAGCCGGCCTGCTGGCCGCCGCCGCAGCCTCGATGAACGCGCCGATCCGGCGCATCGCGCTGACCCACGGCCACGGCGACCACGCCGGCTCGCTCGACGCGCTGCGGGCGAAGCTCGGCTCCGACGTCGAGGTGCTCGCGCCGGAACGCGACGCGCGCATCATGGCCGGCGACCGCTCGCTCGAGGCCGGCGAGGGCAGCCGTCGGCTCAAGGGCTCATGGCCGAAGGTCGCCGCCAAGCCCGACCGGCTGCTGTCGGACGGCGATCGCGTCGGCAGCCTGCGGGTCGTCGCGAGCCCCGGCCATACGCCCGGGCACGTCGCGTTCCTCGACCTCCGCGACAACGCGCTGATCTGCGGCGACGCGCTGCACACGCTCGGCGGCACGACCGTGGCGGGGGTCAGGAACCTGCGCTTCCCGTTCGTCACGATGGCGACCTGGGATCCCGACCGCGCGGCCGACAGTGCGCGCGAGCTGCGAGCGCTGCAGCCGACGCTGCTCGCTCCCGGTCACGGGCGCGCGCTGCGCGAGCCGCTGGCGGCGATCGACCGCGCCCTCGAGCGTACGACGACGGACACGCGCTCGCCGGCGAGGCTCGGCGGCGCGAAGTCGTCGTGACCAGGCGCGCGCGCCTGAGCCCTGATGCCGTCGTCGATGCGGCGGCGACGATCGCCGATGACAGCGGCCTCGAAGCGCTGACGCTGGCGGCCGTCGCCGCCGCCCTCGGCGTGCGCACGCCGTCGCTGTACGCCCACGTCGGCGGCTTCGACGATCTGCGCCGCAGGCTCGGCATCCGCGGCGCACAGGACCTCGAGCGCCTGCTCGGTCAGGCCGCGGTCGGCCGCTCGCAGCGCGCCGCGCTCACCGCCGCCGCCCACGCCTACCGCCGCTACGCGCACGAGCATCCCGGCACCTACGCCGCCGCGCAGCGTGCGCCGGACCCCGCCGACGAGCTCGCGGTCACCGCGGCCGCACGCGTCGTCGACGTGCTGCGCGCCGTGCTGGACGGCTACGACGTGCGGGGCGAGGACGCAGTCCACGCGATCCGCGCGATCCGCTGCGGGCTGCACGGGTTCGTCGCGCTCGAAGCCGCCGGCGGGTTCGGCATGCCCGAGAGCGTCGACGAGAGCTTCGCGCGGATGCTCGAGATCCTCGATGCGGGTCTGCGCGCCACTACGCCGAGCGCCGCAGCCGCGCGCGCACGAGGCCGCTGATCTGGCGGGCCTCGGGCACGCGCAGCGCCAGCACGGCCGCCGCGTAGGCGACGATCCCCGCGGTCAGGCCGCCGCCGACCGAGCAGACCTGCGCCGGCAGCGAGCGCCCGAGCAGCCCGTCGAGCAGCCACCACACGCCGTACGCGACGGCACCGAGCGCGACCGCCGCGAGCATCATCCGCGCGACCGCGCGCAGCGTCTGCGCTCCCTCCAGCAGCCCGCCGAGCTCGCGCCGCAGGTAGTACGCCTGGCCGGCGGTCATCGCGGCGCTCGCGACCGCCGTCGCGACGACGATGCCGGCGATCCCGAACGGCCCGACGAGCGCGATCGCGACGACGAGGTTGAGGACGAGCGTGGCGGCGCCGAGCGCGGTCGGCAGCCACGGCCGCTGCAGCGAGAAGAAGGTCCGCGTCAGCAGCAGGTTGACGCCGGCGAACGGCAGGCTGAAGGAGAACCAGAACAGCGCCTCGGCGACGATCTCCGTCGAGTCCGGACCGAACTCGCCGCGCTCGTAGACGAGGCGCGTGATCGGCTCGGCGAGCACGAGCGTGCAGGCGGCCGCGGGGATCAGCAGCAGGAAGATCTGCCGCGTGCCGGTGCCCGTCAGCCGGCGCAGCCCAGCGGTGTCGCAGCGCGTCGCGAGCCGCGCGAGCGCCGGGAACAGCACCGTCGCGACGGCGACGCTGAACATCCCCTGCGGGAGCATGTACAGGCGGAAGGCGGCGTCGATCGCGCGCGGCGCGGCCTCGGAGACCGTCGAGCCGAGCGCGGTGTTGATCAGCAGGTTGAAGTTGATCAGCCCGAGGCTCAGGGTGATCGGCAGCATCAGCGCGAGCACCTGGCGCACGCGCGGGTCGCGGAACTTCACCTTCCACTCGAACTCGAACTCCAGCCGGCGCAGCACGGGCACGCACATCGCCAGCTGCACGAACGTCCCCGCAAGCACGCCGATCGCGTAGGCGTAGAGCTGGTCGGGTCCGTCGAAGTACGGCCGCACGACGACGAGCACGGCGATGATCACGACGTTCCAGACGAGCGGCGCGAGCGCCGGGATCGTGAAGTGGTCGTAGGCGTTGAGGATCCCGACGAGCAGGCCGTTGAGGCCGAGCAGCAGGACGATCGGGAACAGCACCTGCGACAGCCCGACGACGAGCGCATCGAGCTCGGGCGTGAACTCGCCGCCGGTCAGCAGCGGCATCAGCGTCGGCGCGACGAGCACGAAGAAGACGCAGACCGCCGTCAGCGCCGCGACGATCAGGGCGATGAACGTCGATGCGAGCTGGAACGCCTCGCGCCTGCGTCCCTGCTCGAGCAGCTCGGTGAAGACCGGCACGAACGCGGCGCTGAGCGCGGCGTCGGCGAACAGGCTGCGGACGAGGTTCGGAACCTGGAAGGCGAACGTGAACGCCGAGAACGGTCCGCTCGTGCCGAAGTAGCTGGATGCGACCACCTCGCGCACGAGCCCGGCGATCCGCGACAGGCCCGTCAGGACCGAGAAGATCGCCGTGTTGCGTGCGATGCGCCCGCTAGCACTGGAGGGCGCTGGCTCGGTCATCGGTGCGCTACTCTAGGGACCGCCGCGGCCCCGTCCGCGGCGCATTCACGCTGATGGCCAACATTCACTCACAGAAGAAGCGGATCCTGCGCTCCGAGCGCGAGCGGTTGGAGAACCGCCACTACACGTCCGCCGTGCGCACGTACTTCCGCCGCCTCGAGGCCGCCGTCGCCGCCGGTGACGACGCCGCCGCCGACACGGAGCACAAGCAGCTCGTCAGCCTGATCGACAAGTCCGTCAAGCGCGGCGCGCTGCATCGCAACACCGGCGCGCGCAAGAAGTCCCGCGCCTCCCGCGTTCGCCGCGGCGCCACCGAGTCGTAGACGTCCGCGCCCACGCCGTCAGCGCCTCCCGGGCGCCGGCGCGTCGGCCTCGCGCTGCGCGCGGTGGACGGCCTCGACGACCGCCGACGGGCTCGCGACACCGGCGAACTGCAGGTCGAAGTCGAAGTCGGCGGCCGTGTCGAACGTCACGTCGCCGATCATCAGCAGCCGCTGCAGGACCGACTGGCGCGTGTTGACGTTCTGGACCCGGTTGATCAGCGTCTGCTGCACGCTGCGGGCGATGATCCCGCGGCGGATGTGCAGGCGGTGGTTGGAGATCGTGTACGTCGTGAACAGCCGCTTGACGTAGCCGGCGACGAGCACGGCGACGAGCAGCACGATCCCGACGAGCGTCACGAGCCCGCTGTCGACCTCGTCGCCGGCCGAACGCGTCACCCCCGCGGCGATCGCGCAGGCGACGACGACGCCGAGCAGCCCCTTGAGGTAGAAGCCGAGGATCGAGCGCCACGACGGATGGCCCTCGAAGATGATGTGCTCGCCCGGTTCGCGCTCCATGCGCGCGAGCATACGTGAGCGCGCTCAGCCGGCGCGCTCGGCGCTGCGCAGGCCGCCGCGCGCCCACAGCACGGTCAGCGCGAACAACGCCGCCAGGCAGGCCGCCGACAGGCCGATCTTCGTCGGCTCGCCGGCCATGAAGCCGCGCGCGGCCTCCAGCAGCGCGGTGAACGGGTTGTAGCGCGCGACGTCGTGCACCCAGCCGGCGACGAGGTGCAGCGGCACGAAGACCGGCGCGAGGAACAGCGCGATGAAGACCGGCATCTGCATGACGGGGCCGGCCTGCATCGTGCGCAGGCGCATCGCGATGCCCGCCGCCCACAGCGTCGCGGTCGCGCTGACCGCCAGCGCCAGCGCGAGCAGCCCCAGCAGGTGGCCGAGCGAGCCGTCGACGCGCATCCCGCTGACCAGGCCGGCGCAGAAGACGACCGTCAGCACGAAGACCGCCCGCACCATCGCCGACAGCATGTAGCCGATCACGATCCCGGCGCGATTCGGCGCGGCGAGCAGCAGCCGGCGCGCGAAGCCGAACTCGAAGTCGGCGGCGATCGCAAAGCCCGTGAAGACGCCGCCGAACGCCGACGCCTGGATGCAGATGAAGGCGAACTGGAAGGTCGTGTAGCCCGACCGGTAGTCGAAGTCCGGCGCGTTGCGGATGCCCGACAGGCCGCCGGCGAAGGCGATGAAGAAGAACAGCGGGAAGAGCAGGCTGGGCAGCAGGATCGCCTTGTTGGAGAAGGCGTTGTGGATGCTGCGCCAGGCGACGGCGAGCGCGACCGAGCGCGTGCGGGCCAGCGCGGACATCAGGTTCGCACCAGCCGCGTGCGCAGCGCCCGCGCGCTGAGCGCCAGGAAGCCGACCGTCGCGATCGCGGCGATCGCGAACGCCTGCGCGAGCGCCTGCCCGTCCCAGCCGGAGATCACGAGGCTGCGAATGCCCTCGACCATGTAGGAGACCGGGTTGTAGGTCGCGATGATGCGAAACCACTCCTGCTCGATGAGGTCGCGCGGGAAGAACGCCGAGCTGAGGAAGAGCAGCACGAAGAACAGCGGAAAGAAGCCCTGCACGGCCTCCCCCGTTCCAGCCCGCAGCGCGACGAACGTGCCGAAGCACGCGAACGCGAACGAGATCGCGAGCGCCAGCAGCACGAGCACGAGCGCACCCCCGGCGCCGCTGGCGATCCCCGCTCCGAAGGCGATCCCGACGACGAGGTACAGGATCGCGCTGACCAGGCCCATGAAGAGCGCGCCACCGAGCTGCCCGGCGAGCAGCGCGGCACCGCCGATCGGCGTCATCGCCAGCCGGTCCAGGAAGCCGCCCTCGATGTCGCGGGCAAGGTCCTGGCCACCGTTCAGCGCGGCGAACAGGGCGCCCTGCATGAACGGAACCGCCAGCGCGAAGTCGAGGTAGCTCGCCGTCGGAAAGCCGGGCAGCCTGGTCGCGGCGTCCAGTCCGGCGGCGTTGACCGCCAGCAGGACGAGCGGAAACGCGATCGGGAAGATCATCTGCGCCGGGTTGCGCAGGATCCGCTTGATCGCGCGGCCGGACAGCAGGCCGACCTGCGCCGGCCAGGCGCTGTGGACGAGCGCCGTCACGAAGTCGTGACGGCCGGTTCGCCGCGCGACCGCCCGGGCGCCGGCGGGACCTCGCCGTCGCCGGGTCCGTCCGCGGCGCCCTCGAGGCTGCGTCCGGTCTTGGCGAGGAAGACGTCGTCGAGCGTCGGCTCGTGCAGGGCGAGGTTCGCGAAGGCGATGTCCGCCTGATCGAGCGCGCGCACGATCGCGGCGAGCTGATCGGCGCCGGAGTCCAGCCGGACGGCGATCGAGCCGGCCTGGCGCGCGGAGATCAGCTCCCCGAAGGGCTCCAGCGCCGCGCCCGCGGCCGCGCACTGGCCGCTGTCGCGCGGGACCAGCTCGACCGTCGGCTTGGCGACCTGCGCCTTGAGCTGCGCCGGCGTCCCCTCCGCGACGATCGTGCCGCGATCGATGATCCCGACGCGGTCGGCGAGCACGTCGGCCTCCTCGAGGTACTGCGTCGTGAGAAAGACGGTCGTCCCCTCCTGCCGGGCGAGGCGCTCGACCTCCTCCCACAGCGCCGTGCGCGACTGCACGTCCAGGCCGGTCGTCGGCTCGTCGAGAAACAGGATCCGGGGGTTGTGCAGCAGCGCGAGCGCGAGGTCCAGCCGGCGCTTCATGCCGCCGGAGTAGGTCTTCGACTTGCGGTCGGCGGCGTCGGTCAGCCCGACGCGCTCGAGCAGCTCGTCGCCGCGCTTGCCGCGCTCTGCGCGCGGGATGCCCTGCAGGCCGCCCTGCAGGCGCATGTGCTCGCGGCCGGTGAGCATCGGATCGAGCGCCACGTCCTGCAGGGCGACGCCGATCGCGGCACGCACCTTCGCCCCCTCGCGGGCGACGTCGTGGCCGGCCACGGTCGCCTGCCCGGCGCTCGGCGGCAGCAGCGTCGTGAGGACCTTGACGGTCGTCGACTTGCCCGCGCCGTTGGGGCCGAGGAAGCCGTAGATCTCGCCCGCGTCGACGTGCAGGTCGATGCCGTCGACGGCGCGTACGCCGCCCTTGAACTCGCGCACGAGGCCCTGCACGTCGATCCCACGTTCTTCGCTCATGCGGACCATCCTATGCGTGACTAGTTGAGCTCGTCAACTATCGAGCCTGTCTATTATCCTGAGTGTCAATGGACTCCAGCGTCAAGCATCCCGCGGCAGTCCAGGAGGCCTGGTCGCTGATCGGCGAGCTCTACTGGCAGATGCGCCCGCGGATGCTCGCGGCCGCGGCAGCGGCCGGGCTCACGCCACCGCAGGTGTTCGCGCTGCGGGCGCTGGACCCGGAGATCCCGATCTCGATGGGCGAGCTCGCAACGCAGCTGCACTGCGACAGCTCGAACGTGACCGGGCTCGTCGACGGCCTGCAGTCGCACGGTCTCGTCGAGCGACGGCCGGCCGAGCGCGACCGGCGCGTGCGGATGCTCGTCGTGACCGAGCGCGGCGCGCACGTGCGCGAGCAGCTGCGGCAGGTCATGGAGGAGGTGCCGCCGGCGCTGGCCTCGCTGAGCGCGGCCGATCAGCGCGCGCTGCGCGACGTCTTGCGCCGAGCGCTCGGATAGCGCCACGCCGACGGTCACAACGCGCAGCCCTCGCGGCATTGGAGAGACATGAGCACCGCGCACCGGCTCGACGCCTGGTCCGACGAGACGCTGCTCTGCGAGCAGGCCGCCGGCCTCGCCGGCCCGACGTTCGCGACGTTCTACGCGCGTCACGAGCGCGGCGTGCTCGCGTACTTCGGGCGTCGCGTGGCGACGCCCGAGCTCGCCGCCGACCTCGCCGCTGAGACGTTCGCGCAGGCGCTCGCGTCGCGTCACCGCTTCCGCGCGCGGGGCGAGGGCTCGTCGGCCGCCTGGCTGTACGGCATCGCGCGCAACGTCCTCGCTCGCAGCCTGCGCCGCGGCCGCGTCGAGGACCGGATGCGCCTGCGCCTGGGCCTGCCGCGACTCGAGCTCGACGACGACGCGATCGCGCTCGTCGCCGGGCTCGGCACGCCGGACGGGGCCGAGGCGGCGCTCGAGCGCCTGCCGGCCGAGCATCGCGCGGCCGTCTGGGCGCGGATCGTCGACGAGCGCCGCTATCCCGAGATCGCGACCGAGCTGCGCTGCTCGGAGGCGGTCGTCCGCAAGCGCGTCAGCCGCGGCCTCGCCGCGATCCGACGTGACCTGGAGGAATCCGCATGACCGTGCTCGACCCGTTCGTCCAGCACCTCGCCGACGCCGCCGAGCGGCTCGCCGCGCAGCCCGCTGCGATGGGCGCGCGGGGCAGGATCCGCGCCCGCCTCTCCGCGATCCGACGCGGCCGCCTCGCGACGTTCGCCGCTGCCGCGACACTGCTGGCCGGCGGCGCGGCGGCGGCCACCGAGCTGTGGCGCCCGCAGCTCGGCGACGAGCGGCGCGGGAACCCGACGGCGAGCGCGTCGTCTCCCGTTGCCGAGCAGCTCGCCCGCTTCGGGGTCCTGCGGCGCGACGCGAACCCCGCCGACCGCTCCGAGCAGGTCCGCTACGCGCTCTCGATGTTCGGTCCGCGCAACGTCCAGGGCATCCGCACCGAGCACGTCCGGCTCGTCGGCACGCACGGTGCCAGGCTCGGCGACGTGCTCGTGCCGGCTGCGCGCGCCGACGGCAAGCGCGACGTCCTGTGCCTGTTCTCGCGCGACCCGAAGGACGGCGGCGGCGTGATCTGCAGCACGACCGCGGAGATCCTCGCGGGGCGTGCGATCCTGATGACCGTGGCGCCGCCGCCGGCGAACGCGAAGCAGCGCGTCGTCCCGGTGCCGCAGCCAGCGGACGCCGGCCGGGCCAAGGACCTGGGCCGCGCCGGCGGAACGGCGATCCTGACCCCGGCGCCGAGCGGACCGGCGACGCTGCTGGGCTTCGTGCCCGATGGCGTCTCACAGGTGCGCCAGAGCGGCGCGACCGCCGCCGTGCGCAACAACTACTTCCGCCTGAGACTGCCCCGCGAAGCGGAGCCGGCGGTGCAATGGCTCGACGCGGATGGCGCCGTCGTCGGGCCGCCCGGGTAGCGGGCGCCTTCGCGCCCGACCGTCTACGCCGCGATCCGTGCGATCGCGCGGATCGCCTCGGTGGAGTCGCTCAGCTCGCTCGCCCCGTGGGAGGCGAGCTCGAGGTCGGCGAGCACCTCGAGCGTGCGGCCGAGGCGATCGGTGTCCGAGCGGCGGGCCTCGGCGATCCGCCGGTCCAGCGCCCAGGCGTTGCCCTTCGTCGAGGCCTTGATCTGCTGCGGCCCCTCGCCCGCCTCCAGGCGCTGGGCGATCGCGAGCACCTCGCGCACGCGGCGGGCGAGCAGCGGGACGAGGCGCGCCAGCGACTCGCCCTGGGCGGTCAGCTCGAGGTAGGCCCGCGTCGTCGCCGCGCCGTCGCCCCCGACGAGCGTGTCGACGAGCCCCCAGACCTGATGCTCGGCGGAGTGCGCGGCGACCTCGTCGACCTCATCGGCGCCGATCCGCGCGCCGGGACCGAGCTCGAGCGCGAGCGTCTCGAGCTCGCGCAGCAGCCGCTGCTGGCGCTCGCCGACGTGCGCGACGAGCGCCTGCGCGCCATCGCGGTCCAGCGTGACGCCGAGCCGCTCGGCCTCGCCCTGCAGCCACTTCGGAAGCTCCCGGGCCTTCAGCGTGCGCTCGGTGGCAACGCTGCCGCCGGTCTGCTCGACCGCCTTGGCGAGCTGGGCGCTGACCTTGAAGCGCCCCTCCTCGCGAGCGAAGAACGCGATCGTCGTGTCCGCCCCGATGCTCGCGAGCGCCGGCAGCAGGTGGCGCGCGATGTCGGCGTCCTTCCAGCGCTCGGCGCCGTCGACGATGAGGAAGCGCCGGCCGATCGCGAAGGTCATCGCCGCCAGTGCGCCGGCGACGACGTCGGGCGCGGACTGATCGCCCTCGAAGCACTCGACGCCGCCGCTGCCCGACGTGCGCTCGGCGAGCGCCTTCAGCGCCGCGCGGCGCTCCCCGATGCGACCGTGGTCGTCGCCGTGGATGAGATATGCGGGCTTGAGCTCGGCCATCGGCAGCGAGTCTAGGACCCGCCTCCGTCGGCGACGTGGATCTGCCCGTCGCGCACGGTGAGCCGGACGGTGCCGTCACGGTCGGTGCGGCGCACGATCGGCACCGCGGCGTCGCGCAGCGCGGCGAGCGTCGACGGCGTCGGGTGGCCGTAGCCGTTGCGGGCGCCGACCGGGATCACGGCGGCCTGCGGGCGCAGCCGCCGCAGCAGCGCCGGCAGTCCCGGATCGTCGCTGCCGTGATGGGCGACCTTGAGCGCCTCGACGACCGGCAGCGACAGCCCGCCGAGCACGTCGGACTCGGCGTCGCCGGTCAGCAGCAGGTCGAAGCTTCCGTGGCGCACGTGCAGCACGGTCGAGCGGTCGTTCGGATCGGCGCCGGGCGTCGCAGCCGGCGTCCGGCGCGGCCACAGGACGCGCAGCTCGAGCGAGCCGGCGCGCAGGACCTGCCCGGCGTCGGAGGCAAGCCGCCGGATGCGGCGCGCCGCCGCCAGCCCGCGGGCCTTCGCACGCGGCGTCGCCTCCTCGCCGTCGAGCACGAGCCCGACCGGGAGCGCGTCGAGCACCGCCGCCGCCGCGCCGCCGTGGTCGAGCGCGTCGTGGGTGAGCACGAGGACGTCGAGGCGCTTGACCCCCGCCGCTCGCAGCCGGGCGAGCACCGGCCCGTCAGGCGGACCGGTGTCGACGAGCACCGCCGTCGCGCGGTGCTGGATCAGCGTCGCGTCGCCCTGCCCGACGTCGAGAAACGAGATCGTCAGATCGCGCGGGGCGCCCGGCGTCCCACCGGCGTGCAGTACGACGACCGCGATGCCGGCCACGGCGGCGACTCCGAGCAGCCGGCACGCGCGGCGCCGGTGCGCGCCCGGCAGCCGCCGCCAGGCAAGCGCGAGCGCGGCCGCCGCGGCGTAGATGCCGATCACCCCGAGCGCCCCCGGCGACGGCACGACGAGCTCGGCGTAGGGCATTTGCGCGGCATGCTCGGCGAGCCAGGTCAGGTAGCCGAGCGGCAGCGCCGCGAGGACCGCCACGGGCGAGGCCAGCTCGGGCGCGATCTGGCCCAGCGCGCCGGCGATCGTCCCGAGCCACATGACCGGCGCGACGGCCGGCGCGGCCAGCACGTTGGCCGCCAGCGAGACGAGCGAGAGGCGCTCGAAGTGCAGGGCGATCAGCGGCGCCGTCCCGAGCGTCGCGGCGATCGTCATGGCGAGCACCTCCGCGAGGGCGCGTGGCACGCCCGCCCGCGTGAGCCTCCGGCGCAGCCTCGACATCAGCGCGAGCAGCGCGAGCACGGCGGCGAAGCTCAGCTGCCAGCCCGGATCCTCCGCCGAGCGCGGGTTGTAGGCGAGCGTCAGCGCTGCCGCGAGCAGCAGCGCATACCAGCGCGACGAGGGCCGGCCGGCGAGCGCGGCGACGAGGCTCGCGATCCCCATCACTCCCGCGCGCTGGATCGACGGGCCGGCGCCGGCGAGCGGGACGTAGGCCGCGACGAGCGCGACGGCCAGCCACAGCCGCGCGCTGAGGCCGAGGCCCAGCGCGGCGCCGAACGCGAGCACGAGCGTGGCGAGCAGGACGACGTTCGCTCCGCTGGCCGCGACGAGGTGCGCGAGGCCGGTGATCCGGAAGTCCTCGCGGACGTCGTCGGTCAGTGCGCCGTCCTGGCCGAGCACCATCCCGCGCCCGAGCGCGCCCTGCGGCGCGGGAACGCCGTCGCTGAGCGCCCGCTCGGTGCGGGTGCGCACGCCGTCGAGCGCGCCGAGCAGGCCGCCGCGATGCTCGCCTGTCGAGCGGATCGTCGCCGCCAGCAACGCGGCGTGCGCCCCGCGGCGGCGCTCGTGGGCGTCGTGCGGGCCGAGCCTCGCCAGCCGGCCGCCGATCTGCAGGATCGTCCCCGGCCGGGCCGCGGACGCCGGCCAGCGCACGCGCGCGGGCGCCTTGACGAGCACCCGCTCGCCGTGCACCCGCGCGGCCGCGACGCGGGTGCCGAACATGCGCGTGCGGGGGTGCTCGAGCAGGGTCGCGCGGGCGGTGATCTCGCCGGGCACGAGCGCGCTGCGA
>JAUYGN010000086.1 GCA_030690545.1 Solirubrobacteraceae bacterium
CGGCGCGCAGCCCGGCGAGCGCGCGTGCCAGCGCCGTCACGTCGCCCGGCGCGACGAGCCGGCCGCTGACCCCGTCCTCGATGATCTCCGGCAGCCCGCCGTGGTCGGCCGCGACGACGCAGCAGCCGGCGGCGGCCGCCTCCAGCGCGGCGTTGGGCAGCGGGTCGGGCTGCGTCGACGGCACCGCGACGACGTCGGCGGCGCCGTAGACGTTCTCGACGTCGGGACGAAAGCCGGCGAAGTGGACCCGGTCGGCGACGCCGAGCGTGCCGGCGAGCGCGTGCAGCTCGGCGAGGCGCTCCTCCTCGCCCCGCCAGGGATCGCCGGCGACGAGCGCGATCGCGGTCCCGTCGTGGACGCCGGCGTTTGCGCCGGTCCGCGCCAGCTCGGCGATCGCCCGGATCAGGATGTCCTGGCCCTTCCAGGTCGAGACGCGGCCGAGGATCGCGACGACGAACGCCTCCGGCGGAAGGTCGAGCGCCGCGCGCGCGCCGGCGCGCTCGGCGCGCTGCGGCTGCAGCGCGAGGCCGTCGTGCAGCACGCTGGCCGTGCTCGTCGGGCCGAGCTGCGCGCGCGTCGCCTGCGACACGCAGGGCACCGCGTCGGCGCTCAGCAGCAGTCGCCGGTAGACCGGCCACCAGCGCTCGAAGCCGGTGTAGATCTCGCGCATGTGCCAGACGTGGGGTACGCGCGCGAGGCGCGCCGCAGGCGCTCCGCCGAGCGTCACCGACGTGTTCGTGTGGATCAGCGCCACGTCATGTGCGCGGGCCAGTCGCGCGAGGCCGCCGGCGTCGCGCGCCAGCGCGCCGCCGACGCCGGCCAGCCCGCTTGGCGACAGCGCGGCGCGGCGCAGCACCGCCAGCGGACGCACGACGACCTGCACGCCCGCGGCGGCGAGATCCTCGCGCAGCTCGCCGTCCATCGCGAGCACGACGAGCGGGCGGTAGCGCGCCGGGTCCAGCCGGCCCGCGAGCAGCGCGAGCTGGCGGTCGGCGCCGTAGCGCCCCGCCGAGGAATGCAGGTACAGGACGGTGCGGGGGGAGCCGGTGGACAGCGCTTCTACAGCTCCACCGCGAGCGCCTCGGCGGGCGCCTGCGGGACGCGGTCGGGATGCAGGATGTGCGCCAGCAGCTCGAGGCCGTCGACGAGCCGCGGTCCGGGCCGCGAGAAGTACGCCGACGCGTTGACGGCGACGACCTGATCGGCGCCGAGCGTGCGCAGCCGGTCGGCGAAGTCCTCGGCCTCGACGAGCGCGCGCGCCGCGTCGTAGCCGCAGGGCATCACGACCACGACCTCCGGCTGCGCCGCGGCGACCTCCTCCCAGGTCGCCTCGCGCGACGGCTCGCCGGGGAACCCGAGCACGTCCTCGCCGCCCGCCATCTCGATCAGCTGCGGCGTCCAGTGGCCGGCGACGAAGACCGGGTCCAGCCATTCGATCGCGGCGACGCGCGGTCGCGGGGCGCCGCGTACGGCCAGCCGCACGATGTCCGCGCGTCGCGCCGTCCGCGCGATGAGATCGAGCGCCGCGTCCTTGGCGCGGGTCGCCTGGGCGACGGTGCGCACGTCGCCGAGCGTCTCGCCATAGGTCGTCGGGTCGAGCGCGATCACGCGAGGCGGCCCCGGCAGCGCCTGCGCGAGCGCGCGCACCTCGTCGACCGAGACCGCGCAGACGTGGCACAGCGCCTGGGTCAGGATCAGGTCGGGCTCGAGCTCGCGCACGAGCTCCTCGTCGAGCTCGTAGATCGACTCGCCGTCCTGCGTGCGGGCGCGCACGGCCGCGTCGACTCCGGCCGGCGGCAGGCCGGGCTCGAGCACGTCGCGGGTGATCTGCGGCAGGTCCAGCGCGGCGTCGGGGTAGTCGCACTCGTGCGTCACGCCGACGACGTCGTCGCCGAGACCCAGCGCGAACAGCAGCTCGGTGGCGTGTGGCACGAGGCTCACGATCCGCATTCGTGCTCCATCATGCACATCGATCCACGATGAGGCACGAGGAGAGCGTATGGCACGGCTGAGCGACACCGAGATCGACGAGCGCCTGGCGGGCGGGCAGTGGAGCCGCGACGGCGACAGCATCGTGCGCGACGCGGAGCTGGGCGGCTTCACGGCCGCGATGGCGCTGGCCAACGCCGTCGCCGGCGCCGCGGAGGTAGCGAACCATCATCCGGACATCCTCGTCCACGACTACAAGCACGTCCGCCTGACGCTGTCGACGCACTCGGCCGGCGGCGTCACCGAGGCCGACTTCGCCCTCGCCGCGACGATCGACGGGCTGATCGACGATTCGCGCTGACCGCCGCCTCGACGCCCGCGGCGCAAGTTCTGCGATCCGGCTGCGTTGTCTTCCTCACGGCCCCGCCCGTGGGAAGGCGGAGGCCAGGCGAGGTGGATCGGGGTGGGTCCGCCGGGCCACAAACATGACGGGCCCGCTGATCGCGGGCCCGTCGTGTGCATCTGGGAGGAGGCGCGAGGTACGTTCGCCGGGCGTATGGTCACGAGCCGATCTGAACGGTCGCTAAAGCGCCGCCTGGCTCAGCGCGCGTAGAACTCCGGCGGGTACAGGCCGCGGCCGGCCTTGCGGCCCAGCGCTCCCGCGGCGCAGAGGTCGCGCAGCGACTGCGGCACGCCGGCTCCGATCGCGTCGCCGATCGCCACCGACACGTCGAGGCCGATGTAGTCCAGCAACGCGATCGGACCCATCGGGTGCGCCGCGCCGAGCTGCATGCAGGTGTCGATCGACGCCGGCGGCAGCCCCGTCTCGTGCATGAAGTCGACGGCGCTGAAGAGGTAGGGAAACAGCAGCCGGTTGACGACGAAGCCGGCCAGGTCAGGCACCTCCACGGCCTCCTTGTCGAGCGCTGAGCACAGCGCGGCGGCCCGCTCGCGGCTCGCCGCCGTCGCCTCGGCGGGGTAGGCGAGCTCGACGAGCTTCATCCGCGGGACGGGGTTGAAGACGTGCAGGCCGACGAAGCGATCGGGCACGCCGGAGGCCGCCGCGAGGTCGCTGATCGACAGCGACGACGTCGTCGTGCTGAGCACCGCGCTCGGATCCGCCAGTGCCCCGAGGCGGGCCAGCAGCTCGCGCTTGAGCGCCGCGTCCTCGGAGATCGCCTCGACGAGGAACGTGGCGCCGCGCAGCTGCTCGACGTCGGTCGTCACCGTCACGTTGGCGGTGTCGAACTCCTCGCCGAGGCGCTCGCAGGCCTTCGCGATCGCCTTCGTGGCGCGCGCGGCCGAGGCGTCCGAGCGTGCCCACAGCAGGTGGCCGGATGTCCTTGTCGCGCAAGCTGCCAGTCCTGTCGCGATCGCTCCGCTGCCCGCGATACCGAGCTTCTCTTCCACGTCGTCCTCTCCCGCACATCGTCGCCTGAACGCTCGGGTACCTTAGTCGTCATGAGCGCACAGCAGGGCCGCGAGGTCGTGATCGTGCAAGCCGTCCGGACGCCGGTCGGTCGCGGCCATCCGCAGAAGGGCTACTACAGGGACACGCATCCCAACGAGCTGCTCGGCACGTGCTTCACGGAGGTCATCGAGCGGGCGGGCATCGACCCCGCCGAGGTGGAGGATGTCATCGCCGGCTGCGTGCAGCAGATCGGCGAGCAGTCCTGGAACGTCGCGCGCAACGCCTGGCTGCAGGCCGGGCTGCCGATCGAGACCGCCGCGACGACCGTCGATCGTCAGTGCGGGTCGGCCCAGCAGGCCGTGAACTTCGCCGCCGCGCTGATCGCTGCGGGCGTCCACGACGTCGTCATCGGCTCCGGCGTCGAGCACCTCGGCCACATCCCGATGGGCGTCGGCTTCTCGCTGGTCGAGCAGGTCGGCACGCCGTTCCCGCCCGCGCTGATGGCCAAGCACGACCTCATCCCGCAGGGGTTGAGCGCCGAGCTGATCGCCGAGCAGTGGGAGATCCCGCGCTCGGAGCTCGACGAGCTCGCCGTGCGCTCGCACCGGCTCGCCCACCGGGCCACCGAGGAGGGCCGCTTCGAGCGCGAGATCGTCCCGGTTCAGACCAACGGCACCACGCAGATCGTCGACCAGGGGATCCGCCCCGACACGAACCTCGTGACGCTCGCGCAGCTCGGGCCGGCCTTCAAGCCCGGCGGGCGGATCACGGCGGCGACCTCGTCGCAGATCTCCGACGGCGCCGCGGCGGTGCTGCTCATGTCGCGTGCGAAGGCCGACGCGCTCGGCCTGAAGCCGCGCGCGCGGATCGTCGACCAGACGACGGTCGGCGTCGACCCGGTGACGATGCTCACCGGACCGATCCCGGCAACGCGCAAGCTGCTTGAGCGCAACGCGATGACGATCGACGACATCGACCTGATCGAGATCAACGAGGCGTTCGCGTCGGTCGTCGCCGCCTGGCGGCGCGAGCTCGAGCCCGACATGGAGCGCGTCAACGTCAACGGCGGAGCGATCGCGCTCGGCCACCCGCTCGGCTCGACCGGCGCGCGGCTCGTCACGACGCTGCTGCACGAGCTCGAGCGCTCCGGCGGACAGACGGGCCTCGTGACGATGTGCTGCGGCGGCGGGCTCGGCACGGGGACGCTGATCGAGCGCCTGTAGACGAACGCCCGAGGGGGTCGGGTCGTGCGCATGCCGGCGAGTTGCGGCGGGTACTGCCGAGCCACCGGTTTTCTGCCCGCCGGCCAACGAGGAGTGTCACATGATCGGAATCCTGATTGCCATCCTGCTCGCGGCGCTCGCGTACTGGGTCTGCCTGATGCTCGGCCTGCCGGCGATCGTCGCGATCGTCGCGGCGGTGCTCGTCCTGCTCAGCGGTGTCGGAACCGGCGGATACGGGTACGGCCGTCGCGGCATCTAACTGGTCAAGTGCATGCCACGCGGCGAGCAGCACGCTCGCCCTCCCACGCGAAGCCCGGCCCCGCGCCGGGCTTCGTCGTTGCCGGGCTCGGTCAGCCCCAGCGAAAGCCGGTCGGCGTCGGTGCCGGCTCCAGCGGGCTGGACGGCAGGCCGGGCGGCGGGTCCATGACGTGAAAGCCGCTCGGCGACGTGTCGTTCGGCGTGTCGGGATGGAAGATCGAGGCGAGGTACTGGATCTGGCCACGACCGACGCCGAGCTCGAACTGCCCGCCGCCGTAGGCGCCGATCCCATGCTCGGCGGTGTAGTCGTAGGCGTCGAAGAGCGGCTTGACGCCGCCGAGCCGTGACGGCTTGAGGTTCACCATCCGCGGTGCGAACGGCAGCCCCTCGATGTCGGCGATCGAGTGGATGTTCGCGTCCCACGTGATTCGGTCGCGATGGGGCACGAGCAGCTCGTCGATCTCGGTCGTCAGCTTCGGATCCTCGATCCAGGCGTCGGGGAACGCATCGATGACGCGCACGTAGAGCGCCGGGTCGGCTGGGGCGTCGACGATCGTCCCGGAGTAGAGCCCCTTGAAGTCGACCGAGTCGACGGCGCCCGTGGCGACGAGGCCCGCGATCAGCTCGTCGTCCCAGGAGGGAGTCGGATCGAGCTTGAAGCGCAGCGTCGGGTAGCGCTCCAGGCGTCGCGCGACGGGCTCCAGCGTCGGCGGCTCGCCGAGTCGCAGCGAGACGACGAACGTCAGCGGCTGCGGCTCGCGGCCGAGCACCGCGTGCAGCGGTTCGCCGGCCTGGCGCAGCGCGAGGTCCAGCGCCGCCGACTCGTAGGCCCAGGTGCGATACAGGCGCGAGACGTCGCGCACCGGCTCCTCGGGGAAGAGGTCGAGCGTGGCGAGATGCTCGGACAGCGAGCGGATCGTCCAGTCGCCCGCGAGCGCCAGCACCGGCCCGGCCCGCTGGGCGATCTCGTGGTCGACGGCGTCGTAGACGACGTCCTCGCCGAGCCCCTCCTCGCCGTCGCCGTGCAGGCGGATGATCGTCGACTTGCGCTCGAAGTCGCTGGATACGCTCTGCGCGAGGCCCTCGAGTGCGTAGCCCTCGATCCGGACCGGCAGATCTGCCACGAGGTCATAGGTGCTCATGCTTTCGAGGCTACTCGGGCAGGCTGTCGTCGTGCACCCCGCTCGTCGCCGAACCGCGCTCATCGCTCTGCTCGGCGCGTTCGCGCTGACCCTGAGCGCCTGTGGCGGCGGCGAGGACGATGCGAGCACCGCCACGAGCGCCGGCGGCGCGACGACGACCGCGCCGGCACCCGGTGGGCTCGTCGTCGGGATCGGCGAGCAGAACTCGCCGATGTTCGCCGACCGGCGCTTCCGCGCGCTCGGCTTGCGCCACGCTCGCCTCGTGGCGCCCTACGACGTGACGAGCGTGCGCTCCGATCGCGACCTCGTCGATCTCTGGCTGCACAGCGCCCGCAGCGCGGGCGTCGAGCCGTTCATCACCTTCGGGCACTCCTACCGCGATCCCGACAAGCTGCCGAGCACGACCGAGTTTCGGCGCGCGTTTCGCGCGTTTCGCGCGCGCCATCCGGACGTGCGGGTGTACGCGCCCTGGAACGAGATCAACCACGCCAGCCAGCCGACGGCGACCGCTCCTCGCCAGGCGGCGGAGTACTACAACGTCGTGCGGGCCGAGTGTGCCGACTGCGTCGTGCTGGCGGGTGACGTGCTCGACCAGGCCGGCATGACGCGCTACATCGAGCAGTACCGTCGCCACCTCGACGGCGAGCCGGCGATCTGGGGACTGCACAACTACGCCGACACGAACCGCTTCCGCTCGACCGGCCTGCGCGACCTGCTGGACGCCGTCTCGGGCGAGGTCTGGCTGACCGAGACGGGTGGCATCGTGCGCTTCGGCCGCAACTTCCCGTACGACGAGCAGCGCGCCGCGCGCGCCATCGATCAGACCTTCAAGCTCGCGCTCGCCAGCGAGCGCGTCACGCGGATCTACCTCTACAACTGGACGGGCGCCCAGCCCGACGGCCGCTTCGACGCCGGTCTGACCGGACCCGACGGCTCGACACGTCCGGGTCTCGTCCGGCTGCGCGCCGCGCTGCGGCGATAGCGGCGGCGGCCTGTCAGGCGCCGCCGGTGCCGGTGCCGGCCTCCAGGCGCGCGACGAGCTCGCCGAGGCGCAGCTCCTCGAGGCCCTCGCCGACGGCTTCGAGCTCGGCCGCGCAGTGCTCGACGAGCGCGCGTCCCTCGCGACAGAGGTCGAGCGTCTCGCGCAGCCCGGCCGCGCCGGAGTCCAGGCGCTTGATGATCTCCTCCAGGCGCGCCGTCGCGTCCTCGTAGGTCGGGGGCGTCACCGGCTCGGCGGGCGCTGCGGGCTCAGGCTCGTGCATCGTCATCCGTGATCGTCGCATCCAGCTCGGCGTCGCCGAAGCGCAGCCGCACGTCGCCGGCGCGGCGGGCGGCGCGCGCGCTCGTCAGCACGTCGCCGCTGCGGTCGGTGACGAGCGCGTAGCCGCGCTCGAGCGCACGCTCGGGGTCGTGCGCGGCGAGCGCCAACGCGAGCGCGTCCAGCCGCCCTCCGCCGCGTGCCTCGACGGCGCCGGCGTGGGCCTTGCGGTCGAGCACGATCGCCTTGCGCGCGCTGCGCGCATGCTCGGTCTCCAGCCGCCGCCGGCCGGCGGCGCGGATCTCCCGCAGGCGCTGATGCAGCCGCCGCCGCTCGCCGGCGAGATGCTCCCCGGGTGCGCGCGACAGCCGCGCGAGCGCCTGCGCGCGATGCAGCAGCGCGCGCCGACCGTGGACGTCCAAGCGCCGTGCGATCGCCAGCACGTCGGCACGCGCCTGTGCGCAGTGGACGGGCAGCGCCGACTCCGCGGCATGCGTCGGGGTCGAGCAGGACAGCGCCGCGACGTCGTCGATCAGCGTGCGGTCGGTGTGGTGGCCGACGGAGGCGATCACCGGCACGCCGAGCAGCGCGACGGTGCGGCAGAGCGTCTCGTCGCAGAAGCAGAACAGGTCGGCCAGTGAGCCGCCGCCGCGCGCGACGATGATCACGTCGACCGCGCCCGTGGCGGTGAGGTCCTGCAGCGCGGCACCGATCCGCGGCGCCGCATGGCGGTCCTGGACGGGCGCGAAGGCCCACACGAGCCGGCCCTGCCAGCCGCGCCGGCGCAACCCGGCGAGCACGTCGTCGCGCGCCTTGCCGCTCTCGCCCGTGACGACGCCGATCGTGCGGGGCAGCGGCGGGCGCGGCAGCAGCTTCTGCGGCGCGAACAGGCCTTCGGCGTGCAGCGTCTTGCGCAGGCGATCGAGCTGCGCCAGCAGGTCGCCCTCGCCGGCGACGCGCAGCGCCGTGATCGCGAACGAGAACGACGGCGACGAGGTGCGGCTGCCGGCGTAGTAGTCCGGCCCGCCCGCGACGACGACCTGCGCGCCGTCGGTGAGCGCCTGGTCGCCGAGCCGCAGGGCGTCGAAGTCCGTGCGCCACATCGAGCAGGGCACGGCGCCGTCGGCGTCGCGCAGCTCGCAGTAGACCTTCGTCGGACTGACGCGCAGGTTCCAGATCTCGCCGAACAGCTGCACGCGCGAGCGTGCGCGCAGGTACTCGCGCAGCTTCGCCGCGTATGCGCCGACGCCGAACGGGCCAGGCAGCGGGCTGCCGTCGATCCCCGCGGGGCGCGTGCGCGAGTCGGCCATCGTGCGTCAGTCTAGGTTCGCCCCCGCAGCGGCGGCGAGGCCGGGCGGACGGCTAGTGCGCCGCGGGATCGCCGTGCGGATCGCCCTGGCCGGTGACCGAGGCGAGCGTCTTCATGCCCGGCTCGGCGGCGTGGCCGCGCAGCTCGCCGAGCAGGCCGAGCTCGGTCAGGCGCGCGATCTCGCGCTCGCCCTCGATCCGCGCCGGGTGGCCGGCGGGCAGGCCGCGCACGAGCTTGGCGATGCGGTTGCGCAGCTGCAGGGCGAAGTGCGGCGTGGACGCGCCCATCAGCTGGCGCACGTCGTCCAGCGTGACCTCGTGGCCGGGGCGCTGGCGATCGGGATGCTCGGCTTGGCTCATGGCGCGAGGACTGCTGCCCGAGGCATGCTGACTGCCGTGCCGTGCCGGCGCGACATCAGCCCGTCGGGGGATCATCGAGGTTACCTGGAAGCTGCTCCTGGACGATCTCCAGCAGCGCGTCGATCCGCGCCTGCGCGGCGACGGAGACCGATTCCGTGGTGCCGATGATCCAGCCGTGGTTGTAGACGCCGGCGACCGGATCGGTGCGAAACGCGGGCTGGGTGTCGAGCAGCTGGCTGAGCAGCGGCTGGGGCAGGCGGACCGCGTCGTCGAGCAGGAACAGCGGGCCGTAGCTGCCGGCGCCCGACAGCGGTGCCGCCGCGGCGGCGTTGAGCGGGCGGCCGGTGCGCATGAAGACCATCCCGTGACCGGGGTTCGCGACGCCCCAGCCGAACGTGTCGTTGCGATAGCGCGCGAACTCGATCGCGTTCGTGACCGGATCCTGTCCGCCGGTGCGCTCGACGGTGCCGAAGCGCCTGAGCTGCCTGGTCACTGCGGGCGAGATCAGCTTGGACGGGCCGAGGATGAAGATCCGCGGCTTGGACGCCAGGCCGGAGAGCGCGGTCAGCGCCGCGCGCGTCTCGGGCGGGATCTCGTCCTTGGTGACGAACAGGATCGGGTCGCCGGACTTGGCGGCGTACCCGGCGGCGGGCATCGCGAACGCCGGGTCGTCGGAGCTGGCGATGATGATGTCCGACGCGGTGCCCGGTCGCGACGAGCGGATCAGCTCGGCGATCGAGCGCGTCAGCGCAAGCGGGTTCGCACCCGCCAGATCGGTCGCCTTGTAGCCGGCCGGCTGGGCGACGTCGCCGACGCGGATCACCTGTCCGTTGCCCGCTGCCCGCGAGCCGGTCGGTGCGAGCACGCGGAGCGCGTCGAGCGACGGGCCGGGCAGGGTCGTGCCGTTGCTGAAGAGGATCGGCGCTCGGAACGGCTCGGCCATCAGCGCGGAGGCGGCGAGCGCGACGCGCCAGTCGCTGCTGTCGACGATCGTCACGGCGCGCGGCTTGCGGGCCGGGTCGGGAAAGACCGCCCGCGCGATCGCGGCGGCCGTCTGCGTCGGATCGGTGCTCGGCACGCGGGTCGTGTTCTTCGTCGCGGCCTCCGGGAAGCCGAGGTTCTCCTTGGCCTGGCTCGGCGGCGCCAGCAGCGCCGGCTGCGCGGGGTCGTCGGAGCGCACCTCGCGGCCACAGCCGGCCACGACAAGCGCGGCGAGCAGCAGGAGGACGACGCGGCTCGGTCGAGGCATCGGCGGCACATTAGCGGGAGCCGCGGCTCCAGAACTCCACCCGGAGCCTCGACGCGTTCGCCCGCTCCGTGCTCGTCGCCGGTCCTCCTGCCGGCGTCGCCGGTTCGCCTCCTGCGCGGGCGGGTGCCTCGCGCCTGCTAGAAAGATCACAACCACCACCCCCAGGAGGCACGATGGCCGGTATGGCCGGGCGGATGTCCACCGTCATCAAAGCGAAGATTTCCAAGCTGCTCGACAAGGCAGAGGATCCGGGCGAGACCCTCGACTACAGCTACCAGAAGCAGCTCGAGTCGCTGCAGAACGTCAAGAAGGGCATCGCGGACGTCGTCACCGCGAAGAAGCGCCTCGGAATGCAGGCCCAGAAGCTCGAGCAGTCCGTCGTCAAGCTCGACACGCAGGCGCGCCAGGCGCTCGCCGCCGGCAACGAGGAGCTGGCCCGCACCGCCCTGGAGCGCAAGCAGCTCGCCCAGACCGAGCTGCAGTCGCTCGATCAGCAGGTCGCCGAGCTGCAGGCCCAGCAGGAGAAGCTGACCGAGTCCGAGAAGCGCCTGCGCACGAAGATCGAGTCCTTCCGGACGAAGAAGGAGGTCATCAAGGCCCAGTACTCCGCCGCGGAGGCGCAGGTGCGCATCTCCGAGGCGGCGACCGGCGTCGGCGAGGAGATGGCCGACGTCGGCCTCGCGATGCAGCGCGCCGTCGACAAGACCGAGGACATGAAGGCGCGAGCCTCGGCGGTCGAGGAGCTCGAGGCGGCGGGGACGTTCGAGGACCTCACGCAGCTCGGCGAGGGTCAGGACGACATCGATCGCGAGCTCGCGGCGCTCGGCGGCGGCGGGATGGTCGACGACGAGCTCTCCAAGCTCAAGGCCGAGCTCGGCCAGGGCTCGGAGGCGACGCCCGGTGAGCTCGAGTCCGGTGAGGAGAAGGCATGATCGTGCGGATCATGGGCGAGGGCCAGTACCGCCTCGCGGACGACGTGCGCCAGCGCGTCAACGCGTTCGACAACGCTGTCGTGACGGCGGTCGACGCGAACGACGAGGATGCGTTCCACGCCTCGTTTCAGGAGATGCTGCACGTCATCCGCACGGAGGGCGAGCATCTCGGCGACGAGGAGATCGAGACCTCCGACGTGATCGTGCCGCCCTCGGACACGTCGATGGCCGAGGCGACCGCGGAGTTCAGCGGCGAAGGGCTGATCCCGGACTGATCGACCGGTCCGGCCGGTCGAGTGGCGACGAGCGTGCGCAGGACACGGTCGGACGCCGCTCGACGAGTCGTGACCAGCTAGATCGGGATCCCCCAGAGCGGAAACCAGCGCTCCAGCTCGGGCTCGATCGGCAGCTCGCCGTCGACGATCGCCTTGATCTGCAGCTCGCGCTCGCCGTCGCGCGCCTGCTGGCCGGCCGGCACGAACGGGTACCAGTAGCCGCGCTTGTAGTTGTAGATGAAGTAGACGGGCCGGCTCTTGGAGTCCTTGAAGGCGAAGACCGCGGCGAGCACGCGGTCGCCGTAGCCGCCGACCATCAGCCCGTCGCTGACGGCGTTGACGCCGACGACGAGGTCCTCGATGTCGCCGTCGCGCAGGATGACCCAGCGGTAGCCGTGGGAGTCCTCGCTCGTCGACACGTTGGTCCCGGTCTCCTCGCCGGTGCCGCGCAGGATCTCCTCCATCTCGTTGACGATCGACTCGAAGTCGGCGGTCCCCAGTGGCTGGAAGACGATCGCCGCGAGGCCCTTCGTGTCGACGCCGTGGCCCGTCGACAGCGTCACATATGCGGTCGACAGCGCGAACAGCCGGTCGGGCGCCGGGGCCTTGAGCTTCTTCTTGCCGCCCAGGATCGAGTCGAGGAACCCCATCGCCGTGTTCGCTCGTGCCGCGCCGGCTACGTCGCGGCCAGCGTGCCGCGCTGCAGGTCGCCCTCGAGGCGCATCAGCTGCTCGATGCGCTGCTCCATCGGCGGGTGCGTCGAGAAGAGCCCGGCGATCTTCTTGCCGGGCGATGCGATGAAGAACGCGCTCATCTCGTTGGCCACGCGCAGGTCCTTCTGCGGCAGGCGATCCATTCCGGAGGCGATCTTGCGCAGCGCCGACGCCAGCGCGCTGGGCCGGCCGGTGACGAGCGCAGCGCCGCGGTCGGCGACGAACTCGCGGTAGCGCGACAGCGCCATCATCAAGAAGAACGAGACGACGTAGACGACGAGCGAGACGAGCAGGATCGCGAGGATCCCGGGACCGCTGTCGTTGCTCTGGCGGCCGCCGCCGAAGAGGAAGCCGAACTGCAGGATCATCGCCGCGATCGAGGCGAAGAACGAGGCGATCGTCATGATCATCACGTCGCGGTTCTTGACGTGCGCGAGCTCGTGCGCCATGACGCCCTCGAGCTCGGCGGGCGACAGCAGCTTCATGATCCCGGTCGTCGCGCAGACCGTTGCGCTCTTCTGCGAGCGACCGAGCGCGAAGGCGTTGGGCATGTCGGTGTGGGCGACGGCGACCTTCGGCTTGGGCAGGTCGGCTTGGATGCAGAGCCGCTCGATCATCGCGTGCAGCTCGGGAGCTTCCTGGGGCGTCACCTCGCGGGCGCCCATCGCATGCAGCGCCAGCTTGTCGGAGCTGAACAGCTGCGCCGCGGCGAGACCGACGGCGACGATCACGATCAGGCCGGCGTTGACGCCCGCGGCGAACAGCACGCCGACGAACACGACGTACACCGCACCGAGCAAGAACAGCGTGAGCAGCATCCGGACCTGAAGCCCGGTATCGCGCGAGAACGTCGTCTTGGTGACAGCCATGCATCCATTCTGCCAAACGCGCAGCGGTGGCTCGCCGCACGCCGGTCGCTGCTAGGGTCCGGTCACGGATCTCCCTGCAGGTGGGGGACGACGAGCCCGCTGTTTTCCGCGAGACGCAAGGGCGCTCGCAAGGCTCCATAACCCGAGGTGACGGTTTGATCCGCTGTGCAGCGCGAACCTAGACTCAGCGGTCGCATGCGCGTCCGCATCCTCCTGACAGCCGTCGCGCTGCCGCTGCTGCTGTGGGCGGTGCTGCCGCTGCCGTCCGCCGGCCAGTCCAAGCAGCAGGAGCTGCAGGAGCTGCAGTCGAAGATCAACGACGCGCGCTCCAAGATCGGCAAGAAGCGCGGCACCGAGCGGGCGCTGAACGCCGAGATCGCGGGCTACGACCGGCGCATCAAGCGCCTGCAGGGCAGGATCACGACGCTGCAGGTCCGCCAGCAGCGCGTTCAGGTCGACCTCGACGCCAAGCGCTCGGAGCTCGAGAGCCTGCGCGGCGATCTGCGCGGCGAGCGCGCCCGGCTCGTGCGCCTGCGCGCCCGTCTGACCGAGACGCGTACGCAGCTGCGCAAGCGGCTGGTGGAGATCTACAAGGCCGAGCCGCCGGACATCGTCACCGTCGTGCTGAACTCCGACGGCTTCACGGACCTGCTCGAGCGCAGCGAGTTCATCAAGCGCATCTCCGACCAGGACCGCAAGATCGTGACGATCGTGCGCGACGCGAAGGCCGACTCGACCGCCAGCGAGAAGCGCCTGGCAAAGCTCGAGCGCCGCCAGCGGACCGTCACGGCGATCGTCGAGAAGCGCCGCGACGAGATCTCCGACGTGCGGATGGAGCTCGTCGGCACGCGCGTCGGCTACACCCGCACGAAGGACGGCAAGGCGGCGGCGCTGAGCAACGTGCGCTCCGAGCGCAAGCAGCTCGAGAGCCACGTCAGCGGTCTCGAGGCGGCGTCGCGGAAGATCGCCGGCCAGCTCAACGCCGCGCAGGGCCAGTACGCGGGCGAGCTGCCGCGGCGCGGCAGCGGCAGCATGATCTGGCCCGTCAATGGTGCCCTGACGTCGCCGTTCGGCCCGCGCTGGGGACGCCTGCACGCCGGGATCGACATCGGCGCGGCCGAGGGCACGCCGATCCATGCCGCGGACTCCGGCCGCGTCGTGCTGATGCAGAGCACCGCCGCGTCGGGCGGCTACGGCAACTACACCTGCGTGCAGCACACGTCGACGATGTCGACGTGCTACGCGCACCAGTCGCGCTTCAGCACGAGCCTCGGCGCGAGCGTCAGCCGCGGGCAGGTGATCGGCGCCGTCGGCAACACCGGCAACTCGTTCGGCGCGCACCTGCACTTCGAGGTGCGCGTCAACGGCTCGCCCGTGAACCCGATGGGCTACCTGTAGCGAGCGAACCCGCTACGGCGACCGGCCCGCGGGCGACCGGCTAGCGTTCGCCGTCGATGCAGCCTGAGATCGATCTCCTCGGCCTGCCCCTGAAGACGTTCGGCCTCTGCTTCGGCCTGGCGTTCATCGTCTCGGGGGCGATCGTCTCGCGCCGCCTGAAGGAGCTCGGCCGCCCGCAGGACTGGGCCTACGAGATGGTCTTCGCGGCGCTCATCGGCGGGCTGATCGGAGCGCGGCTGTACTGGGTGCTGGGCAACCTCGACACGGTCCAGGAGGATGTCGTGGGCAGCCTCTTCGGCGGCTCGGGCCTGGTCTGGTTCGGCGGCGGCCTGGGCGGTGCGGCGGGCGTCCTGCTGTGGGCGCGCCGGCGCGGGATGTTCAACCTCGCGCTGCTGGACATGTGCGCTCCGGCGCTGGCGGCCGGCTATGCCGTCGGCCGGATCGGCTGCCAGATCTCCGGCGACGGCGACTACGGCATCGCGACCGGCCTGCCCTGGGGGATGGCCTATCCGGACGGCGTCGTGCCGACGACCGAGGTCGTGCATCCGACGCCGATCTACGAGTCGGTCTCGATGCTGCTCGTCGCCTGGGCGCTGTGGCGCTCGCGCGACCTGCTGCGGCCGGGCGTGGTGTTCGCCTTCTACCTGCTGCTGTCGGGCGCCGAGCGCTTCCTCGTCGAGTTCGTCCGCCGCAACGACGCCGTCGCCGCCGGGCTCACCGAGGCGCAGCTGCTGAGCCTGGTGCTGATCATCGCGGGCATCGTCTGGCTGTCGCGCGCCAAGCGCTCGGGCGGCTGGCGCGTCGACGATGCGGGCTCCGTGAAGCCCGCCGCGCCGGCACCGGCATAGCTGGCGAGCGGCGGGAGGCTCAGCCGCTGAGCGTCTCGACGAGCGAGCGCCGTGGCCCGGTCGCGCGCGGTCCCGGCGGCCGTACGAGCGTCGCGAGCACGTAGAGCGCGATCGCCGCGAGGGCGACCGAGGCGCCGGCGGCGACGTCGAGCTCGGCGCTGGCGACGAGCCCGAGCAGGCCGCTCAGCGCGCCGACGCCGGCCGCCAGCGCGATCTGCCCGCCGACGCTGCGCCCGAGCCGGATGCCCGCCGACGCAGGCGCGACGATCAGCGCCAGCACGAGCAGGTTGCCGAGCGCCTGGACGGCGGCGACGATCGCCAGCGCGAGCAGCGCCAGCAGCGCCAGCTCGACGCGGCCTGGGCGCACGCCGAGCGACGGTGCCGCGAGCGGATCGAAGACGGCGGCGGACAGCGGCCGGTGGCCGGCGACGAGCGCGAGCGCGACGAGCCCCGCCAGCCCGCCGGCGACGAGCAGGTCCGTCGTGTTCGTGCCGAGCAGGTCGCCGAACAGCAGCTCGCCGAGCCGGGCCGGCACGTCGGGCGCGAGCGCGAGCAGGGCCCCGAGCCCGAACGCCGTCGTCACGGTCACGCCGACGGCGACCTCGGCGCCGACGCGCGTGTCGCGGGCGGCCAGCGCGATCAGGGCGGCGGCGGCGAGCACGCCGCCGGTCGCGCCGAGCAGCAGCGGGGCGCCGACGAGCGCGGCCACGACGAGCCCCGGCAGCATCGCGTGAGCGAGCGACTCGGCGGCGTAGGTGTGGTGCAGGTGCAGCAGCCAGACGCCGAGCGCGCCGCAGGTCGCGCCGACGACCACGACCTCGAGCAGCGCGCGCTGCAGCAGCCCTGAGTCGAGGATCTCCATCAGTCGCCGTCCCCGTGCGTGCGGTGCGTATGCGCGTGGGCGATCACGACGAGTGCGAGTGCGAGTGGTGCTGCACGGCGATCGCGCGCTCGCCGCCGTCGATCACGACGATCTCGGCGCCGTAGGTCGACTCCAGCACCGTGGTCGTGAGCGTCTGCGCCGGCGGCCCGTAGGCGACCTGCGTCGTGCTGAGGCACAGGACCTGGTCCCAGCGGCGCGCCTGCTCGATGTCGTGCGTGGCGATCAGCAGCACGCGGCCTTCGGCGCGCAGCTCGTCGAGGATGCTCATGACCGCCTCCTCGCTGGATCGGTCGACGCCGGCGAACGGCTCGTCGAGCAGCACGATGCCCGCGTCCTGCACGAGCGCGCGGGCGATCAGCGCGCGCTGGCGCTGGCCGCCCGACAGCGCCCCGAAGCGCGTCCCGGCACGCTCGGCGAGCCCGACCCGCTGCAGCGCGGCACGGGCCAGCGTTCGGTCGGCGCCTGCGATGCGGCGATACCAGGGCGTGCGCGCGTAGGCGCCCATCAGCGCGACGTCGAGCGCGCTGACGGGGAAGTCCAGCCGTGAGCGCTCGGTCTGCGGCACGTAGGCGATCGTCCCGTGCGCGCGCGCCGAGCCGGTCGTCGCGGGCAGCTCGCCCAGCAGCGCGCGAAACAGCGTCGTCTTGCCGCCGCCGTTGGGTCCGAGCACGGCCACTGCCTCGCCGCCCGCGGCGGTGAACGTCACGTCGCGCACGGCGACGTCGCCGCTGCCGTAGGCGGCCGCCAGGCCGGCGACCTCGACGCGCGCGGCGCCGGCGTCCGCGGTCACGGCGCTCGCGTTCATCGCACGGCCCTCGTCCGCGACGCGAGCGCCGCGAGCGCGAACCCGGCCCCGCCGATGACCGCGATCGCGGGCCCCGGCGGCAGATCGAGGTGGTAGGCGAGCAGCAGCCCGCCGACGCCCTCCAGCGCGGCGATCGCGACGGCGGCGCCGAGCAGCGTCGCCAGTGAGCTCGTCAGCAGCCGCGCGGTCGCCGCGGGCACCACGAGCAGCGTGCTGACGAGCAGCGCGCCGACGGCCGGCAGCACGGCGACGACGGTCATCGCGAGCAGCGCCAGCAGCAGCCAGTCGCCGCGCGCCGCAGAGACGCCGAGCGCTCGTGCGCCGGCAGGGTCGAAGCCGGTCGCAAGCCAGGTGCGCGCCATCGCCGCGGTCGCGAGCACCGCGGCGGCGGCCGCTGCGGCGGCGAGCGCGAGGTCGCCGTCGCTCAAGCCCAGCAGCGTCCCGAACAGCAACCGGTCGACGCCCGCTCCGGAGCGGTAGACGTCGCTGGCGAGGATCGCGCCGAGCGCGAGCGCCGCGGTCAGCAGCAGGCCGGTCGCGGCGTCGGCGCTCGTCGTGCCGCGCCGCGTCATCCGTGACAGCAGGCCGGCGAAGCCGAGTCCGGCGCCGAGCGCGGCGACCGGCGGCGCCAGGCCCCAAGGACCCGCGACGACGAGCCCGGGGAAGGTGGCGGTCCCGACCGCATGGGCGAAGAAGGCGAGCCGCCGTAGGACGATCCAGACGCCCAGCAAGCCCGCCGCGACGGCCAGCAGCAGCGTGGCGAGCAGCGCGCGCTGCATGAAGGGCACCGCAAGCGGATCGGTCAGCCAGCGCACGGCGGCGGAGCTTATCGAAAACAATTCTCATCAGTGAGGCGCTGCGTGAGCTGGACGGCAACGGGCTCTCGCTATTCTGGGGCAACTGCGCTTCTGGCTCGCGAGGTGTTGCTCTCCCCGGTGCCTCGCGAGCGGCGCCACCTTCCCCCGGGGATGAGAACGGAGCGGGCTTCATGCCCGACAGCCCCGCAGCACCCGCCCCAGCTGAGCCCCGCGCAAACGGGACCCTGTCGGCGGCGATCTCCAACGCCGTCGTCGGCCTGCTGCATGACTACACCGGTCGCGGACCGACCCGAGCCCGCACGACGATCGGGGCCGACACGATCGTCGTCACCCTGCGCGACAGCCTCACGAAGGCCGAGCGCACGCTCGCCGACCGTGGTCAGTCGACCGAGGTGCTCGCGATGCGCCGCGCGTTCCAGGAGACGATGCGCGTCGATCTCGTTGCCGCCGTCGAGGGTCTGACGGGCCGCACCGTCGAGGCGTTCCTCAGCGACAACCTGCACGATCCCGACGTGGCGGTCGAGATCTTCCTGATGGCGCCGCTCGACGGTCAAGGGCGGCGCGAGCGGGCGATGGGCGACGGGCAGACGCTGCCCGAGGCCTGACGCACGGCCGAGTCAAGCCAACGACGTGCTCGTCGCTCGTCTGCGCGCGCCGATGCACGTGCGCGGGGCCCGGGCGGCCCTTCGCGCTGAGGCGGGGCGACGTATCTAGCCCTACGTGCATGACTCGCCTGGGCCCATCGTTCACGTGTCGAGATCGGCTCGCATCGCGCTGTGACCTGCCATGTGCGCCCGAGCGGCCGGTGGGCGACGCCTGGCCGCGGCCCGGTCTCGAGAGCTCGGACTCGCATACGCTGCGCTGCGCATGCCCGCCACCCGCACCCAGCTCTCGCAGGCCTATCCGATCGGCAGCGCGATCGACGCCGACGGGCGCCTGCAGCTCGGCGGCTGCGACGCCGTCGAGCTCGCCCGCGAGTTCGGCACGCCGGCCTACATCGTCGCCGAGGACGACCTGCGCGCCCGCGCGCAGACCTTCGTCGAGGCGTTCCGCGCGCGCACGAAGGACTTCGACGTGCTGTTCGCCTCGAAGGCCTTTCCCTGCACCGCGATCTATCGCGTGCTCGCCGAGGAGGGGATCGCCTGCGACGTCGCCTCCGGCGGCGAGCTCGCGCTGGCGCTGCGCGGCGGCTTCGATCCGGCGCGAATCTACCTGCACGGCAACGCGAAGTCCGTCGACGAGCTGCGCTTCGCGCGCGAGTCGGGCGTCGGGCACATCGTGATCGACAACGCCGACGAGATCGAGCGGCTGGAGGCGGTCGTCGGCGACGGCCCGGCGCAGCCGGTCCTGCTGCGCGTCACGCCCGGCGTGCGCGGCGAGACCAACGACAAGATCTCGACCGGCCAGGCCGACTCGAAGTTCGGCTTCTCGATGGTCGACGCGCCGGCGGCGATCGCCCGCGTGCAGGACAGCCCGCAGCTCGACCTCGTCGGGCTGCATATGCACATCGGCTCGCAGATCCTCGAGCTCGACCCGTTCCGGCGCGCGATCGAGGCGATCGCCCCGCTCGGCGACTTCGGCACGTACAACCTCGGCGGCGGGCTCGGCGTCGCCTACACGAGCGCGCAGGAGCCGCCGCGGATCGCCGACTACGTCGCGGCGAAGGTCGACACCGTCGACCGCGTGCTCGGCCCCGGCAAGCGGATCCTCGACGAGCCGGGCCGCGCGCTCGTCGCCAACTCGACGGTCACGCTCTACACGGTGCAGAGCGTCAAGCGCAACGTCTCGACCTGGGTCGCCGTCGACGGCGGGATGTCCGACAACCTGCGCCCGATGCTCTACGGGTCGGTCTACGAGGCGCAGATCGCCGACCGCTTCGGCGGTGGCACGCGCTCCAGGCTGACCGGCAAGCACTGCGAGTCCGGCGACGTGATCGTGCGCGACGTCGAGCTCGCCGACCCGCGCGTCGGCGACGTCATCGTCACGCCCGCGACCGGCGCCTACGGGCACGCGATGGCCAACAACTACAACGGCGTTCCGCGCCCGCCGGTGATCATGGTCGCCCACGGCGACGCCCGCGTCGTCGTGCGGCGCGAGACCTACGACGACCTGACCGCGCGCGATGTCGACTAGGACGCGGTGGTCATGACGCCGACCCCGGACGCGCAGCCGTTTCGGATCGGGCTGCTCGGCCACGGCACCGTCGGCGGCGCGTTCGAGACGCTGCTGCGCGAGCGCGCAGCACACGTCGCGGCGATCACCGGCCTGCAGCCGCGGATCGCCGGCGTCCTGACGCGCTCGCGCGGGGACTTCGACGAGATCCTCGCCGGCTGCGATCTCGTCGTCGAGCTGATCGGCGGCGTCGAGCCAGCGCGCGACTACGTGCTGCGGGCGATGCGCGCCGGCAAGCACGTCGTGACCGCCAACAAGCAGCTGCTCAGCCAGCACGGCGAGGAGCTGTGGGCGGCGGCGCGCGAGCACGACGTCCAGCTGCGCTTCGAGGCGGCGGTCGCCGGCGTCGTGCCGGTGATCCGCGTGCTGCAGGAGTCGCTCGCCGGCGCCCACGTCGACCGCGTCCACGGGATCGTCAACGGGACGACGAACTACATCCTGACCGAGATGGCGCGGACCGGCTGCTCCTACGACGAGGCGCTGGCCGGGGCGCAGCGGCTCGGCTACGCCGAGGCCGACCCGACCGAGGACGTCAACGGCAGGGACGCGGCGGCGAAGATGGCGATCATCGCGCGGCTGGCGTTCGACACGCCCGTGCATCTCGACCAGGTCACCTACGAGGGCATCGAGCGGATCACCGCCGACGACATGGAGTACGCCCAGGAGCTCGGGCTCGGCCTGAAGCTGATCGGCACGGCCGAGCGGATCGACGGCATGCTCGCGGTGCGCGTGCATCCCGCGTTCCTGTACTCCGGCCATCCGCTGGCCAGCGTGCACGGTCCGTTCAACGCGGTGACGGTCGAGTCCGAGGCGATCACGGAGATCACGATGTCCGGCCCGGGCGCCGGCGGCCCGCAGACCGCGAGCGCCGTGCTCGGCGACGTCATCAGCGCGATGATCCCGCCCGCCTCGACGCCGGAGACGACGCAGGCGCTCCAGGTCGTCGACGACGTGCAGTCGTCGTTCTACCTGCACATGGAGGTCGCCGACCGGCCCGGCGTGCTCGCGCAGGTCGCGACGATCCTCGGCGAGCACGGCGCATCGATCAAGTCGGTCGTGCAGAAGGGGCTGGACGAGCGGGCGCGCCTGGTCATGGTCGTCCACCCGGTGCTCGAGTCGCGGTTCTTCGCCGCCGTCGAGCAGATCGCCGTGCTCGACTTCCTGCGCTCGCCGCCGCGCGCGATCCGCGTCATCGACGAGGAGTTCGTGTAGGCGCGGGCGCGGGCGCGGCGCGGGTGGCCGGCCGACCGGCGGGGTACGCCGACCACAGATGCTCGACTGGACGCACGGACTGGTGCTGCGGGCCGTCGCCCAGGGCGATCACGGCGATTGTCCGGCGTTGCGGACCCTGATCGCGGCTGGCCTCGTGGCGCAGCAGCCCGATGGCAGCCATGTCGTCACGCCCGCCGGCGAGGTCGCACTGCAGCACGATCAGCCGACGCGATCGGAGCGGATCGTCTGGGCGGTCGCCGCTGTCGGCGGTGCGCTGCTTGTCGTCGCGACCATCGGTGAATGGGTCAGCTGACGCCACCCCAAGACCACTGCCCGCGATCCACGATCCGGCGGCGGTGCGGCTTCGCTCAGCCGGCCTGCTCGAGCGCGTTGAGGCGCTCCCAGGTCTGCGGTCCGACGATCCCGTCGACGTCGATCCCGGAGCGCTCCTGAAACGCCCTGACGGCGGCCTCGGTCTGCGGTCCGAAGCGGCCGTCGATCTCGAGCTCGAAGCCGGCCGCGGTCAGGCGGCGCTGCAGGCCGCGAACGGCGACGCGCTCGTCGCCGTTGCGCAGCATCGGGTCGGACATGTCGGCGAGGTCGAGCTTCTCCCAGGTCGCCGGACCGACGATGCCGTCGACCACGATCTGCGCCCAGGTCTGAAACGACTTCACGGCGCTCTGCGTGTAGACGCCGAAGATGCCGTCGACCTCGCCGGGCTTGAAGTCGAGCTCGATCAGGGCCCGCTGCAGATCCTTGACGGCGGGCCCCTCGGATCCGCGCTGAAGCGTCGGCTGTGCCATGAAAGTGGTTCCTCCCGGAGATCGCGTTCGAAGAAGTGTCTCGGCCGCTGGCTCGCAGCCGGCCCTGCACTGGGTGCATGCCCGCAAACGCCGCCGAGCATACGCGTGAGCGCAGCGGACGCCCGTGATCTCGTACACGGCGATCGCGTGGGGTGTGGCGGATCGTCCTTGCCCGCCGAGGCTCATCCGCCACACCCCCTGAGATCGGCGGCGTCTCACGCCTGTGGCGCTGTGCGCCACGATGCCGGTCGCCCGTCACCTGGCTGGAGCGCCGCTCGCGACGGAATCGGCAGCGGCGCCAGTAGGGTCACGGCCCTATGTCCGGCCTGATCGAGCGCTACCGCGACCGCCTGCCCTTCGCTGCCGACGACCCCGTCGTCACGCTCGGCGAGGGCGGCACGCCGCTCGTCCACGCGCCGCACCTCTCGGCACGTGTCGACGCCGAGGTCTGGCTCAAGCTCGACGGGACGAATCCGACGGGCTCGTTCAAGGACCGCGGCATGACGTGCGCCGTCAGCGCCGCCGTGCGCGAGGGCGCCAAGGCGGTCATCTGCGCGTCGACCGGGAACACCGCGGCGAGCGCCGCCGCCTACGCCGCCCGCGCCGGCCTGACCTGCGCCGTGATCGTTCCCGAGGGCAAGATCGCCGCCGGCAAGCTCGCCCAGGCGCTCATGCACGGTGCGCGGGTGATCGCGCTGCGCGGCAACTTCGACCAGGCGCTGACGCTCGTGCGCGCGCTCACCGACCGCCATCCGATCGCGCTCGTCAACTCCGTCAACCACTTCCGCCTCGAGGGCCAGAAGACGGCCGCCTTCGAGATCATCGAGCAGCTCGACGAGCTCGACGCGCTCAGCATCCCGGTCGGCAACGCGGGCAACATCACCGCCTATCACAGGGGCTTCGGCGAGCTCGGCATTGCGCCGCGGCTGTTCGGCTTCCAGGCCGAGGGTGCCGCGCCGCTCGTGATCGGCAAGAAGGTCGACCAGCCCGAGACGATCGCCAGCGCGATCCGGATCGGCAACCCCGCCCGCTGGGAGGAGGCGATGGAGGCGATGACCGCCTCGCGCGGCATGGTGCGCGCCGTCTCCGACAGCGAGATCCTCGCGGCCTACCGCCTGCTCGCCGCGCGCGAGGGCGTCTTCTGCGAGCCGGCCAGCGCGGCGTCGGTCGCCGGCCTGCTGCGCTACGGCGCCGGTGGCGCGCGCCGCGTGGCCTGCGTGCTGACCGGCCACGGCCTGAAGGATCCCGACACCGCGCTGAACCAGGCCGGCGGCGTGATCCCCTGCGAGCCGAACCTCGGTGCCGTCGAGGAGGCGGTGCTCGGGTGACCACCCGCCGCCGGCTCGTTCGCGTCCCCGCGTCGTCGGCGAACCTCGGTCCCGGCTTCGACGTGTTCGCCGCGGCGCTCGCGTTGCACGTCGAGGTCGAGGTGATCGAAACCGGCCGCTTCGCGGTCGAGACGAAGCTCGACATCGCGCGCGACCGGCGCAACCTCTGCGTTCGCGGCTTCGCCAGGCTGCACTCGCCGGAGGGCTTCACCTTCCGGATCCGCTCGGCCGTGCCGCTGTCCGGCGGGCTCGGCTCGAGCGCGGCGGCATACACCGCGGGGGTGCTGGCGGCGGCGCACATCTTCGAGCTGCAGGAGGACGTGCTCGGCCATGTCGCCGAGCTCGAGGGCCATCCCGACAACGCCGCCGCCGCGCTGCTCGGCGGCTTCGTCATCGTGACCGGCGGCGGCGAGGTCGCGCGCTTCGAGGCGCCGGCCGGACTCGAGGCCGTGATCGTCGTCCCGCGCGCCGCGGTACGCACCGCCGTGGCGCGCAGGGCGCTGCCCGCGCAGGTGCCGATCGCCGACGCCGTCGCGAACGTCGGCCGCGGCGCGCTGCTGACGCTGGGGCTGAGCACCGGCGACTTCAGCCTCGTCGGGCGTGGCCTGCACGACCGCCTGCACCAGCCCTACCGCGCGCACCTCTTCCCGCAGTCGATGGCGCTGCTCGAGCGCGCCCGCGAGCTCGGCGCGATCGGCGCGACGATCTCCGGCGCGGGGCCGACGGTGCTCTTCTGGACGCAGGCCGACGCGACCGACGCCGTCGTCGGCCGGCTGCGGCGCGAGGCCGCGGGCTGGGCCGACGTGCTGCGCGCGCCGTTCGAGTCCCAGGGCGCCGACGTGCGCGAGCTCTGACGCAGCCGCGGTGCCGGCCGCGCGCCCGTGGGCGAGGATCGCCTACGACGTGGTGAGTGCCTGCAGCCGTGCCCGAGCGTCCGGCAGCTTCAAGCGCTCGAGGATCTCGTCGGTCAACGCGAGGTAGTCGGCGCCGAGATCGGGCCGGTGATCGAGGATCGAGACCGCCCGCTCGGCGGCCTCGGCGTAGGCGATCGACGAGCGGATCGAGGTCGCAAACAGCTTGCGCCCGACGTGCTCGCGCAGCGAGTCGTAGGCCTCGCGGCTGTGGCGCGTGCGCATGTCGGCGATGTTGAAGACGACGCCGAGCCAGCCGAGCTCGGGGTTCAGCCCGTCGCGCGCGAGCTCGATGACCTCCAGCGCCTGCTCGACGCCCTGCAGCGCGAAGTACTGCGCCTCGGTCGTCAGCAGGGCCTGGTCGGCGGCGACGAGCGCGTTGACGGTCAGCAGGCCGAGCGACGGCGGGCAGTCGAGCACGATCAGGTCGTAGCGCTCGCGCAGCGGCTTGAGCGCGCGCTTGAGCGTCAGCTCGCGCCCCATCTTGCCGGCCAGCAGCAGCTCCGCCTCGGCGAGCGAAAGGTTCGCCGGGATGACGTCGCCGTGCACCGCCTGCCCCGCCTCGGCGCGACCCGCGAGCACGTCGGCGATCGAGGGAGAGGCCTCCGGATCGACATCGAAGTAGTCCGACAGGTTGCCCTGCGGGTCCATGTCGACGGCGAGCACGCTGAGCCCGACGCGCCGGAAGACGTCCGTCAGGGTGCGTACCGCAGTGGTCTTGCCGGTGCCGCCCTTCTGGGAGAGGACTGCGATCGTGACGCCCAAGGCGCCACAGGCTACTCGGCTTGCAGCGGCGCGCCGGTCGACGGCGCGGGCAGCGTGGAGCGGTCGGCGAAGCGCAGGCGGTAGCGGCCGATGACGATCTCGTCGCCGTCGGCGAGCATGCGCGAATCGGTGCGCTCGCCGTTGACGAAGACGCCGTTGAGGCTGCGGTCGTCGAGCACCCGCACGCCGTCGGACTCGGCGAGCAGCACGGCGTGGCGGCGGGAGACGGTCGGATCCTCGAAGCGCAGGTGAGCCGACAGGCTGCGGCCGATCCGCATCGACTCGCCGGGCATCGCGACGGTGCGGACCTCGCCGGCGTCGTGAAAGACGAGGTAGCGGCCGGGCGCGTCGATCGCGTCGCGCGCGGCGTCGAGCGCGTCACCGTGCGTCGGTGCGTCGGGCTCGGCGCGCTGGAAGCGCGCGGACCCCGCGAACAGCGAGGCACGAGTGAAGCTGGCGCCGTCGCAGCCGGGACATGCGGGCAGGACATCGGCGGTGGTCATCTCGACGACATGACCACAGATCTCGCAGCGGAACGTGCCGGTACCGGCCAGCGTTCCCGACGTGAGCGACTCCATACGACACTCCCTTCGCCAAATGTTCAGCAGCCGAACGGCACCCAAGGCTTGTGCGAATGATAACGATCCCGCCAACCACAAGCTCGGCGATGTCGCGATCGGCCCAGGGGCTGCGCCTCTACCCATCTTTGCATCCACCGTAAACGCTTGCTCAACGATCGTCGCGGGAGGAGGCCGGCGACGGGCGGCGAATGGGGCGAGCATGCCGCTGCGACCGATCGTCACCGTCGATGAGCAGGATCTCGAGCGCGCGCTGCTGCGCAAGAGCGTCGACGCGCTCACCGACGGGCGCCACGACTGCGCGGACTGCGGTCGCACGCCGCTCGTCGGCGAGATGGTCTATCGCTACGCGGCGGGCTCGACGGTCTGTGAGCTGTGTCGCCCGCTGCGCCGTGGCGAGCCGGTCGAGTCCGAGCTCGTGCGCCACGGCGAGTGGGGCAACTCGGTTCGCGTGCGCCGCGTGTAGATTGCGGCTCCCATGGAGCCGATCACCCTGACGACGACGATCGCCAAACCGCGCGAGGCGGTCTTCGAGTACCTCGCCGACGTGGCCAACCACGCCGAGTTCAGCGACCACTGCATGGTCGAGTGGCATCTGACCCGTGAGGACTCCTACGGACGCGGTGCCGGCGCGCGCTTTCGCGTCAAGTCGCGCTTCGATCGCTTCTCCTACGGCGACGTCACGCTCGCCGAGGTGACGCCCCCGCAGCGGATCCTGGCGACCGGTCGCTCCGGTCGCTTCAATCGGATCCGCACGCGCTCGACGTGGACGCTTGAGGAGGCGGGACCCGGGCGGACGAAGGTCACGTTCGAGACCGAGTCGACGCCGGTCCTGAAGTCCGACGAGCTGATGGAGAAGGCGCTGCGCGTGCGCGTCGCGACGACGCGATGCCACAAGCGCGCGCTCGAACGGCTGCGCTCGATCCTCGAGTCCGGTGACGGCCGCGGCGAGCGCACGACGGTGGCCGGCGGGGCACGCAAGCCCGCCAGCGGCTTCAGGCTGTAGATTTCGCGACCCTCGTGTCCTGCCTGCGCCGTCCTCTCGTCCTGCTCGTCGTCCTGCTCTGCAGCGGCGGCCTCGCCGCGTGCGGCGTCCATCACGACAAGAGCGCGCCGATCCAGCACATCGAGAGCGAGGGGTTCTACCTCTCGCTCGGCGATCTGAAGTACCAGGTCCAGATCTCGCGCCAGCTCAACCCCGACGACATCCAGGACCGGGCGTTCCTCAACGGCGTGAACCCGTCCGAGCGCGAGCTTGGTGAGAACGAGGTCTGGTTCGGCGTCTTCATCCAGGTCGAGAACGAGGCCGACCGGCCGCTGCGACCGTCCGGCGAGATCGAGATCACCGACACGCAGGACGAGGTCTTCGCGCCGCTCGCGCTCACCGAGGCGAACGCCTTCGCCTACCGCTCGACGGAGGCGATCCCGCCCGGCGAGATCCTGCCGCTGCCCGACACCCCGGCCTACGACACCGCGATCCGCGGCTCGCTGCTGCTCTTCAAGCTGACTCTCGAGTCGCTCGACAACCGGCCGCTGGAGCTGAAGATCGAGAGCTCGACGACCCGGCAGACGGGGATCATCGACCTCGACGTCTGACGGTCTCGGCGGCTACCGCGTCGCCTCGAGCCCTGCGCGCAGCACCTGCTGGGCGACCGGCGCCGCGGTCTGGCCACCGGCTCCCGACTCGGCGAGCAGCACGCCGACCGCGACGCGCGGCTCGACGACGGGCGCGTAGGCGGCGAACCACGCCGAGGTGTCGGTCGGGTCGTTGGGCTCGGTGGGTGGGCAGGGAGGGACCTCCGGGTCGGGGCTGGGCTCGCACCTCGGTTGGGTCGTGTCGCGCAGCTCGGCGGTGCCGGTCTTGCCGGCGACACGCACCCCCGGGACCGCCGCCAGCCCGCCGGTGCCCTCGTTCACGACCGCCTCCATGTAGCGCCCGACCATTCGCGCGATGCCGGCGTCGACGACCTGCGTGCGCTTCGGCTCCAGGCCGCGCTGCAGCGTCAGCCGGGGACGCTTGCCGCCGCCGGCGATCGTCGCCGCGACCCAGGCCATCTGCAGCGCGGTCGCCTGCAACCGGCCCTGGCCGATCGCCGAGGAGCCGACCGCGAGGGCGTCGCCGATCTCGTCGGCAGGGGGGATCGTGCTCGTCGCGGCGCCGGGGATCCCGGGATCGCTGTTGAAGCCGAAGCGCTCCGCGACCTGCACGAGCCGTTCGGCGCCGAGCCGCACGCCGAGCGGCGCGAAGACGGAGTTGCAGGAGTGCGCGAAGGTCTGGCGCAGCGTTCCACCGCAGCTCTCGCCGTTGGCGTTCTCGATGTCGCGGCCCTCGATCGTCGTCTTCGTCTCGACCGGGTAGGTCGAGTTCGGTCCCGCCAGCCCGGCTTCGAGGACGCCCGCCAGCGTGACGATCTTGAACGTCGATGCCGGCGGCTGCAGGCCGGAGAAGGCGATCCCGGCGAGCGCGAGGATCTCGCCCGTGCGCGGACGCACGACCGCGACCCCCCCGAGGCGGGCTCCCTTGGCCTCGACCGCGGCACGCTGGACGGGCGGGTCGATCGACGAGCGGACCGGCGTCGCAGGTCGCGCGACCGTCTTGGCCAGCACGCGCGAGCCGGCGCGCAGCTGACCTCCGGGCGTGCCTGCGATCCGCTCCTCGAAGACGCGCTCCAAGCCGGAGATGCCGACCAGCGCGTCCGCCGGATAGCCGAGCTCGTCGAGCCGAGCGAGCCGCTCGGGCGGCGGCGCCCCGAGCTCGCCGACGATCGACGACGCGATGTCGGCGATCGGCGACGTGCGATCCGGCCCCTGCGCGAGCGGGCTGCCGTCGCGCGCGATGATGTCTGCGCGCCGCGGTAGCTGGGTGCGGCGCGTCAGGAGCTCGCCGTCGGCGAGGCCGGGGAACGCCAGGCGCGCCGACCACTTGACGCGCCAGGCGTCGTCGTCCTGGGAGAACGACAGGCGCAGCGGCGCGCGGATCGTCCCGAAGACGCGTGTGGCGATCGTCATCGGCACGCTGACGACGCCGTTGCGCGGCTTGTCGACCTCGCCGTGGCGAAACGCCGTCGCGGTGGCGATCGTGGCGGCCTCGCGGTAGCGCTCGGTGAACGCGGTCAGCGGCAGCGCGCGCCGGTCGGCCTCGGTCAGCTCGGCATGCATCGCCGGGAAGTCGCCGCGCGCCCACGCCGTCACGAAGCGCTCGGCGGCGGCCTGCTCGGGCGGCGGACCGCCTGTCAGCGCGAGCAGCAGCGCCACGACCGCCACGCCGGCCGCGAGGGCGCCTGCGAAGATCAATCCCCGGGCAGGAAGGGACCGGCGTGAAGGCGAGGAGGCATCGAGCATGCGAGATAACTATGGCCTGCTCGCGGACGTACCCGCGCCATTTATTGTCAGCGTCGCCTGAACGAGCATTCGCGTGACTGCAATCGACATCGCCATCATCATCTTCGCTGCGTTCTTCGCGTTCGTCGGTTTCGCGCGTGGGTTTCTCATCGGGGCGCTCTCGCTGGTCGGGTTCGCGGGCGGCGCCTACCTCGGCACGCGGTTCGGTCCGCACCTGCTCAGCGAGGGCAATGCGTCGCCGTTCGCACCGCTCTTCGGCCTGCTCGGAGCACTGATCGGCGGCGTCATCTTGTCAGCCGGCGCGGAGGGCATCGCGGGCGCCATGCGGTCGGGCATCCGCTCACCCGTCTTCGGTGCCGTCGACGGCATGCTGGGCAGCGTGCTGGCGATCGGCCTCGCGCTCGGCCTGGCGTGGCTCGTCAGCGTGATCGTCCTGCAGACGCCCGGCATCCGCGACTGGCGCGAACCGATCCAGCGCTCGGTGATCCTCAAGGAGCTCAACGCCGTCCTGCCGTCGGATCGCGTGCTCAAGGCGCTCGCCCGCTTCGACCCGTTTCCGACGATCGACGGTCCGGGCGTCGACGTCGAGCCGCCGCGCGAGTCGGTCGCCCGCGATCCCGACGTGGAGCGCGCGAGCCGCTCGATCGTGCGCGTGCTGAGCAACTCGTGCGGGCTGGGCGTCGCCGGCTCGGGGTGGGTCGCCGGGCCGGGAATCGTCGTCACGAACGCGCACGTCGTCGCCGGGTCTCGCAGGACCTCGGTCGAGCCGAACGGCTCCAGCAGCCGCCTCGACGCGACGGCGATCACCTTCGACGTGCGCAACGACCTCGCGATCCTGCGCGTGCCGTCGCTCGACCGCCCGGCGCTGCGGTTCTCGCGTGACGTCGCGGTCAGCGAGCCGGGCGCGGTGCTCGGCTTCCCGCTCAACGGGCCCTTCAAGATCCTCCCGGCGCGCGTCGGCAGGACCTCGTCGGTGTTCGCCAACGACGCCTACGGGCGGCGCCTCGTGCGGCGCACCGTGACCGCCTTCCGCGCCGACGTGCAGCCCGGCAACTCGGGCGGGCCGATCGTCGACGTCGCCGGTCGCGTGTCGGGAACGGTCTTCTCCAAGCTCGTCGGTCGCAACGCCGGGTACGCGATCCCCAACGGCGTCGTGCGCGAGCGGCTGCGCACGGCCGGCGGCCCGGTCGACACCGGTCGCTGCGTGAGCTGATCGCGCGGGCGATGCGGAGCGGACCCCGCGAGCTGGCCCGGGGATACCGCTACCCTGCGGCCCTTGTCCGAGTCAGCATCCAAGACGCTCGTCATCGCCGAGAAGCCATCCGTCGGCCGTGACCTCACGCGCGTCCTGCCTGGACCGTTCCAGAAGCAGGAGGGCTACCTCGAGGGTCCCGAGCACGTCCTGACGTGGGCCGTCGGTCACCTCGTCCAGCTCGCCGAGCCCGACGAGTACGACGCGAAGTACAAGAAGTGGCGCATGGCCGACCTGCCGATCGTGCCCGAGAAGTTCAAGCTCGTCGTGCGCGACGAGCGCTCCAAGAAGCAGATGACGGTCGTCTCCAAGCAGCTCAAGCGCAGCGACGTCGCGACCGTCGTCAACGCCTGCGACGCCGGTCGCGAGGGCGAGCTGATCTTCGCCTACCTGTTCGAGAAGGCGGGCGCGAAGAAGCCCGTCCAGCGGCTCTGGCTGTCGTCGATGACGAAGGCCGCGATGCAGCGCGCCTTCACCGAGCTGCGTCCCGCCGCGGAGTTCGCCCAGCTCGAGGCCGCCGCTCGCTCGCGCTCGGAGTCCGACTGGATCGTCGGCATGAACGCGACGCGCGCGGCGACGATCCGCCTGCGCTCGTCGTTCGACGGCGCCGTCTCGCTCGGCCGCGTGCAGACGCCGACGCTGGCGATCATCACGCGCCGCGAGGAGGAGATCCGCGCCTTCGTGCCCGAGCCGTACTGGCTCGTCGACGCGCTCTTCGAGGCGCCCGGTGAGCGCAAGTACGAGGGCCGCTACCACGATGGCTCCAAGCCGCGGGTCAAGACCGCCGCGGACGCCGACGCGATCGTCGCCGCCGTCCTGGACCAGACCGGCGAGATCACGCAGCTCGAGCGCAAGAAGCGCTCCGAGCGCGCGCCGCTGCTGTACGACCTCACGTCGCTGCAGCGCGAGGCCAACAGCCGCTTCGGCTTCACCGCGCGCCGCACGCTCGGCGCCGCGCAGCGCTGCTACGAGGAGCACAAGGTGCTCACCTATCCGCGCACGAGCTCGCGCTACCTGACGAGCGACATGGTCGCCGAGCTCAAGCCGATCGCCGGCCACGTCGGCGCCGCCTCACGCGACTACCAGTCCGCCGCCGCCTACGTGCAGGGCCTGGACATGCTGCCGCTCGGACGCGTCGTCGCCGACGACAAGGTCGGCGATCACCACGCGATCATCCCGACGAACTCCGCGCACGGCCTCGACAAGCTGTCCGACGACGACCGCCGCATCTTCGATCTCGTCGCGCGCCGCTTCCTGGCCGTCTTCCATCCCGAGGCGGTGTTCGAGAACACGAAGGTCGAGACGACCGTCGCCGGCCACGTCTTCCGCACGCGGGGAAAGGTCCTGCTCGTCCCCGGCTGGCGCGGCGTCTACGGCGAGCTGGCCGAGTCCAGCAGCGCGACCGACGACGACGAGGGCCGCGACCAGCAGCTGCCGAAGCTCGAGCTCGCCGAGCAGGTCCGCACGCTCGACGTCAGCTCGGCCGAGAAGGAGACGCAGCCGCCGCGGCGCTACTCCGACGCCTCGCTGCTCGGCGCGATGGAGACCGCCGGCAAGCTCGTCGACGACGACGAGATGCGCGAGGCGATGAAGGAGTCGGGGATCGGCACGCCGGCGACGCGCGCCTCGATCATCGAGCGCCTGATCGACGTCGGCTACGTCGAGCGCGACGCGCGCGCGCTCGTCGCGACCGAGAAGGGGCTGAACGTCATCCGCCTGCTCGGCGCGCACCCGCTGACGTCGCCGTCGCTGACCGGCGACTGGGAGCAGCGGCTCGGCAAGATCGAGCGCGGTGAGGAGCCGCGCAAGACGTTCATGGCCGACATCAAGGGCTTCGCCGAGTCGACCGTGGCCGAGCTCGACGCGAAATTGAAGGACGTGCGCATTCCGCGCGCGAACCTCGGTCCATGTCCCGTCTGCGGCAACGACATCGTCGAGAACCGCAAGGGCTACTCCTGCTGGTCGCGCGAGGATCCCGGTTGCGGATTCGTGATCTGGAAGGCGAAGGCCGGCAAGACGCTGGCGCTCGCGGTCGCCAAGGAGCTGATCGCGACGGGGCGCACGGCCAAGCCGGTCACGGGCTTCAAGGGGCGCAGCGGGCGCTCGTTCCGTGCCAAGCTGGCGCTGCAGCAGAGCGAGGAGGGCAAGTGGCGGGTGGAGTTCGATGAGCCGTGGGCGCGGGAGGGCGCCAAGAGCGCGCCCGACCCGGCCGAGGCTGGAGCTGACCCGGCAGAGCAGCGCGCCGCAGCGTCCACAGCGGCCGAAGCGGCGGCGTAGCCGCCGTCACCGCGGGCGCCACCGCGCGGGGCGCCTGCTGGCGGGCGGCGCGCT